>CAYYMW010000052.1:0-24089 GCA_964472515.1 uncultured Verrucomicrobiota bacterium | reverse complement strand
ATTGGTCGGTTTCCAGCAGCTTGTCTTTGGTGACCTCCCGGTCGAATTGCTGCATTTCCGTGAGGACCTCGGCGGGGTCGGCGCGCCAGACGTCGCCGTCGGCGAAGCGGACGGCTTTGACGTAGGCGATGCCTGTGCCGTACTTCTCGAAGGCGTGAAGCCCGAAGGACCGGTGGACGGAACGCTCCCAGCCGCTCTCGCGGTCGGCGGGCAGGGGCGCGAGGCGCAGTTGGTGGGAGACGCGCAGGAAGCGGTGGAAGACGTCGAAGTCCGCGAAGCCCACTTCCAGGGCGAGGATTTCCTTGCCGGAGTTGTTTTTGCAGGTGGTGTTGTGCGTGATGCCCGCGGCCATGCCGGCGTTGGGCGGGAGATAGCCGACTTCGTGCCGGGTGATCGTGGCGGGGGCGTCTTTCTGGCGCAGGATGAGGGCGTCTTCGGAGCGCGCGAGATCGGGGAAGAGCACGAGGACCAGGGCGACGAGCAGGGTTTTCATGAGTGGGATCGGCGGTTGGGCGCGCCGGAGCGAGGGGCCATTGAGCTCGACCGATCGCGTGGCGGCAGGCGTCCGATGGTTCAGTTGTGCGAGCCTAGCTCCACCGCCCTGAGCCGCAAGGGAAAACGGGATGACGGCCCGGCGCGTTTCACTTTGGCGTTTCCAAAGCGGCGGGCGGCCATTACAACAGCCGCGTGAACAAACCGGCTCATGCGGGACCCAAACCCGGACTGTCTGCGGGGCTCCGGCTCTGGCTCTACTTCACGTCGGCCGTGTGCGGCGCGGCGATCATGGTGGTCGAAATCCTGGGAGCCAAGCTGCTCTCGCCTTTCGTCGGCACCTCGCATTTCGTCTGGACGGCCCAGATTGGAGTGACCTTGATCGCCTTGGCCACCGGTTACTACGCCGGCGGCTGGATTGCCCAGCGCAGCCCGCGTCTGACGTGGCTGTACGCGGGCATGCTCGTGGCAGCGGCCTACCTGGGCAGCGGGGTGCTTTGGCACGCCGAGGCCGCCCTCTGGTGCCTCAAGTTCCGCCTGGCGGTCGGTTCGCTGCTGGCCGCGTTGTTCCTGTTTTTCCTCCCGCTGGCGTTGCTGGCCATGGCGGGTCCGCTGTTGGTGCGCCACTTCACCCGTTCGGTCGAGGAGGTCGGGGGCGCGGTGGGCCGGTTGTCGGCCATCAGCACCTTGGGGAGCGTCCTGGGCACGGTCTTGATTGGCTACGTGTTGATCCCCCACTGCCGGAATTCCGTCACGATGTTCGGCACGGCGATGGTCTTGGCGGCGGTGGGGTTGAGTCATTTCCTGCTCTGGGAGCGCAAGGGGCTCGCTCCCGCCGGCGTCACCGTGTTGCTGGTGGCGGTGCTCGGGGCGCTCGGAGCGCTGCGCCCGCCCGATTTTGACCGCGAGACTTACACCCAGCGCGAATTCCAGAACTCCAACTTCGGCGTCATGCAGGTGCTCGACGTCCAAGGCGGCTCCCGGCGTTACTACCTGAACGATCTCCTGGTGCAGAACACCTGGGAGGTCGGCGAGCAGCGCAGCGGGTCGCTCTTCACCTACATGTTGGAGGGCTTGGCACGCGCCTACACTCCGGAGTTGCGCCACGCGCTGTGCATCGGCCTGGGCGTGGGCGCCGTGCCCATGAGCCTGGCCCGCGCCGGGGTGCGGGTGGATGCCGTCGAGATCAACCCGGCGGTCGTTCCCCTGGCCGAGCGGCACTTCAACTTCGACCGTTCCCTCCTGAACCTCAACCTCGGCGACGGCCGCCAGTTTCTCAACACCGCCACCAACCTGTATGACGCGATCGTCCTCGACGCCTTCCTGGGCGAATCGCCGCCGGCTCACCTGATGACCCGCGAGGCCTTTGCCGCCATGCAGCGCCGCCTGCGGCCGAACGGCGTCCTGGTGATGAACACCTTCGGGGATTTCGCGCCGGGCCGCGACTTCTTCCCCGCCTCGCTGGACCAGACCCTGCGCGCGGTCTTCCGCTCCGTGCGCTGCCATGCCGCCGGCAACGGCAATGTCTTCTTCGTTGCCACGGACCAGGAGTCTCTCCACGCCTGGCATCCGCCCGACTTTGCCACCGTGCCGGATTACCTGCGCGCGATCGCGGAGTACACTTGGGAGCACAAGACTGAATTGGACGCCCGCCGCGGCCGCGTCTTGACGGACGACTTCAACCCGGTCGATTTCCACGATGCGGTGAACCGCGAGGACCTTCGCCGCCGGCTCGCGTTGAGCAACTTCAGCCGCTAGGCCGCGCCGGTCCCGCTGTGCGGATGGCGGTGCATGAGGCTGTGGGGCTTCTCGAGTCCGTGTTTGAGCATCAAGGGCTCGTTGCCGAGCAGCTCCGTCGCCGGGCCATCCGCGACCACCCGCCCTTCGTCGAGCACCAATACCCGCGCACAGAGGGCGAGGATCATCTCCAAGTCGTGACTGGTGATCAGTTTGGTGGCGGGCAGGCGGCGGCACAGGGCGATGAACTCGCGCCGCCCGCGGGGATCGTAGTTGGCGGTGGGTTCGTCGAAGAGCAGCACGTCGGGTTGGCACGCCAGCACCCCGGCCAGGCAGACGCGTTTCTTTTCCCCGAGGCTGAGGTGGTGGGGGATGCGGTCCTCGAATCCCCGCAGTTCCACCTCGCCCAGCGCCGTTGCCACCCGTTGCCGGACCTCCTCCGGCGTCAATCCCAGTTGGACCGGGCCGAACGCCACGTCCTCACCGACCGTGGCGGAGAACAGTTGGTCATCGGGATCCTGAAACAGGAGTCCCACGCGCCGGCGGATTTCCGGCAGGTTGGCCGGTTCGACCGTCAGGCCGTTGATGGCCACCCGCCCCTGGGCGCGGGGCAAGCCCATCAGCCCGTTCAGGTTCAGGAGCAACGTGGACTTGCCGGCGCCGTTCGGCCCGATCAGCCCGACGGTTTCGCCCGGAGCCAGACGGAAACTGACCCCGGACAAGGCCTGACGGCCATCCGGGTAGCTGAAGCTCAATTGATCGACCTCGATCACGCGGCGGCATGATGCGCAAAGGCTTCGCCGGGCGCGAGCGCATTTCGCGGGCGGGCCGGGCGTCGTCACGCGTATTCTCCTTGGCGAAGGCGGCTCCACGCCAGTAGCCTCGGCGGCTCATGAGTGTGGCGCCCCACCGTGGTCGGGCCGCCTGGATGCTCGTGGTTGCCACCGCCTGCTGGTCGCTGAGCTTCCCGTGCATGAAGGCCCTGGCTCAATTCCAGAACCAACAGGAACCGGCTTGGTCCTCTTGGTTTATAGCCGCGTTGAGCCTGGTCTACCGCTTCGGGATCGGGGCGTGCGTGCTTACCGCGCTCGAATACCGCCACTTGCGTCACTTGACCCGCCTCGAACTCTGGGAGGGCGCCGTGCTGGGCCTGCTCACCTCCGCCGGTTTGATCCTCCAGATGGACGCCCTGGCCCGCCAGGGGCCGGATGGCATCCACGCCTCGGTGTCGGCCTTTCTCACCCAGTGCTACTGCGTCATCATCCCGGTCTGGATCGGTTTGCGGGAACGCCGCTGGCCCGCCCCCCGCACGCTCTTGTGCGTGGGGTTGGTCGTCATCGGGGTGGCTGTGCTGGCGCGGTTGGATTGGCGCACGCTCAAGCTCGGCCGCGGCGAAATCGAGACCCTGCTGGCCTCGGTGGTGTTTACCGTCCAGATTCTCTGGCTCCAGCGGCCTTGTTTTGCGGTCAACCGGGTGGGGAACTTCACCTGGGTCATGTTCGTGGTGATCGCCCTCTCCGCCTTGCCGCTGGCGTGGGCCACCGCCACCCGCCCGGCGGACCTCTGGCTGGCCGTCTCGCACGTCCCGGCCCAGACCCTGATGGCGGTGCTGGTCATCTTCTGCACGTTGGGCGGGTTCCTCCTGATGAACCATTGGCAGCCTTTGGTTTCGGCCACCGAGGCCGGCCTCATTTACTGCGCCGAACCCCTCTTCGCCAGTCTGCTGACGCTGTTTCTACCCGCGTGGCTTTCCCGGTTCGCCGGCGTCCATTACGCGAACGAGACGCTCACCGCCAGCCTGCTGCTGGGCGGGGTATTGATCACCGCCGCCAACGTGATCATTCAATGGCCCGCTTCGGGACCTGCCACCAACCCGCCGGAGGCTGCCCGCCCCACCGCCTAGTTCCGGCGGGCGGCCCCGCCCGGGGAGCCTGTGAGCGCAGGAAAAAGCAGGTGACATGACCTGTGGATTTGGCTACCATAGCCTTAGGTCTTCCGATGACGAAGCGGCTTGGCTGTTGTGGCTCGGAAGCGCCTCTCGTTTCACGCCATGAGCACGAAATCATCCTCCTCACGCACCGGGTTGCTGGCCGGTGGCAACTGGATTATCGACCAGGTCAAGATCATCGACGTTTTTCCGCAACCGGAGAAGCTCGCCAACATCCTCAGCCAGACCCAGGGTTCTGGCGGCTCTCCCTATAATGTGCTGGTGGACCTGTCGCGGTTGGGCGTGCCGTTTCCCCTGATGGCCGCCGGCCTGGTGGGGGAGGATGCCTTGGGGCAGCAGATTCTGGAGGATTGCGCCTCGCATAAGATCGACACCAAGCACCTGCGCCGGACGCCCGAGGCGCCCACTTCCTACACGGATGTCATGACCGAGCAGCACGGGGGAAGGCGCACCTTCTTCCACATGCGCGGCGCCAACGCCCTCTGGGACGGTAAGGACCTCAACTTTAAGCGCATCAAGGCCCGCATCTTCCACCTAGGCTACCTCCTGCTCCTTGACGAGCTGGACAAGCCGGACAAGAACTTCGGGACGAAGTCCGCCGCCTTGCTCGCGGCCGCCCAGGAGGCCGGCCTCAAGACCAGCCTGGATGTCGTCAGCGAGGAGAGCGACCGCTATGCGAGCGTGGTGACCCCCGCCCTCAAGTACGTCAACTACTGCATTCTCAATGAAATCGAGGCCGGCAAGGTGACCGGTTTCAAGATCCGCCAGGCCGACGGCTCGCTTGACACCGTCGCCCTGCGCCATGCCGCTGGTGCGCTGCTCCAGCTCGGCGTTCACGAACTCGTGATCATTCACTTCGTGGAGGGGGCCTTTGCCCGGACCCGCAAGGGCGACGACTTCTGGCAATCCTCGCTCAACCTGCCCGCGAAGTACATCGCCGGAACTGTGGGGGCGGGCGACGCCTTCTGCGCCGGGGTGTTGGTGGGGTTGCACGAGGGCTGGGAGCTGGCCAAGTGCCTCCAGACCGGGGTTTGTGTGGCGGCCGCGTCACTCTCGCATCCCACCTGCAGCGGTGGCATCAAGCCGCTCAAAGCCACCCTCGAACTGCCCAAGAAGTACAAGTTCCGCCCCGCCCTTGACCCGGCGGACTAGCGGCCGGGCTTGCCGCAGGGGGCGGACGAAGCGGGGGGCGACTGAACGGTTGGCGTGCTGAGTCAGTTGGGCGCGAGGCCATCCAGCGGGGCTTGCGAAGGGTCGATGAAACCGATTTGGAATGCCTGCCGCGTGGCTTGGGCGCTTTTGCTGCCGGCCAGCCCCTCCCTTGGACACGCGGAGCCGTTCAACTTCGGAGCCGTGCTCCAGGGGCCACCCCAGACCCTGCACGCCCGGGTGGAGCACGTGGATCGGAGCACGGGCGCGGTCGTGGTTGAAGGCGGCGATGCCCGCCGGCCGACGACGCCGTTTGCCTGGCAATGGGGCGACGGCACGGTTGCCACCGGCTTCTTCCCGCAGGCGCATACCTACACCAACCGCGCGCGCGACTACGTTGTTTCGGTCACGGCCCGCTACGAGGGCGGAACCACTGGCACGGCGGAGACGGTGGTGTGGTTCGTCCCCCCGAGGTTAAGGGCAGTGCCCATGCCGGAGAGGGCCTGCGTGCGGGTGGCCACCGCTCCGCAGGAGTTGCTCAGCCGACAGCCCGGTTATGGGTTTTCTCCGCAATTGGCGCACTTTGAGGGGGCGGACCTGGGCCCGGTGCCACCCGCCACCATCGAAGCGGTGCTCACCGCGGCCACCAGTGTCGGGTTGGACCTCGCCAATCACAACGTGGAGTTGCCGGGCGGCGGGTTTCGGCAGGTCATGCTGCGGGACCGGGGGGGCGGTTTTTACAGCCTCTGGTACTCGACCCCCGTGGCCTTTGCCGCGGGAGCTTCGCTCACCGGCGAGGTGCCGTGGACGTCGTGTTTCCACGAAATCGGGCACAATCTCACGTTAAACTCTCCCGCCGCCTTCCGCTTCGGCGGCAAGACCGATGGCAATGCCAATGGCATCGTGAGCGAGGCCTTGGCCCAGATTTTCCAGCACGCCATCGCTTTCGAGTTGATCAACCGGAGCGCCGAATTCGGCCTTGGCCCCGAATTGGTGGCGGACTTGCGTCGTAGCGCGCTCACTTCCATGGGCATCGTGGTCTCGGCGTATCGTCGTTACCTCGAAGAGCGCCGGGGATTTCAATCGTGGGACCAACCAGACACTCCCCGAGATGAAGCGTTCGACACCTTCATGACGCTTGCTTTCCAGTTCTGCCTCCACGCCGAACGCGCCGGCCAGGGTTACCGCGTCCCGGTGCAACGCTTGATGCAGGCCCTGCAGTTGTTCGAGGCGGACTGGTTGCGCCGCTATGACCCGGCGCATGACACTCCGGCCGCCGCCTCCTTCCGCGCCACGCTCTGGGTGGCCGCCCTCTCGCATGCCTTTCGCCGTGATTTGCGGGACGAGTTTGTTTCGCTGGGCTTTCCAGTGGACCAGCCGACGTGGCTCGAACTCTCCGCCCGCATGGCGGCGCTGCCGCTACCGGGGGCGGTTGGTCCATCCGAGCGACCTGACCGAGCGGGATCGCCGGACGGACGGAAAACCCCCTGAGCCTGTCTGGGTCACGGTGTGCCTGTGCCCGCAGCGCCGGCATCGTTCGAAGCCTTCGCGCCGCTGGAGCGGCACTTTTCCACTGGTTGCGCGACGGGTTTCTTGACGGTCGGATACGCGTTACCTAGACTGGCGTCAACATACGCAACCAGCTATGAAACGCTCGATCAAGATTGTCGCCGGCCTGGCCGTGCTTGGGTTGGCGGTGCCCGTCATCAACCTCATCCAGGGCGGCCCCTCCAAGACCAAATTGACCCAATCCCCTCCCGCCGACCCGCAGGCGCAGAAGGTGGCCGCAGTCCTGGAGGCCAAGTGCGGTCATTGCCACGTGCCGGATGCCAGCAAGCCGTTCTACGCCGGCATGCCCGTGGCCGGCTCGATGGTGGCCAAGGACGTTGCCCAAGGGTTGTCGTGGATGGATCTCACCGGGGCCTTGTTCCCCGCCGGGAAGGCCGCGTCCGAGCCCACGCTGGCCAAGTTGGAGTGGGTGGCCGAGCAGGGAAGCATGCCGCCGGGCCGCTATGTGGCGATGCATTGGAACGCCAGGCTCAGCGGCGAGGAGAAGGCCACCCTGGCCTCCTGGATCAAGGAAACCCGCGCCAAGCAGTACGGCGCCGGCCTGCCGACCGCTCTGGCGGCCAATCCGATTCACCCCATCCCGGCCAAGCTCGACGTCGATCCCCGCAAGGTCGAACTGGGCCGCCAGCTCTATCACGACAAACGCCTCTCCGGCGATGACACCGTTTCCTGCGCCACCTGCCACGATCTGAACAAGGGCGGCACGGACCAGGCCCAATACTCTACGGGCATCCGCGGCCAGTTGGGAGGCATCAACGCGCCCACCACCTTCAACGCCGCCTTCCAGGTGCTGCAATTCTGGGATGGCCGCGCCCCCACCCTCGAGGCCCAGGCGGGCGGTCCGCCCAACAACCCCGTGGAGATGGGCTCGAACTGGCCCCAGATCACCGGCAAACTTGCGGCCGACGCCGCCTTCGCCCAGGACTTCAAGGCGGTCTATGCCGCCGGCTTCACGGCTGACACCATCACCGATGCCATCGCCGCCTTCGAGCGCACCTTGCTCACGCCGAACAGCAAGTTCGACAAGTTGCTCGCGGGCGATCAGCAGGCCCTCAACGCCGAGGAACAACGCGGGCACGCGCGGTTCAAGGAACTGGGCTGCGCCACCTGCCATGTCGGCAAGTTGCTGGGCGGACAGTCTTTCGAGCGCATGGGACGGCGCGGACCGTACTTTGCCGACCGCGGCAAGGAAACCGACGCCGACTTTGGCCGCTTCAACTTCACCAAGGCCGAAAAGGACAAGTACCACCTCAAGGTCCCCACGCTTCGCAACGTCGCTCGCACCGCGCCCTACCTGCATGACGGTAGTGCCAAGGACCTGGCCAGCGCCGTGCGGGTCATGGCCCGGTACCAGCAGGGGCAGATTCTGGCGGAGGCGGATGTCCAAGCCATCGTGAAGTTCCTGGAGACCCTCACGGGTGAGTACCAGGGCAAGCTGCTCTGAGGCTCCTTATCCGGGGAGTTGTTCCTCTCCCCCCAGTATCCGGTCGCGCATCCGCAACAGGGCCTTTCGAGGCCCTGTTTGTTTGGATGGGACCGTCTGGCTCGATGCTGACGCGAGCCCTCAGGCTGCGGTCCGGCGCGGTTCGCCGGGAGCCCGACCTGTCCCATCGTGTGACGACTACCCGCCGGCCTGCTTCCCGGGTTGTCCGGCGTGGGAGCTTCACTTAGGGGCTAGCGGATGGGCCTTATCCGTGACCACCACGCGAAATCCGCTGGGCAGGGTGTCTGTCTCCTGGTCCGCCGCCATGAATCGACGCCACGCCGGAGGAGGCACCATGTGCTCATTGATGAATCCCATGCGCATCAGTGGTCCTCCCCGCACGATGCCGCGTTGACCGCCTACCATGTTGACTGGATTGTCGTTGCCAAGCCCTTCGTACGACTTTGACTCAGAGTCGAGACACCACTGGGAGACCGGACCGTTGAGGTCTTGAACCCCTTCGGGCGTCGCCAACTCAGGCCGGGCTCCGATTGGATCGGAGAGGGTCTGCACTTGATTGGTCACTTCTCCCCACGGGTAGTTCCGCCCCTCCTTCCCCCGGGCGACGTATTCCCATTCGGCCTCCGTCGGGAGTCGGCATACCTTCCCCTCGAACTTGGCCTTGGCAGCCCAGGTGCAGAACGCTTGCGCTCCCGTGCGCGTGACGCGCGCTGGCTGATTCGCGCGGCCTGACCTCGGCTGCCATGGCCCCCGGAGCCCCTTCGTGACATCCCGCTTGAACCAGGGATGCACATAGCCTTCCGAGAACCTTGCCTCATTCAGGAACTCGCAATACTGATGCACCGACACCGGGTATCGCCCGATGGCGAATGCACTCAGTCGCACCGTTCTAACCGGTTTGGCGGCCGGTTGCGGATAGGTCGGTGGATTCTCGGGGCAACCCATCTGAAAGGCACCTGCTGGAATGTCAACCAGTTCCAGTGGAGGAGGTTTGGTTGGGACGGTATTTGCGTCCCCCTCGGCCGACGGCTTGGCGCGCCCGCAGCCTTGCAGACCGAGGGCCAAGACCATAATAGCGACCAGTCCGCACTGGAATCGCGCCGGAGCAACTCCTCTGGCAAAGCCCGCAGCGCGAGCCCACAATATCACTCTCAATCCGATCACTCCAGCCATACGGCATCGCCAAGACAAGGCTCCGTCACTTGATTGGACAGCGGGGGGCGAGAAACCCCAGAAAACCCGCCACCAGCGGCATGCCCGGATCTTGGTCGGCTTGGGGGTTGGACCGACGCGAGGCGTCATTCGCTCAAACCAAGAACTGGACCGTCGAAAATCCAGACGTTGCCTGGCCTCAGCCTGGCACCTGGTCACGGAGCGATTCCCACTGCCGGCCAGCGCCCGCTATGGGTGATCCACCAAGTCGTGCTCGATGGCTTCGAGGGTCTTGCCCTTGGTTTCGGGCAGACGCAGCTTGATGAAGATGAAACCGAGCACGCAGATGACCGCGTAAAGCCCGAAGGTGCCGGCCGGACCCAGGACCTTGTTCAGAATCGGGAAGGTGAACGTCAGCAGGAAGCAGGCAATCCAGAGGGAGGAGACGGCGACCGACATGGCCGCGCCCCGGATGCGGTTGGGGAAGATTTCCGAAATCACCACCCACGTGACGGGCGCGAGGGACATGCCGTAGCAGCCGATGGCCGCGAGGACCAGCAGCAGCATGGGGAGGCCCTTGACCCCGGTGGCGTAGCACAGCCCCATGCCGGTGTAGATGACCGCGAGCCCCGCCGCCCCGAAGAGCATCAGCGGCCGCCGTCCGCCGCGATCCACCGTGCCGAGCGCCACAAAGGTGAAGAGGAGGTTGACCGAGCCGGTCCAGGCAATGTTCTTGAGCACGCTGGAGATGTCGTAACCCGCGGCGCGGAAGATTTCCTCTGCGTAGTTGAAGATGACATTGATGCCGCACCATTGCTGAAACACCGCCAGCACCACGCCCAAGGTCAGCACCCTGGCCAGGCGCGGATCGAGCAGTTCACGGAAGTCGACCTTCTTGATCTCGTTCACCAGCGTGGCCTCGATGTCCCTGAGCGCCGCGCCGGCGTAAGCCGCTCCGCCGATCCGCTCAAGCACCGTGCGCGCGGCGTCATGCCGGCCGTTCTTGGCGAGCCAGCGCGGGCTCTCCGGCACTAGGAACATGCTGCCGAAGAACAAGAGCGCGGGCACGGCGGTGAGGCCGAACATCCAGCGCCAGCCGGCCTGGCCGAACCAGGAATTGCGGATTTGCTCGTCGGTGAAGCCGGCGGGCAGGTCGCGGACCAGGTACCAATTGATGTATTGCGCGAGCAGGATGCCGATGACGATGGTGAGCTGGTTGACGGAGACCAGCTTGCCGCGCATCTGCGCCGGGGCGACTTCGGCGATGTACATCGGGGAGAGGTTCGAGGCCAGGCCAATGGCCACGCCGCCGAGGATGCGCCACGCCACGAAGATCGTGAAGGAGTTGGCCAGGCCGTTGCCGATGGAGGTGATGGCGAAGAGGAACGCCGAGAAGAGGAGCAGGCGCTTGCGTCCGAAGCGGTCGCTCAGCGCCCCGGCGAGGAGCGCGCCGATGAGGCACCCGATCAGGGCGCAACTGTTGGCCCAACCGGAGGCGGCGGCGCTCTTCAGTTCGAAATACCGCTCGAAAAAGGGCTTGGCGCCGCCCACGACCACCCAGTCCCAGCCAAAGAGCAGGCCGCCGAGGGCGGCGACCACCGAGATGAGCCAGATGTAGGAGTAGTTGTACCGGGCGGTGGCCGGCGAGGATTCCGTCGGGGCGGCGATGATCATAGTCGGGGACCTGGGGTCAAGGGGTGCGTCCGAGTTCCGCGATCAGGTCTGCGGCCGGAGCATGATGCGGTTCGCGTTCAAGCACAAGCTTGAGCAGGCGTGTGGCGGCCTCGGTCTGGCCCAGGCCGAGGCGCGCCTGGGCTTGGAGAAACAGCGCGGCGGTGGCTTGGCGGGCCGGCAGATCCTCCTCGAACAGGAGCATGGTGGGCAGGGAGGTGGCGAAGTAATCGACGGTGGCGGGCGCCTTCTCCAGCTCCAGGGCGTACTGTAGCAAGGCCTCGAGCAAGACCTGCGCCGCCCGGTTCTGGCCCAGTCGGCACAGCGCCAGGGCCGAGTAATAGGTCATCTCCGAGAAGCTGCGGATACTCATCTCCTGGAAGTCTCCCTTGGCCTCCGCCGCCCGCTGCCAGTGTTGCCGCGCCTCGCTCTTCCGGCCCAAGGCCGCGCCGGCCTCGCCGAGCCAGTAATGGATGTCGCTGGCGTTGGCCAGCAGGTGCCGGGCCTCGCCCAGGTGAGGCGGCGAGTGCAGCGCCGCTTCGAACAACGCCCGGGCCTCCGCGCCGTCTTGCCTGGCCAGCGCCGCCCGGCCCAGCGCCAGGTGCGTGCGCACATGCTGGCCGAGGGCCACGCCTTCCCCGCCTTCCCACGGCTGGAAGCGGCGGCTGCCCAGCAGGGCCAGGGCTTCGGTGTGGCGTCCCGTCTGGTTGTAGAGGGCGCACAGCTCCAGCGAGAGATCGTCCCGCTGCCGGACCAGCTCCAGCTTCTGGGTCAACTCCGCGAGCCGCTGGGACGGAGCCACGCCCAGGCGTTTCCACAGTTGGTCGCGCTCATAGAGCAACCGTGCATTTGCGGGAGCAGCCGCTATGGCCCGTTCATAGGCCGCGTGGGCACGTTGGGCCTCTTGGGAGCAATTGAAGTACGCCACCCCCAGGTTCCGCCAGGCGATGGCATGGTCCGGATCTCGCTCGATACTGTGTTCCCATTCCCGGATGGCCTGCTGGTGGCTGCCGCGGGCGTAGAGGAGGTTGCCCAGGTAATAGCGAGGGCGGGCGTCCTTGCGGTGCGCCATCGCCGCCGCCTCGAGAATCCCGATCTCCTCCAACCGGGCGGGAAAGCAGTAATCCGGCGCGCGTTGCGACCCGGTGCGATACCATTGGCTCGCCGTCCTCTGGTCGCCTTGGCGGGCGTGGCACCAGCCGATGGTATAGGCCACCATGGGCGCCGCTCCCAGGCTTTGATCGGGCAAGTCCCGCTCCGGAAACGTGGCGGCTTCGAGCACGCGGATGGCCTCCCCGTGGAACGCCGCCCGCGCGTAGTCGTGGGCCAGATCGAGGCGCGCCTGGGCGTCCACGTTCAGGGTCTCGCCGGCCAGGTCCCGCGACCACAGGTCCAGCGGATCGAGCGCGCGGGTCTCGGTCAGGAGCCGGTCGGCCTCCCCGGCCCGCCCGAGTTGGCGGAGCACCAGGGTCAGCAGGTTGCGGACCCCCAGGTGGTCGGCGTCGTACCGGAGGGCCTGCTGGAGATGGGTTTCGGCTTTATGCCACCGTTGGCGGCGGCAGTCGAGTTCAGCCAGAGCGTGATGCGCGGCCCCCGCCCAGGCCTGATTCCAGGTCGCCTTGGAAAACGCGTCGTAGGCGGCTTGAAAGGCATTCTCGATCGAGTGCCGGTACATGCCCTCCTCCATATCGAGACGATGGCGGATCGCCAGCCCCAGGCTGTAGTGCGGCTCGCCGTCGCGGGGATTCGGATTGCTGCGAGTCAACCGTCCCAGGCTGGCGTAAAAGGAGAGTTCCGCCAACAGGAACTGGCCCCGGCGGAGCCAGAACCATCCCATGGCATGGTTGCAACGGGAGTCCCCGGGGTCGCGCGAGAGCGCTTCCTGCCAGTAGAGCGACGGGCAGCGGGTGGCGTGGCGGTATTGGTCGAGGTGCAGGCCGATCAGGTAAAGTTCATCGGCGCTGGCCACGGCTTCAGGGGGCGGGGGTTCCTCCGCCGGCTCGGGAACCGGGCCTCCGCCGGCTTCCCCGGGGGTGTACGCCACGATCTCGCGGCCCTCGGCATCCACCAGGGAAAGGGCGGTCCGCTTGGGCGGACGCTTCCCAGCCGGGGCCTGCCATTCGGCTACGAACGGCCTGCCGGGAGCCAGGTCCAACTCCCGCCAGGTCTCCAAGGTCTTCGCTCCGTGCCGCAGCGCGAGCGTCGCGCCCGGGAACGGCCGGGAGACGCTGATACCGACGCGGATGCCCTGCTCCGTCACGCGCAGGCTCAGCGCGGCGTCCAGATTGGCATGCTCAGCCGGGCCGATCTGCTGGATGGGGTACCAGTATTGGCTCCACGTCTTGGTTTCGCCAGGCTGGAGGAAGGAAAAGTCAGGCTGGTTATCCGTGAAGACACCCGCCATCAGCTCGATATACGGGCCGTCGGTGTCGGTCAGGTTGCGGTCCCACGCATAGCCGAATTCGTGGTTGCCCCACGTCCACTGCTTTTTGCCGGGGGCGATGTGGTGGTCGGCGATATGCACCAGCCCGGCCTGCTTGAAATGGTCGTAACCGCCGAAGAAATCCTCCTGCGTGCCCAGGCACATGTAGGAGCACGGCGTGGGGATGTTGGCGTACCACGACAAGTCGTTCGGGGCATAGTCCAGCGGTGCCTTCCCGCCGCAGTGGGGCGGAACGAACCGGGTGGGAACCTCGTCCCGCGGAACCCCTCGCTTGGCGCGGGTCTGGTAGTCGACTCCGTAATACCATCCCTTGCAGAGCGGATAGGTGCTGATGGCACGCTTGGCGTGGTCCGCCACGTAGCGGGCATCCGGCGGGAAGAACGACTGGTAGCCCTCGTGCACGCGGGTGGCGACGTTGGCCCACCAGAGGAACGTCTGCACCATCGGCGTGCGGTTGTGGGCGCGCACTTTGAGTTCCAGGTACGCGCGGCCCGGGTGCAGGCACGCCCCGTGCATCCCCTTCATGCGCGTGAGGGGATCGTGGTCGCTCAGCCAGACGGTGACCGAGCCGTCCGGGTGCTCCTCGAGCCGCCACTCGGCGGGCAGAAACGTGGCCGGCCGGTGGTGTTGCGGCCAGTTGAACTCGATGCCGCCGGAAATCCACGGTCCCGCGAGTCCCACCAGGGCCGGCTTGATCACCGACTGGCGGTAAATGAGGTCGTACCCGTTGGTCTTGTCCAGCAGCGCGTGGATGCGTCCCCCCAACTCGGGCAGGATCATCACCCGCAAGTACTCGTTTTCCAGCCAGACCACCTGCCACGCCCGGTCGGCCTTGGACTCGGCAATGCGATCGGTGAAGGGCAGGGGATAGATGCGGCCGCTGCTGCCTTGGTACACCCTCCTGTCGAGGAACATTGGGCAGACTTCAGGCGCGGCGGGCAGGTAGGTTGGGATCACCACCTGCTCCGTCCAGGCACGAACCGAGGCATCTTGCTTCATGACAGACCGCTACCCTACGGACTCCCGGTCGTTCAAGGAATGGAAGAATTCATGTTGGGGATGGAGGATTCTACGGCACTCTGGCACGATGCCGGGCCATGAACCGTCCGGAAAAGGGCGAAGGCTTTCCGGGGCAGCGTATTGTCGTGCTGCCCCGCAAGCTCGTCGCGGCCGCCCAGCGCCATGCCCTCCTGGCGGGCATCATGCCCACCGACGTGGGATACTTCCCCCATGCCGAGGACCACTTGCGCGACCGGGCGCGGGGAGCGCCCGAGGCCATCTTCATCTACTGCGTGCAGGGGAACGGTTGGGTCGAAATGGGCGGGGTCCGCCACCCGGTGGCCGCCAATCAGCTCCTGGTGGTGCCGCCGCAGGTGCCCCACGCGTATGGCGCGTCCGAGAGCGCCCCGTGGTCAGTCTACTGGTTCCACGCCACGGGCGCCTTGGTGGGCGCCTACCTGAAGGAGTTCGGAGTGACGGTGGCCCAACCGGTGGTCCCGCTGGGAGATCACGTGCAGTTTTTTCTGCTCTTCGAGGAGGTGCTGAACACCCTGGAACATGGCTTCACCATGGAGCATTTGCTTTACGCCGGCCATTCGCTGAGCCATCTGCTGGGGGTGATGCTCTGGCAGCGGCGGCACGGCCCGAGCGCTGAAACGGACGCCCGCGCCAAGATCGCCCGGAGCATCGAATTCATGAAGGCGCACCTCGCCGAACCGCTGCGGGTTGGCCGCCTGGCTGCGGTGGTGAACCTCTCCGCCTCCCACTACGCCAGCCTGTTCAAGCGCCTTACCGGCTACCCGCCCGTCGATTACCTCATCCGCCTGCGCATGCAGCGCGCCGTCCAGTTGCTCAACACCACCCAGCTTTGCGTCAAGGAGATTGCCGGCCAGGTCGGCTATCCGGACCAGTTCTACTTCTCCCGCGCCTTCAAGCAGATCCACGACCACTCCCCGTCCGATCACCGCTTGCGTCACCGGGCCTGAGCGAGGGCGAGGGAGAGGCGACGACTACCGCTTGCCGATGCGGGCGCGGGCGGCTTCCAGGATCTTGCGCTCGCGGGGAGTGAGGCTTTGGATGCCGTGCGCGGAGATCTTGTCGAGGATGGGGTCGACCTCCTTGCTCATAAAATCGGGCGAAGCAAGGTCTTCGCCGGGGAGGTCCACCGGCGGTTGCCACACGACCGTCTTGGCGGAGCTATGGGTGACCAATTCCCGTTTGCGGGGGACCGCTTTCACTCGCGGCCATCGCCATCGCCAGGAAGCCCAGGTTGGCAGGTTGCCCCGTACCACATAATGAACAAAGCCCAAGCCCGCCAAAATGCCGCCGAGGTGCGCGCCATGCGCGATGCCAGGGTCACGGGAGATGATCCCCAACAACGCCAGCACCACTTCCCCGATCACCAGGTACTTGGCCTTGATCGTGACCGGCAGGATGAAGAACAGCAGCAGGGTCATCGGCTCTTCCCAATGCATGAGCGCGAACGCCGCGATGACCGTGAACACCCCCGCCGAAGCGCCGACCACCGGCCCCATGCCGACAAAGGTGGGGAAGGCCGAGCCGAGGCCGATCTGCAACAGCCCCCCAAACGCGCCTCCCGCCAGATACATGACCAGGAACTGGTTGCGCCCGATCAGGTCCTCCACCACCCGCCCGAACATGTACAGCATCAGACAGTTGATCGCCAGGTGGAGCAGCCCGCCATGCAGGAATTGAAACGTCACCAACTGCCAGAGGTACCCGTGCGCCAAGCCGTCGTGGGACAGGGCGAACCATGTCCGCACCGTGCTTTCCTTGAGCAGGAGTGCTTCAATGACAAAAACGGCCACATTGATCGCCACCAGGATCAGCGATACCGGCCAGCGGTTCCTGTAACCCGGCTCCCGCATGTATGTCCGATCAAACAACATCTCAAGCCATAGTAGCGGTGGAGAGGCCTTTTTTCAACCCGCAAGCGCCGCCCATTCCGCGCGAATCAGCTCCATTAACGGACGGATCGTGCTGGCGCTGAAGTCAAACCGGCAGCCTGCCGCGCCAAACAACTCCGGCAGGGGACGGCTGCCTCCCCAGCTCAAGGCACCCCGATACGCCTCCACCGCCCCTCTCCGGTCTTGGTGGTAATACCGCCAAACCTGCAAGGCCCCCAGTTGGGCGAGGCCGTACTCGACGTAGTAGAAGGGGTGGCAGAAAATGTGCAATTGCTTGTGCCACAGGTGCGTTTGCGCCTCCTCATGGCCGCTCCAATCCACGTCGCCGCCAAAACGTTTCATGAGTCCCCGCCAGCACGCCCCACGTTCCTCCCGGCGATGTTCGGGATGGGTGTAGAGCCAGTGCTGAAACGCGTCCACCGTGGCCACCCACGGCAGGATGTCCACGATTCCCTCGAGGTGCTCCCGCCGCGCCCGCCGGGCTTGCTCCGGCGGGTAGAAGGCCTCCAGGAACTCGTTGCCCAGCAACTCCATGCTCATGGAAGCGACCTCGCAGAACTCAATGGGCGGATTCCGGTAGGCGAAGAGCGGTTCGTCCCGCGAAGCTAGGGCATGAAATGCGTGCCCCCCCTCATGGAGAAGGGTTTCCACATCCCGCTGCACCCCGACCGCGTTCATGAAGATGAACGGCAGCCGAGACTCGGACAGCGTTGACTGATACCCGCCCGGAGCCTTTCCGGCTCGGTTGGCGAGATCGAGCAACCGCCTCTCCCTAAGAACCTCGAAATCAGCCGCCAGCTCCGGGTCCACGCGCCGGAATACTTCCGCCGTCCGCTGTTCCAGTTCCTTTGCATTCGTGAACGGCCGCAACGGCGGGCGTCCCTCGGGATCCACATTCAAGTCCCACGGCCGCAGGGCCTCGAGCCCCATCCGCTGACGCCGTCGGGCCTGGAACTCCCGTCGCAGGGGCATCACCTCGTGCTCCACGGCTTCGTGGAAGCGCAGACAATCCTCCGGGCTGTAGTCAAACCGTCCGCGCAACGGGAAGGCGAAGTCACGGTAGTTGGCAAAACCGGCGTTGGCGGCGAGCTTCCGCCGGACGACCAGGAGGTCGTCGAAGAGGGATTCGAAGCGGTCCCTCTCCGCCAGGCGGCGGCGGGCGACCGCTTCCCAGGCTTGCTGGCGCAGCGCACGGTCGGGTTCCTCCAGGTAACGGTTCATCCGGACCAACGTCTGCTCCTCGCCTTGGAACGGGACGGTCAACGAGCCGCTCAGTTTCTGAAACTGCTGGCTGAGCCGGGCCTCTTCGGTTTCCAGAGCGACATTCTCCTGCCGAAACAGCTCCACCCGCACCCGCACCTGCCGGTCCAGTACCTCATACCTTGGCTTCGGCAACTGCGTGCGCGCCGGATGGGCCAGGTAGAGTTGCTCCAAAGCCGCCTGGCGCGGCTTAATCTCGGGTTCCAGCCGCTCCACGAAATCCAGGTAGGCGCGCTCGGCTTCCGGATTCTCGGTGTGGCAGGTCATGGCGATGTAGCGCCGCGAACCCTCGTCGTCGATGACGGACGTCAACTCGCTCCAGTCCACCAGCCAGCGTTCGAGGTCGGCCGGGGAAGCGGCCTGGCCAAGGCGCGCCTCCAGCCGGTCAAAAAGCGGCTTCACCGCCGCCCAGGAGCCCGGGTCCGCCTCCCGGGGCACGAATTGTCGGGGCGAGTGCGGCGGCAGCTCGCCAAAAGGCAGCCAGTTCATGACGCAAACCATGCGGCGCAACCCCCGTGCATAGGAAGCCAAAACAAGCCCCCTCTCCCGCCTGGCAACCATCGCCGCGCCTCCGCGGTTCGTGCTTCCTTTGCCACCTCGGTTCCGATAGTAAGAAGAGCAGGTTTTCGACGCGCTATGAACGTCCCGTTTGTCCTCCCCGCTCTGACCCTTGCCGTCTGGCTGGCCTTTCCTCTTGCGGCTGGCGAGCCCTCGGCCCCCCGCCGCACGGAGGTGGCCATCGTGGGCGAGGCCTTCCACCTCAACGGCCAGCCCACCTACCCGGGACGGGTCTGGCGGGGCCTGAAGATCGAGGGGCTGCTCATGAACACCCGCATGGTGCAGGGCATCTTCGACGACCGGAATCCCCAGACCGTGGCCCAGTGGGCGTATCCGGACACCGGCAAGTGGGACCCGGAGCGCAACACCCGCGAGTTCCTCGCCGCCATGCCGGAATGGCGGCGACACGGCCTCCTGGCCTTCACCATCAACTTCCAGGGCGGCTCGCCCCAGGGCTACTCGCAGCAGCAGCCCTGGCACAACTCCGCCTTCGAGGCGGACGGCTCCCTCCGCGCCGGCTACCAGGACCGCCTCGCGCGCATCCTCGACCGCGCGGATGAACTCGGGATGGTCGCCATCGTCGGTTACTTCTACTTCGGCCAGGACCAGCGCCTGCGGGACGAAGCCGCCGTGCTCCGCGCCACGGATGAGGCCACCCGCTGGCTCTTGGAGCGCGGCTGGCGCAACGTGCTCGTTGAAGTCAACAACGAGTGCAACGTCAACTACGACCACGCCATTCTCCGGCCGGAGCGGGTGCATGAGCTGATCGGTCGCGTCCAGGCCGCCCAGCGGGGTGGACGGCGCCTGCTGGTGGGCACCTCCTATGGCGGCGGGACAATCCCCGGGGAGAAGGTGGTGCGCGCCTCGGATTACCTGCTGCTGCACGGCAACGGCGTGGGCGACCCGGCGAAGATCGCGCGCATGGTCCGCCAGACGCGGGCGGTGCCCGGCTACACCCCCAAGCCGATCCTCTTCAACGAGGACGACCACTTCGCTTTCGACCAACCGGAGAACAACTTCCGCGCCGCCGTGTCCGAGTACGCCTCGTGGGGCTATTTCGATTTCCGCATGAAGGGGGAGGGCTTCGACGAAGGCTACCAGAGCGTGCCGGTCAATTGGGGCCTCAGCAGCGCGCGCAAACGGGGCTTCTTCAAGTTGCTGGCGGAGATCACCGGCGCCGAGCCGCGGTGACTGTCTCCGGAAAAGCGCCGACGGCGCGTCAACGCTAGCCCGCTGCCCTGTAGCCGTCCGCTGGGCTGATCGCGCAGGAAGCCACAGCGAAGGGCACGGCGCTGGCCCAGGCGAGGACACCATTCCCGATCTATGGAGTGCGCCGGCAGAGCGAAGCGGCGGCGGCGCTGTGGGCGGGCACTTTGCCCCCGGCAACGTGAAAAGCGGTGTCGCGCTGCGCTTGCCACCGCACTCCACATGCGTGGCCTGACATGGCCACGTTCACTGCCGCGCAACGCGGCCGGAAGGGCGGGCACTCCACCGTCCGGCGATATCGCTTGCTCTTGATCCGCAACGCCACGAAGCGGGCGCAGCGGTTGGGTTTCAATGGAACGCGGATGAGGTTCCCCTCGCTTGAGGCAGTGACTTGACCGAGCACCGGCGCCAGCGTCCCATTGCACGGAATGAAGCCTTCTATGGTTGGCGTGCGAGGTTCACCTTGCGCCACGCTCCAGAAGACACCTGACTGACTCGTGGTCCTCCGCATCACGCGCATATGCCAAAGGCGTCATTCCCGCGTTGTCCTTAAGATTGAGATCGATGCCTGGCACTTCGATCAACAGTCTGACGATGCCACTCTGTCCCCATGAACAAGCCAGATGCAAAGCGGTACCGTTCTCGTTGCCTTGAATGCGCTGGTTCACCGATGCCCCGCCCCTCAGTAGTTCCTTGGCAACGTCCTCAAATCCTGCTCCGGCGGCGATGACGAGTGGAGTGAAGCCGAGCGTGTCTGATGCATTGACGTCGGCACCAGCCTCTATGAGGTGGCGAACGATGTCGGCAAAGCCCTCTTGTGCCGCCCAATGGAGTGGCGTCCACTTGCCTTCGCCTCTTACGTTCGCGTCTGCGCCGCGAACCAGCGCAGTATGCACGGCCTTTGCGTTTCCGGCTTGTACCAGACTAATCAAATCATGGGACTTGCGCATAGGTCGATCGTACCAGAACCGCTTGGGAAGGCACGCACTCCATCGTCGCGGCGATGACCTGATCCCATGAGCCATGCTTGCCGTAGACCTGGGAGAGCTTGGACTGCGTTGATCTCAAGCTCTCGACATCCGGGGCGGACAATTCGTTGATGACCTTCAAACCCAGGCACTCAAGTAGGCGAAGGAGGGGGTTACCTTGGTAGCGGGGCGAACGCATCAGATCATATCGGGATCGATCTTCAATGAATCAATAAACATCTCGAACGAGGGCGCGACGTCCACGATTCGCATGCCCTCATCGTGTAGGCAAAGTCTGACGCTGGCGGGCTTGCTGGTGAGGTCCAAAAAGAACTGGTTGCCACCTGCGTCAGACGCAAAAGGAAGGGCTGCCTGCCCGAGTATTGGTTTCCAGTGCTGCGCGGCATACCAGAGACTCTCAGGGCCGTGGTCGTCAGCCGTCAGGTGATAAAAGGCGTTCACCGCAAACTGGCCATCTCCCCCACCTATCGAATCGAGTTCAGGATGGCCGCCGTTCGCAAATTTCAGGAGTTTACGTAGATCTGCAGGAAGTTGCAGTCCAGTTTTCGATTCGAAGCTGGCAAAGAGTTCTTCGGATGGGGCCGGACGATTGATCGGCCTCCCTCCTTCATTGATGCTCAGTTCGGACAGGTCTCTCATGTAGGTAACGCGTCAAGGGTGTTAAGGGGCCGGCGCATGGTCATGTAGACTCCATTGAGCTTTGCCTCGCCTGAGAGGCGTTCGTAATCGAGCGGCTGCGCCAGCGTCCAATCGCATGGCATGGAGTTTCCTATGGTTGGCGTGCGAGGTTCAGTTTCAACGGGTGCTTCGGCATCGGACGTAACAGGAGACTGCCGCTTCAGGTGGTGCGGTGGCAACCGATTTCGTGTACCGGGCACGTGCCATGCGCACGTTGCAGCCGCCGCCACCTAATCCGCCCACCGGTGAGTTTCCGGTTTCACACTCCGCCTCCTGCCAGCCCGTCATTGACAATCGTTGATCTGTGCTTATCCTGCCCCTGTTCACAGCAGGCCAGGCGAACGCCCTTATAGTGGCGTCACGGCGCAAGCTCACCAGAGGCTCCGGCCCGCTTGCGGGTGGTGGATCATCGAATGGCCGCGTGGGAACAGTAAGCGAGGGACGATGAGGACGAACGCGCGGGGTATCGGGATAGCGGTGGCGGTTTGGGCGGCGCTCGGGGCATGGACCACCGCGCGCGCAGCGGACCAACTCACGGTCGAGCAGATTGGTCATTGGCCGGGAGGCGGCATCGGGTATGCCCGCAACCTGACGGTTCAGGACAACCGCGCCTATGTCTGCATGGATACTGGCGGGTTGGCCATCCTGGATGTATCGAATCCCCTCGCCCCGAGCCTCCTTGGGACCTATTCAACCGGGGGCAAAGTCAGCGCCGTGAAGCTGCTGGGGCCGGTGGCGTGCCTCCTTGATGAGGCCAACGGCCTGCAGATCCTGGACGTGAGCCAACCGTCGACGCCGCTCAGACTGGGCGGGATCGATACGGAGGACGCCGCCTTCGCGTTGGAGGCGAACGCCGGCTACGCCTGGGTGGGGTACGGGAACTACGCCCACGCTGGGGTGCAGGTGTTCGACCTCAGCAATCCCGCCGCTCCGGTTCTGGCCGGCGCTTATGTGAGCACCAATGCGATGGTCGGAGGTGCCGTGGGACTGGCCATGGCCGGCAACCGCGCGTTCGTGACTACCTGGCGGAGCTTCGAAGTCGTGGATCTGAGCAATCCTACCGCGCCGGCTTTGGTGAGTACAAACGCGGCACCCTGGGCCGCAGTGTACGGTGCCGCGGCCTTCGGAGAGGACGTCATCCTTGCCACCGGCGGCAACGGCTTGCAGGTCTACGATATGAGCCAGCCTGCCGCCTTGGCGGCGGTCGGGGCGTTCGACACGGTCGGGCAAACGTGGGGACTCGCCCTGGATGGCCCCCTCGCATACGTGGCGGACGACACCGAGGGCCTTCAGATCATCGACCTGAGCGATCCCGCCGCGCCCGTGCATGTGGGGGAGTACAACACGCCGGGAGTGGCCCGGGCCGTAGCGGTGGCCGGCGGCAGCATATTCGTGGCGGATGGCACCAACGGTCTGGTCGTGTTGCGAGCGCACAAGACCGAGCCACAACCGCCTCTGGCGATCAGCCAACAACCGCAGAGCCAGAACGTCCTCGGAGGGCGCGACGCCCTGCTCACGGTGACTTGCTGGGGGACTCCTCCTTTCGGTTTCCAATGGTTCAAGAACGGGCAACCGTTAAGCGACTTGGACAGGCTCTCCGGCAGTCAAACAGCGCAACTGACCATCAGCAATGTCCAGGCGGCGGACCAAGCCGGCTACTCGGTCATTGTCACCAACGAGTTGGGTGCCGTCACCAGCCGCGTAGCCAATGTGTGGGTGCTGCTTCCACCCACGTTGATGGTCCAACCGGCTGACGTGGGGTGCCTTGTCAGCAACGATGTGAGCTTCAGCGTGACGGCCAGTGGAGGACCCGGGCTCAGGTACCAGTGGCGTTTGGGCGGGGAGGATCTGCCCAACGCGACCCGCAACACCCTGGCTCTCACCCAGGTACGCGAGGAACAAAGTGGCGACTATAGCGTGGTGGTCAGCAACAACAACGGATCGACCACCAGTCGTGTGGCCCGCCTGACGGTGAAGCCTCCCCTCACCGTGGCCTTGGCTGGCGAGTGGTTGAGAGGGGACGCTGCCGGCGTGCTCGATGTGAAGGTGCAGGACCAGCACGCCTACGTGGCTTGCGGCGCAGCAGGAATGGCGATTCTCGAGCTCGCCAACCCGGCCGCGCCCACCCAGGTGGGAACGTGGACCAACGCCAGCGGCAAGACGACAGTAACGGCGCTCACGGTGCAAGGCGGGCTGGCCTGCCTCGCCACTACCAGACCCCAGCTTCAGGTGGTGGACATCAGCAACCCCACCGCTCCGGTGTCCGGCGGCCTCTACTCAGTCGGAACCCTGGATGCCATGGGGCTGGCAGACCGCCGCCTTTATGCCACCTATCTCGGCGGGGCCGGCCTGAAGCTCGATGTGGTGGACCTCGCTGATCCGGCCAAGCCGGTTTCGTTGGGGTCCTGCCTGACCAGTAACTCAGTCAAGTGCCTGGCTCTGGCCGGCACGCACGCCGTCCTGGGGGCGGGCTCCTCCGGCCTGCAGATCGTGGACGTGAGCAATCCCAAGACCATGACTACGACCGGCAACCTCAAGTACCTCGGGTTTGATGCGAGGCGGGTCGTGTTGTCCGGAAATATCGCTTTTGTGTCGGGCACCTCCTCCGACCTGTTCACCGTGGACGTGACGGACCCAACCGCTCCTGCGGCTCTGGGAAGTCGCACCCTCAATCCCGCACCGACGGGTATGGCCGTCGATGGGGACTACCTCGCGCTCACCTTCGGCAGCAGTGGGATTCGAGTCTACGACGTGAGCTACCCCGCCACTCCGATTCAGGTGGGCGAGTACGACACCCCGGGCACGGCGGCCGCCATCGCCATGGCTGGCAGCCACCTTTACGTCGCCGACGGCGACAGACTGCTCG
>CAYYMW010000051.1:7855-24124 GCA_964472515.1 uncultured Verrucomicrobiota bacterium | reverse complement strand
CTTCTTCGGCCTGCAGTTTCATCCCGAGGTGGCGCATACTCCGCGTGGCAAGGAGGTGCTGGCCAATTTCGTCCACGGCATCTGCGGCTGCGGCAAGGAATGGACCATGCGCAGCTACATCGACCAGGCCGTCGAGGAGATCCGGGCGCAAGTGGGCTCGGAACGGGTAATTCTGGGCCTCAGCGGCGGGGTCGATTCGAGTGTGGCCGCCGCGCTGATCCACCGGGCCATCGGCGACCAACTTACCTGCATCTTCGTCAACAACGGCCTGTTGCGGGCGCGGGAAGCGGAGATGGTGCAGGAGGTCTTCGGGAAGCACTTCCGAATCCGCCTGCAATACGAGGACGCCACCGATCTTTTCCTCAAACGCCTGAAGCGGGTCACCGATCCCGAGCGCAAGCGCAAGATCATCGGCCGCAGCTTCATCGAGGTGTTTCAGGACGCGACCAAGCGGGCCGGAGCGGCGAAGTTCCTCGCCCAAGGGACGCTCTATCCCGACGTGATCGAATCGGTGCCCATCTGCGGCAACCCGGCGGCGCTCATCAAGAGCCACCATAACGTCGGCGGTCTGCCTAAGCGGATGAAGTTCAAGCTGATCGAGCCGCTGAAGTGCCTGTTCAAGGACGAAGTTCGCCAGCTGGGCCTCGAACTGGGCCTGCCCAAGGAAATCGTCTATCGGCAGCCCTTCCCGGGCCCCGGCTTGGCGGTGCGATTGCTCGGCGAGGTGACCCCCAGCCGGCTGGAAATCCTGCGCAATGCGGATGCCATCGTGGTCGAGGAGATGAAGACCAGCGGTTGGTACTACAAGATCTGGCAGAGTTTTGCGGTCCTGCTGCCGGTGCGGAGCGTGGGCGTGATGGGCGACGAGCGGACGTACGATTACACCATCGCCATCCGGGCGGTGGAGTCTCAAGACGGCATGACGGCCGATTGGGTCAAGCTGCCCTACGAATTGCTGGAGCGGCTCTCTAACCGCATCATCAACGAGGTCAAGGGAGTGAACCGGGTTTGCCTGGATATTTCGAGCAAGCCGCCGGCGACCATCGAGTGGGAGTAATGCTGGGAGCGCTCGCTGCATGCACGAGGTTGGGATCGTCCAAAGCGCGCTGCAAACGGCCTTCGAGGAGGCCCGGAAGAGCCAGGCGACACGGATTCACCTGCTGCGCCTGCGGGTGGGGGCGCTCAGCGGCGTGGTGCCCGACGCGCTGGGTTTCGCCTTCGAAGCGCTGAGCGTGGGCACCATGGCGGAAGGGGCGAAACTGGAAGTGGAGGAGGTCCCCGCCACCTGGTGGTGCGAACCGTGCGGGAAGGAGTTCGAGACCCGCGAGGGTCTGGGCTTGTGTCCGGCCTGCCAGCAACCCAGCCATCAACTTTGTCGCGGTCGAGAGTTGCATCTGGCCACAATTGAGGTTTCATAGACGCATGTGCACCGAATGCGGCTGCGGCCACGTGGATCCCACGGCAGTGAGGATCAACGGTCCCGGTGTGCATGAGCATCCCCACGGTGGGCACCCGCATGGCCACGAGGGCCATTCCCACCAGACTGTATCCATCGAGAAGCCCCTGCTGGACAAGAACGACCGTCAGGCGGAGCGCAACCGTGGGTTCTTCCACGCCAAGGGGATGCTCGTTCTCAACCTGCTTTCCTCCCCCGGTTCGGGCAAGACGACGCTGATCCAGAAGACCGCCGAGGCCTTGGCCGGCAAGTTGCGGATGGGGGTCATCGTTGGGGACTTGGCCACGGACAACGACGCGCAGCGGTTGCGCCAGACGGGCATCCCGGTGGTGCAGATCACGACGGGGACCGTGTGTCATTTGGACGCCGAGATGGTGTCCAAAGCCATGCAGCAGATTGACTTGGACAAGATCGACCTCTTGGTGATCGAGAACGTTGGCAACTTGGTTTGCCCGGCCGCCTATGATTTGGGCGAGGACGTTCGGATTGTCCTGCTGGCCGTCACGGAGGGGGAAGACAAGCCTTTGAAGTATCCGCCCATGTTCCACTCCGCCCAACTGGCCTTGGTCACGAAGACCGATCTGGCTGGAGCGGCGGGTTTTGACCGGGAACAGGCCTTGGCCAGCCTCAAGCAGGTGAGCCATCACGCGGAGATCCTGGAAGTATCGGCGCGCACCGGAGCGGGGATGGAGGGATGGTGCCGATGGCTGCAGGCAGCCCATTTGCGGAAAACAGCCCATGCCGGGTGAGATGACAGCGAGAAACGCCACGCATGCGACGCGTGAAACTCACGCAGGGGTGCGTGAAAACCAAGCCGCTAAGTGGCTTGGTCACAACGGTTGCAGCGTCGAGACGGGGCGGAGAGGCCGCTGGCATCGCTCCTGCTGGGAAAGGAACCGCAGAAAAGTCGTTGACACCCTGAGCCGAGACTTTAGAGTGCCACGCAACGTAACCCAAAACTAACAACAAACTGATAGTATGAGCCGAGTGTTCCGGAAAGGTAAAAAATCAGCCTTCACCCTGATCGAACTGTTGGTGGTGATCGCGATCATCGCAATTCTGGCCGGTATGTTGCTGCCCGCTCTGGCCAAAGCCAAAGCCAAGGCCCAACGCATCAACTGCGCCAACAACCTCAAGCAAATCGGGGTGGCGTTTCGCCTGTTCGCCACGGACAATGGCGACCGCTTCCCGATGAACGTGACCTTGGCTGAAGGCGGTTCCCAAGACGTCCTCAGCTACAACGGCAAGGCCAACACGAAGGATACGTCGAGTTCCTTCAACCCGCTCTACACGTTCCATGCTTACTATGCCGCCCGCAACGAACTGGGCACCCCGAAGGTTGTGGCCTGCCCGGCGGACAGCGGTCGTGGAACCCCCCAGATGACGAACTGGGTTGGCGTGGCCTTTAGCCTAGGCAAAATCGACCCCACCGGCACGAACATCTCCAGCTTCGCCACCACCTTCACCGGCCAGAACGCGGGACGCGGCAACTCCGCCGTCAGCTATGCTCTGGGCGTGAACGCCGAGGAAACCAAGCCGAACATGATCTTGGCGGCGGATCGCAACATCACCTACATGACGAACATGGTGCCTGAGTACAAGACCACCCCGATCGTCATGCTGCCCAACCAGGTGCATTCGAAGGGCACGCAGGCCGCGCTGGGTTGGATGTCCAGCATCCATGGGCCGAACGGTGGCAACTACCTGCTCACTGACGGCAGCGCTCAGCAGGCGACCGATTCCCGCCTCCGCGAGCAGGTCCAGGCGAACATGGAAGGCAGCGGCACCTCTGCCACGATCGTCCCGCAGACCATGCTGGTTCCGTGGGCTGGTGAGACCAAGTAATTTGGGATTACCCATCTAATTCCAAGAGGCACCCGCAAGGGTGCCTCTTTTTTTGTCCACGCGAGGGCCTCCAAACCGTTTGGCGGCTCGGGCTCTCGGGAGTTAAGACGACTTGGCGGCTGCCTTCAGAGGCAAGGCTGGCAGCAACTTACCGCCACCAGCGTCCAGCAGGCCGGGGTAGCTCGCCCATTATGGCGTCGCCGGCTGGCGCTCCCGCCAGCGTGCCTGAAGTTCGAGAAAGGCCCGCACGGCCCGCAGGTACTGTCCTTGGTCGGCCTCGAACGTATCATTGTGGTCGCCAAGGATTTCAGCAAACAGCTTGGGGCCGCGCGCAGCCGCCGCCAGGCGCTCTCCGTGAGGGAACGGGATCAGGGTGTCGGCCCGGCTGTGAAGGACAAGGACCGGCAGCGACACCTGCGTCAACCGCTCCGCGCTGGGGTAGCGGATGGTGCTGAGGGCTCGCACGGGCAGCCACGGAAACAACTCGCTTCCCAACTCCGGCAGACTAGTAAAGGTGCTCTGCAAGATCAACCCGCCCAGCGGTTCGCGCCGGGCAAGTTCAGTGACAACGCCGCCGCCGAGCGACTCCCCCAAGGCGAGGAGGTTCGTGCCGGCAAATCCTCTCTGCCCCAGCCAGCGGCAGGCGGCCTGGGCGTCGAGATAGGTGCCGGCTTCCGTGGGGCGTCCACTGGACCGCCCGTAACCTCGATAGTCCAAGAGGAGCACGTTCAGGCCCGCCGCAAGCCACTGGCTGGCGGCGTCGAGACGATGGCTGATGTTGCCGCCGTTGCCGTGGCAGTGAAGCAGAGCCAATTGCCGATGGGGGGAACCGGGGTCGGCCGGAAAGAACCAGCCATGGAGGCGAACGCCATCGGAAGCCAGCATTTCGACCTCTTCCCAAGGCCGCCCGAGGTCTTCTGGACGGGCGTCGAACCGGCGGGTGGGCTGGAAGACCTGCCGGTATTCGAACCATCTGAGCAGGAGGTAGAGCAGGCCCAGCGCCAACAGGATCTTGGCGGCCAGGACCGCAGGTTTCGCGCTCCAAAGGGCGGCCATTGGGTGAATGTGTCACGAAGCTGAAGGCGTGTGAAGCGCGAAGGGCGGAAGGTTCTGTCTTTTCTTTTTTGCTCTCCATCCTCAATTTGTTGCGGTGATCGATACGGCACAAAGATTGGCCGAGTTCCTGCCGGTGGTGCGATCAGCCCCGTGGCTGGCCTTGGACACCGAGGCGGACAGCCTGCACTCCTATCCCGAGAAGCTCTGCCTGCTCCAATTGAGTGTACCGGAAGCCGATGTGCTGGTGGACCCGCTGGCCGGACTGGACTTGGGGCCGTTGGTTCAAGCCTTGGACGGGCGGGAGATCATCCTGCACGGAGGAGACTACGACCTGCGGTTGCTCAAGCGGTCACTGGGCTACATCCCCGCCTCGATCTTCGACACCATGCTGGCGGCCCGGTTACTGGGGGTCACCGCGTTCGGCTTGACGGTGCTGGTCGAGCGTTTTCTGGGGATCAAGCTCGAGAAGGGGTCGCAGAAGGCCGACTGGGGCCGCCGCCCGTTGACGGAACGGATGGTCGTTTACGCTCGCAACGACACCCGCCACCTCAAGCCGCTGGCGGAAAAACTGGCGGCGGAGCTGGAGGCCAAGGGAAGGCGGGAATGGCACCGCCAGACCTGCCGTCAGTTCCTGGAGGACGCCGTCCAAGAGAGCGTCGTGGATCCGGACAGCCTCTGGCGGATAGGCGGCGCGGAACGGATGGACCGCCGCAGCATGGCTTTTTTGCGGGAACTGTGGCATTGGCGGGAACAGGAAGCGATCGGTTCAAACCGGCCGCCGTTTTTTGTGCTGAGCCATCAAACGCTGGTGGCGGTCGCGGTGGCCTCGGCGCGCGGGCACGATCCCCAGACGCTGCTGCCGCTGCGGTTTTCCCCGCGCCGACGCGCCGGCGTGATGGAGGCCCTGAAGCGGGCGCGGGAACTGCCCGAGTCGCAGTGGCCGCATCATCGGCGGCGTCCCCGCAAGTCCTTTGGCGCCTCGGCGAAGATCCGCATGGAAGCCCTCAAGGAGCGCCGGGATCGGCATGCGGCCCGGCTGGAACTGGACCCGTCCCTGATCGCCAGCCGCGCGACGTTGATCGCGTTGGCGGCGGACTGGGAACAGAACCACGTGCAACTGCTGCCCTGGCAGCGCGAGTTGCTGCAGTCCTGAAGGGGAACGTCCGGCGTCAGGGCGAGGCCGGCGCGGCGTTGACTTCCATGTGGGTGCGCTGGCCGATCGCAGCGCGGCCGCGCACGACGGAATTGTTCAGGAAGAAGCTGAACGTGTTGCTCCCGGCGGCCTGCTGATTCTGGAAGTACTGTCCCGCCGCGAGCGCGTTGGTGAGGACCAACCGCCCGCTGAACACGACGGGCTGCTGCAACGTCCGGTTTGTGCCGGCCACTTGGAAGCGCAGTTCGTTTCCGGCCACCGCGCCGCGATTCAGCACCTGACTCTGCCGGCCCGCTTCCAAGCCACCCTGGACCGCTGGAGTCTCGCGTTCGGCGGTTTCGCCCTCCTGCAGATCGCCCGCGTACACGGAGCCATCGGCATCGGTAATGAGGACACGGTTGCCGGTTTGCTCGACTCGGAAACTGTCCAAGACCTCCAAGCGCGGCGGGGAATTGAAGTTCCGACGGTACGAGCGGGAGGTATCCTGAACAAAACGCTGTTGAGAGCTCCAGTTGTTCTGATTCGAAAAAGGCAAGCCGCCGGCCGCCGGTGCCAGCACGTGGCGCGCCGTTTCCTGCCGGAGCAACGGGACGGCGGCCACCGCCGGAGTGGCCGGAGACTCCGGAACGGCAGCGGGTTTGGCTAGGAGAGCGGCGGAAGGCGGAAGGGCTTTGGGGGCTGGAGCAGCGGCAGGCGCCGACCGAGCAAGCCCCAAGCTCCGCTCGGAGGAGCGGACTCCCTTGGTTTCTTGAGGCGCGCCGAGGTCAGGCGACGGCTCCTTGGCGCGCTTGTCTGATTCGACCACCCCGCCTTGAGGCGCCACCGCATACCGCAAAGTACTCCCCAGTCTGGGCTCATCCGAAGCCGGGGGAGCTTGATCCCGACGGGGTGCGGGAGCACTTCCAAATGCCTTGCCGGCTTTCCCAGCCTGAGCGGGGGCAGACGGCATGACCAACTCACCGACCGCGGCTGCATCCGCCAGCTTCACCTTCGACTGCGGCCGGGGCTCCGGTGCGGCAGGACTTGGGAGTGCGGGGGCAGCTTCGGATTCCTTCTTGGCTTCCACCGCCACGGCCGAAAGCCGTTCGGTTGGGCGGCCAACTGCCTCGTCCGCCGTGTCCTTGTCCGCTCTGAGGGTGGTTAGCGGGGCGGAATCCGGAGCCTCGTCCGAGGGCCGGGCGAAAGCGTTGGTCTGGGTGATGGCCTCGTCGGTCATCAAGGCGGGAAGCTGGCCGCTTTCGGCCTTCCCCTTGGCGGCGTAGGCGCGAGAGGAAGCGGGACGGAAATCCTGCCACCAAACCACCACGCAGATGGCGGCAGCGGCCAAGGCGGAGGAGCCCAGGGCGACATACGGCCAGAAGACCTTCCACCAACCCGGCGCCCCGGCGGAATCGGGCGTGGCCCCATGACGACGCCGCGCCAACTCCGAGCGCAGGAACTGGCGCGTGCCCGGAGGCATCTCGAAGGAGCGGTCGAGTTGAGCCCGCCGTTCTTCGGCGTACGCCCTGAGTCGCTGCTCGATCGTCGCTGGATCTTCGTTTGGCATGGTGGCGTTGCCGCTCAGTTCAATCGATTAGACGGACGACGAGGTGGAATTCTCCCGGGAAATGACCTGCCGATAGGTATCCTCCAGCCGATCAAGGCACTTGCTGAGGCGGGAACTAACCGTTTTGGGGTTCAGCTCCAGCGTTTCCGCCAGATCCTCGTAGCTGAGGTCGCCGAAATAGCGCAATTCGAGCAATTCGCGGCACGGGTCGCCCAGGAGATCGAGGGCCTCGCGCACTTGGTGGAGTTGTTCGGAACGCATGACGGCCGTGTCCGGAGCCGGACTCGGCGCCGCGACTTCCAAGGGCGCTCCTTCCCCTTCCGTGTCGCTGAGCGACACCAGCGCCTGCCCACCGCCCCGTTTAGCTGCGGATTGCCGGATGAGAAGGTCCCGGGCCTTGTTGGCGGCGATACGAAACAGCCAGGTTTGGAGCCGGGATGCGCCGTGGAAAGTGCCGAGGTTGCGGATGGCAGCCAGGAACGCCTCCTGGCAAATCTCCTCGACATCCTCGCGGGTGAAACCCGGGCTCAACTGGTAGACGAACCGTCCCACCGCCGGATAGTGGTACTCGAAGACAACATCCCACGCGGCGGGATCTCCCCGCCGACAACGCGCGACAATGTCTGGTTCGTTTGGCAGTTCCATGCTTGGTGGCACCGGCCCGCTCAAAGGAGGCACGATTAAGGCCGCCACGGCAAGTCAGAAAACGAGCCTGGCCAGGCGCCCTCGAAGGCGGGGGCGCAGAAAGCCGCCCGAGGGCCGGGCCAGGACTCGATCCTCCATTTCCGGGCTCATATTGGAGCGCATGTCGGGCAACAGCGACTCATGGCAGGACGACCCATTCAACAGCACCGGCCGCTCCCCTCCGGGGTAACCTCCTCGGTGGGGCCGCCCACCGCTCTCGATCAGCAAAAAAAGACCCTTGTAACCGCCAGTCGACGGCATACAAGATGCTTTGCATGTCGATCATGTGTCTGCGAAGAGCGTTTCGATGCAGTGCGGCCGCGCTGGCGTTGGTGAGCGGCCTCGCCCTTTCTGCCCGGGCGGAAATCGTCTTGAACGAGATTCTGGCGAACAACCAGTCGGCCGTCCTCAACGACGAGGACTACCCGGACTATGTTGAGCTGTACAACACTTCCGCCGAGGCGGTCAACGTGGGAGGGATGAGTCTGAGCGACGCGGTCCAGATCGCAGGCAAGTATGTCATTCCCGCGGGCACGCCCATTGCCGGCCACGGTTTCCTGACCATCTGGTTCGACGATCGGTACACCGATCCGGGGCTGCACGCCGGTTTCACGCTGGCGACGGAGGGCCAGACGGTGGCCCTCTTTTCGGCGGCGACCATTCCCGCGGTGGTGGACTCGGTGACCTTCGGGTTCCAGATTGAGGATCTGTCCCTGGGGAGGGCGGTGGACGGCACTGGGATATGGACGCTGAATGTGCCCACCGCCGGGAAGTCCAACCAAGTGCAACCGCTCGGCGCGGTGAGGAGCCTGAAGTTGAACGAATGGTGCTCCAATCCATCGAGCGGGGACGATTGGTTCGAGGTCTACAATCCCGAGGCGCTGCCGGTGGCCATGGGCGGGATGTACATGGACGACTCGCTGACTCCGCCGACGGATTATCCGGTCCCCGCGTACTCGTTTATCGCCGCCAAGGGTTTCGTGCAGTTTGTGGCGGACGGCAAGCCCGCGCGCGGGGCGGCGCACGCGAACTTCAAGTTGTCCGCCACGGGCGACACCATCGCGCTGTTTGATCCGTCCCGAACGCTCTTCGAGTACCGGGCGTTCAACGCGCAAAGCGTGGAGGTCAGCAACGGCCGTCTGCCCGACGGGACGGATACCATGGTGACCTTCGCCAAGACGCAAAGCCCCGGCGACAGCAACTACCTGCTGGACGAGCGGGTGGTGATCAACGAGGTGTTGTCGCACTCCGACCCGCCGTTCGAGGACGCGATCGAACTGCTGAATACGACGAGCCAGCCGATCGACCTCTCCGGATGGTATTTGAGCAACGCGAAGACGACGCCGAAAAAGTACCAAATCCCCGCGGGAACGGTCATCGCCGGCGGCGGCTATCACGTCTTCTACCAGTACCAGTTCAATGGAGATGGAACCGCCGCCACGGATTTTGGGCTCAACTCGGCCCATGGGGACGAGGTGCATCTGTTTGTCACGGACGGCAACGGAGCGCTGACGGGGTACCGATCGAGCGTATCGTTCGGCGCGCTCGACAACGGGGTGTCCTACGGGCGGATTCCCATCAGCACCGGTTTCGACTACGCCCCCCTGATGGGACACACCTTCGGGATGGACGAGCCGCTCTTTGTGACGGACTTCCGCACGGGCACCGGCCGGACCAACACCGGGCCCGCGCTCGGGCTGGTGGTGATTTCGGAGCTCATGTATCACCCGCCGGACATCGTCACGGTGGGCGCGACCAACGACAACACGCTCGACGAGTACATCGAACTCTACAACCGGCGGAGCGCGGCGGTGCCGCTGTTCGATCCGCTGCACGGCATGAACACGTGGCGGTTGCGCGGGGGGGTGAGTTACGACTTTCCCGCCAACACCTACCTGGCGGGCCAAAGCACGCTATTGGTGGTCAACTTCGATCCCAACCAAAGCACCAATGCCCTGGTTTTGAAGGCCTTTCGCGACAAGTACGGGGTTCCCACCGAGACGCCCATCTATGGGCCGTATCAGGGCAAGCTGGCGAACAACAACGATGTGGTGGAACTGCAACAGCCGGACGATCCGCAGATCGCCCCGCACCCCGACGCGGGTTTTGTCCCCCATATGGCGGTGGATCGCGTGCATTACCACGACGCCGCGCCCTGGCCGGCCGCTGCGGACGGGACCGGGCTGGCGTTGCGGCGAACCGCACTCGAAGGGTACGCGAACGACCCAGCCAACTGGGCGGCGGCCAGCCCTACGCCGGGCCGCCTGACCGATGCCATCTCCCTGGCGTCAGTCTCCGCGCAAGCCGGCCTGCTGACGATCTCCTTCGCGGCCCAGAGCGGCGCGACCTACTCGCTCCAGGGATGCGATCAGATCGGCGCCGGCGGATGGACGAGCCTCACGAACTACGCGGCGGCAGCCAGTGCGCAGACGCAGGTGTACCGCGAGTCGATCAATCCACAGCGGAACCAGCGCTACTACCGCCTGGTGTCTCCGGCCCAGCCTTGAGGCGCACGGGCCTCGGCGGGCCGGCTCAACGCGGCCGGGGCGCGGCCTCAGCCGGCGCCGGCAGGCAGACCTGAACCGTGGTGCCCGCGCCGGCCACGCTGGTCACCGTCAGGCGGCCGCCATGCAATTCGGCCAGCCGCCGGGCGAGGAACAAGCCCAAGCCGGTGCCCTGCTGTTCGTGGAAACGGCGCTCGAACTGGACATAGGCGCCGATGTCCCGCACCTGCTCCGGGGACATGCCCCGGCCCTGATCGACAACGGCCAGTTCGATGCGTCCTTCGACCGAAGCCAACCGTAAGTGAACCGGCTGGCCCGGGTTCGAGAATTTGAAGGCGTTGCCCGCCAGTTCTTCCACGAGTTTGGCGAGCAACTCCGCGGCGATCGCCGGATTGACGTTGCTGAGTTCGAGCCGCAGGTCCGCGGCGCGATGCGCGGCGCTGGCTTGTTTGAGCGCCGCTTCGCCGACGACCTGGCGGGCGTTGGGGCAGTCCCGATGGCGCAGCGCGGCCAGCTCCTCCTCTTCGCCTTGGATCAATTGGAGGCGCGCGTGCAGCAGGAAGTTCTGGATGAGGCGCTGCAATCGCCGCACCGACTCGACGATGCCCTGTCCCATGTCCCGCAACTCGGCGGGATTGATGGAATCGGCTTTGCCGCGGATCAGTTCGCCGAAACCGAGGATGCCCACCAACGGGGTAAGCAACTCGTGGGGGAGCATGAGGCTGAGGCTGGTGCGGAGCTCGGTCAGGCGCTGCTCGGCCTGTTGGCGAAGGACGGCCTGCTTCCGCAAGCGCGCGTGAACGGCCGCCAGGAAGCTCACCAGGGAAAAAGGCTTGGTCAGGTAATCATCGGCTCCCTGCTCCATGCCGTGGCGCATGCCGTCCTCGTCGGACAGGCCGGTCATGAGGATGAAAGGAATCGAACTCGTGGCGGGGAGGTCTCGGAGGGCCTGCAGGACGCTGTAACCATCGCCCTCGTCCATGCAGACGTCGCAGACGACCAAGTCCGGCATCTCCTTTTTGGCCAGCTCGATGCCGTCGCGCCCGTTGGCGGCTTCCAGCGCGACGAACCCCTGGTGGATCAGCGCTTCGCGCAGCAACTCGCGACAGCCTGCATCGTCGTCGATGACTAGTATCTTTTGCATCGTCTGGCCGGGCGGAGCGGCCGGTTTTGCCAGCGGCTCGCAGGCCGGCGTCTCGCGTCGGTGCGACACTCTTCAATCTAGCGCCCGCCCGCCGGCCGGGGAAGCCTGGATTGCACGGACGGGTGGATCCGGCGGCAACCGCGTCATTGGCCCGCCACGTCCAGGCAGGCGCCTTCCTGCGTGCTACGGACGTAGACGCGTCCGTTGCTATACACCGGGTTGTTCCAACACTTGCCCGCGACCGCCTGGATGCGGCCCAACTCCTTGAAGCCTTCAGGAGACGGGTCGATCAGGACCAGTTGGCCCCGGTCACTCAAGGCCAGCAGCAGATCTCCGACCAGGATGACCCCGCCGGGGCCAAAGTTCGGTTGCGACCAAACCTCCTTGCCGGTGGCCAGTTCGACGCACTTGAACGCTCCCCGGCCGTATTCCTTGAAACTGAACATGCCGTAGAGGAAGCCGTCCTTGACGACGGGAGTGCTCCAATGATTGGCGATCTTGTTGCCCTCGATCCGCCAGAGCGGCGTGACCGAGAAACCGTCCGCCGTCTTCGCCACCCGGATGGCGGTGCTGCCCACGCCGTAGCCGGCGGAACAATAGACCATGTCGTCGGACACCACCGGCGACGCGGCGGTGGAGACGGAGAAACGGAAGGGGTGACGCCACAGGATTTTGCCGGTCTTGGGTTCGGCGGAGACGAGTCCCTTCTGGGTGAGGAAGATCACCTGCCGGGTTCCCAGCAAGGAAGCCACAATCGGGGTGGCATGGGTGGGGGTGTCGCTTTCGCCTTTCCAAACGACGGAGCCGTCCGTCTGGCGCAGCGCGGCCAAGGACTGTCCCTCGGCCCCGCAGCAAAGGAAGATGAGGCCGTCATCCAGCACGGGAGAAGCGGCATTCTGCCACTGGATGTTCTTTGCTCCCAGATCGGCGACCAAGTCCTTGGTCCATTGCTCGCGCCCCGAAGCGGCCTCCAGACAGTAGAGCTTGAGGCGGGCATCGAGCGCGTACACCCGTCCGCCCTGAACTGCGGGCGTGGAGCGAGGGCCGTCGCCGCCGTCGTTGCCGCGCTCGCCGCTATCGCCTCCGACGTCGTATTTGGCGGCGCCCAGGGGGGCGGCCCAGAGTTCCTTTCCGGTGGCGGCATCCAAGGCGACACAGGTTTCGCGAGGGGTGCCGTCGATTTCCCGCGTCATCAAGGTGAAGGCCTTGCCTTCCCCGACGCTGAAGACGCTGAAGCCCTTGCTGACCGGGACCTTCCAAAGCGGTTTGGCGGCGCTGAGCGACCTGGCCGCCGGCCCGGCGGTCTTGCCATCGTGCCGGGGTCCCCGGTACTGGGGCCAGTCCTCCGCGCGGGCGGACAGGGACAACAAGACTGCAGCCAGAAGGAGGCTGGCCCGAACCGTCGTTTGTGCGATCTGCATGCGCCAAGGAAAGCAAAGGCGGCGTCGGGCAGCAAGCTCCATGAACGGCGCCGCGATGGGGCAGGCAGCTTAGAGGCGGGCCTGAGCGATGCGCAATTGGGTATCGCGGTAAACGGCGAGGAGGAGGTCGTTGTCGGCCACCACCTGTTGGACGATCAGGCGCAGACTGGGGAGTTCCTGCGGGTTGACCACCGCATGAACGCTGGCTTGGAAAGCCTGCATCGCGTTGAGGGTCTCGAACTCGCGGCCCAGCAGCAGGACGGCGGCATGGCGGCGTTGCTGCATGGGCATGCGCTGCAAGTGGAGCAGGGAGAGGTTCTCGGAGGGCGTCGAGGCGGCGAAGAGCACTTCGGTGATCACCACCTGATAGGGGAACTGGGCGAAGCGACTCGAGAACTCCTCGTGGGTCTGGGGCGAATGCACCTTGTAGCCGAGTTCGGCCAGGGCGGCCTTGGCGGTCTCCAGCCAATGAGGGGTGGAGAGGATGGTGACGGCAGCCTTCTCACCGGGGGCGATGAAATCGAGATTCATAGGCGTCGGCTACTTGAGCTTGAGGGAGATTCCCAGCGGCGCGGGGGGGGCCTGCTGGCTGGGGGCTGTCTCCTTGCCCATATGGAGCTTCGGGCCGCTGGCGGTCGATTCGCCACGCTTCTTCTTGAGGTTGTCGATGCCGCGCGTGACGGGGCCCCGCTTGGTGCAGTACATGAGCGCGGTCTCCTCCGAAATCAGCCCCTTCTCGTAGGCCTCGAGGCAGGCCGAGTCGAAGGTGCGCCAGCCGAAGGTATAGCTGGCTTCGATGATTTCGTAGAAGGTCTTGCCCTCGGCCTCGCCGTAGGTGATGGAGTCGCGGGTGCGGAGGTTGGAGCCCATGATCTCGAGCAAGGCCATGCGGCCGCCCCGCTCGCCGGGCACCAAGCGCTGGCTGATCACCCAACGGAGGGTGTCGGCGAGGCGCAACCGCACCTGCTTCTGCTCCTCCTGGTCGAACATGCCCAGGATGCGGTTGATGGTCTGCCCGGCGTCGATGGTGTGGAGGGTGCTGAGCACCAAGTGGCCCGTTTCGGCCGCGCTCAAGCCGATCTCGACGGTCTCGCGGTCACGCATTTCGCCGACGAGAATGACCTTCGGAGCCTGGCGCAAGGCGGCGCGGAGGCCATTGGCGAAGCTGTTGAAGTCATTCCCCATTTCCCGCTGGTTGAAGGTGGCGCGTTTCTGGGGATGCACAAACTCGACCGGGTCCTCGAGGGTGATGACGTGGATGGACTTGGACTCGTTGATTTCGTTGAGCACCGCCGCCAGGGTGGTGGACTTGCCGGACCCCGTGGCGCCGGTGACCAAGACCAGGCCGGTTTTCTCCTTGGCCACGTCCTTGAAGATGTCCGGCATGCGGAGATCCGCCAGGGTGGGAATCCGGGTGTTGAGGCGCCGCAACACCACGGAGTAGTTGCCGCGCTGGGAGAAGATGTTGACACGGAAGCGGGCCTTGCCGGCCAGCGAATAGGACGTATCGCACGAGCCCGTCTGCAGCAACTGCTCGGTCAACCGCCGGTTGGAGCCCATGAGGTTCAGCGCGACCATTTCCGTCTGGAAGGGGGTGAGCCGCTCGATCTGCGGCTCGATCATAACCGATACCAATTGGCCCAGGGCCTCGACTTGGAGCGGTTTATCGACGGTGATGTTAAGGTCGGACACCTCCTTCTGGGAGTCCAGCATGGTGCCCAACACGTAATCAAGTTCGTTGCGGCGCATAGGTTCGGGAGGTTCAGTGCACAGGCGGAAAGACGGGGCTATTCCTCATCCTCAGGCGGGTGAGCCAGGAAGGGACGAAACTTCTTCTTATCGAGGGCCTTCTCGTAGGCTTCGTCGGGCGAGATGCGCTTCATGCGCAGGTGATCCATGATCGAATCGTCCAAGGGGGTGTTGCCGAGTTTCTTGCCGACTTGGATCATGCCGGGAATCTGGTGCGTTTTGCCCTCGCGCACCAGGTTGGCGATGGCGGTGGTGAACACCAGGATTTCCAGCGCCGCCACCCGGCCCTTCTTGTCGATTCGCCGGAAGAGGTTCTGGGCGACAACGCCCCGCAGGGATTCGGAAAGCGTGGCGCGAATCTTGTTTTGCTGATCGGCGGGGAAGACGTCGATGATGCGGTCGACGGTCTTGGCCGCGCTCTGCGTATGCAGGGTGCCAAAGACCAAGTGACCGGTGCTGGCCGCGGTGATGGCCAGCTCGATGGTTTCGAGGTCGCGCATTTCGCCGACCAGAATGACGTCCGGATCCTCGCGCAACGCGCCCTTCAGCGCGGAGGAGAAGGACTTGGTGTGAACGCCCACCTCGCGATGGTTAATGAGGCTGTTCTTGCTCTCGTGAACGAACTCGATGGGGTCCTCGACCGTCAGGATGTGGTCCTTCCGGTTCTTGTTGGCGTAATCGATCATCGCCGCGAGCGTGGTGGACTTGCCGGAACCGGTCGGGCCGGTCACCAGCACCAGCCCGCGATGCAGCATGGAGAACTTCTTGAGCACCGGCGGCAGCGGGGCATCGACGCGCTCAAAATCCTCGAAGCTCCAGACCTTGGAGGGAATCTGGCGGAAGACCGCGGAGACGCCGTTGCGCTGGTTGAAGAAGTTGGCGCGGAAGCGGGAGACGCCCGGGATTTCGTAGCCAAAGTCGACGTCCCCGGTTTCTTCATAGACCTTGACCTTGTACTCGGGGGTAATCTCATAGAGCATCGCCTTGAGCTGATCGCTCTCGAGCGGCGGGTAGTCCACCTTGTGCAACTCGCCATTGATGCGCAGCATAGGGGGGTTCCCCGAGGCCAGATGAAGGTCAGATGCCTTCTGGTCCAGCATGAGATTGAAGAATGCGTCGATCTTCGCCATAACTCTCTTTGACGGCCTTCGTAAGGTAGAACTGAAGCAGAAAACGCCGGAAGCTGCAAGCACGGCTCCGGTAAACCGAGGGTCCAGGGCATTGTGTCCCAAAACAGGACAAATCAAGCGGTGGGCGACCAAACGGAGCAGGCCGACGCGACGCGCCCGATGGCCGAGCGTCGCGAGGGCTTGGTGGAGTTGCTGCGCGCCGAGATGCGCCACGGCCCCATCCCGTTCGCGCGCTTCATGGAGGTGGCCCTGTATCACCCCGGCCTGGGCTACTACGAGGGTGGAGAGGACGTGGTCGGGCGGCAGGGGGATTTTGTCACCAGCGTGTCCGTGGGGCGCGTTTTTGGAGAACTGCTGGCGTGTCACTTCAGGGATTGGCACGGGAAACATCCGCACACGACGTGGCAGATCGTGGAAGGCGGGGCACATGACGGAAAGTTGGCGCTGGACATCCTGAGTTGGCTGCAGCACCACGCGGCGGCCAGCTATCGCCAGCTCGATTACTGGCTGCTGGAGCCATCTTCCAAGCGGCAGACTTGGCAGGCCGCGACGCTGGCCGGTCATCAAACCAGAGTTCGGTG
>CAYYMW010000051.1:0-7845 GCA_964472515.1 uncultured Verrucomicrobiota bacterium | reverse complement strand
GGCGCGGACTTGGGAAGGGCTGCCAGCCGAGGGTGTCACCGGAGTGATTCTTGCGAACGAACTGCTCGATGCCATGCCGGTGCATCGCCTCGCGTGGGACGCGGCGTCGCAGAGTTGGCACGAGTGGGGAGTCGGAGCGACAGCCGAGGGCTTTCGATGGGAACGGATGCCGCTGAGTGCCATGCTGCGAGAAAAGACTGACCTCCTGCCAGCGGTGCCGGAAGGCCTTGCCAAGGTGATGCCGGACGGGTTCACCACCGAGCTTTCCCCCCTCGCGACGGAGTGGTGGGAACGCGCTGCGAACGTCCTGCAAATGGGCCAGCTCATGACCTTGGACTACGGCTACACGGCAGAGGAGGAGTTGGCCCCTTGGCGGCCCAAGGGCACGTTGCGCAGCTACCACGCCCAAGTCTCCGATGACCATGTTCTGGAAGGACCAGGGACGCGCGACCTGACCGCTCATGTGAACTTCGGACGGTTGCTTGCGACCGGCGAAAAGGCGGGGCTCCGGACCGATTGTCTTACCACCCAGGGCCGGTTCTTCGGCGGCTTGCTCCAACGGTTGTCCGGGACCGGAGAGACGTGCGCGAACTGGTCCCCCGCCGAGCGGCGGCAGTTCCAAACCCTCACCCACCCGGGCCAGTTTGGGCAGGCCTTCAAGGTCCTGGTCCAGGCCCGCAGCGCTTGACGAATCTCTCCATGGACCTCCCCTCCCCTCCCATTTTGGTGTGCTTCGCGGTGGTCCAAGAAGCCCAACCCTTCCGGCGACTTGCCGGACCAAGCTTCCCCGTCCGCGTCGTGGTGACCGGCATGGGGAGCCGCAATGCAGCCGAGGGTCTGGCAACGGCCCTCGCATCCGAACGTCCGGGCTGGGTGATCACCTCCGGTTTTGCGGGGGGACTCAACCCGACGCACGCGACGGGCGACCTCCTGCACCAGACGGACCATCCCCTGATGGATGCCGCTGCGCGAGCCCACGGTTCACGCGCCGCCCGGTTTCAATCGGTGGATCGTGTCCTTGCCACCGCGCGGGAGAAGGACTTGTTGTTCCGGGCCAGCGGCGCCGACGCGGTGGAGATGGAATCGGGCGTCATCCAGAGACTCTGCGCCGAGGCCCATCTCCCGTGTCTGACCCTGCGAGTGGTGTCCGATGCCGTCCAGGAGGACCTGCCGCTCGATTTCAACGGCTTCATGCGGGAAGACCAGACGCTGGACTTCCCCCGGCTGCTTGGTCACATCGCGCTCCACCCCGGCAGGGTGCCTGCGTTGCTCCGTTTTCAACGGCGGGCGGCGGCGGCAGCGGCGGCGCTGGCGCAAACGCTGGGCAAGGTGTGCGCCCAACTGAGCCGGACAGGTCATTCCGGCTGAAGAATTGGCGGTCAGAGATCGTCCATTTCAAGGCCCGCGCCGGAGTGCGGCGGACGGGCCTACTGGTGTGACTCGTCCGCGACTCCGCGAGAATATTATGCGCAAAAACACGGTTCGCCCCCACAGACATTCAGTGGCCGCTCCCTTGTTGCTGGCAACCGTGGTGTTGTCGCTGTGGTCGAGCGCAGGCCTGCAAGCGGGCGAAGCCGGACCAACCGTGGTGCGCCCGGTCGACAACGGGGCATCGTTGGTCAATCCCGGCATGGGCTGGACACTGCATTTCTACTCGAATTTCATCGAGAACTACGGCTCGAAGCTCGCGCCCGAGGATACTCTGGATGACTGGCCCGGGCTCTCGACCGTCTACCTGCGGGTGCCTTGGTCGTTCCTGGAACCGAAGGAGGGCGAATTCAACTGGTCGCTGTTCGACACGCCGACGCAACGGTGGGCGGCCAAGGGCAAGCAGATTGCGATCCGGGTGAGCTGCTCGGAGAGCTGGATGCGCTACGCCACCCCCAAATGGGTGCAGGAGGCGGGGGCCAAGGGGACCGATTTCGAGTTCGGCAAAGGCCCACGCCCCGGCGCACCGCTCTGGGATCCCGATTACCTCGATCCCGTCTTCCTGGAGAAGCTCGACCACTTCCTCGCCGCCATGGCCCGTCGGTACGATGGGAATCCGAACGTGGCGTTCATCGATGTCGGCTCGTTTGGGATGTGGGGGGAAGGTCACACGGGTTTCAGCAGCAAGCTCACGCAGGCCCAAACCTTGGAAGTGGTCAAGAAGCACATTGATCTTCACCTCAAGCACTTCCCGCGCACCTTGCTCTGCATCAGCGACGACGTGGCTGGCGCCACCACTCCGGGGCGGCACCTGCCCGAAACTGATTATGCCTTGTCCAAAGGCGTCACCCTGCGGGACGACAGCATCCTGGTGCAACCCCCGCCGCACTCGTGGTACCACGCGGAGATGGCCCAGGAGTTCTGGCCGAAGTTGCCGGTCATTCTGGAACATGAGCACTTCGGCTCCTCCAAGCAGCGGGGCGCCTGGAGCAATGACCTGCTGGTGAAGAGCGTCGAGGACTACCACGCCAGCTACATGTCGATCCACTGGTGGCCGCGCGAAGAATTGGCGGAAGTCCGCGAGGCCGTGGAGCGGATCAACCGGCGCCTGGGGTATCGGCTCCAACTGCGCGAGCTGCGCTGGCCGGAAGCCATCACGCCGGGAGAGCCCTTTGTGGTCGAGGCCCACTGGGCCAACGCCGGAGTCGCCCCGCTCCATGGGGGCGGTTTCTGGGCGTTCACGCTCAAGAACGCCCAAGGGGGCTTGGTTTCCGTCAACACGGATGAAGGCTTTGACTTGCGCGAGCTGTCGCCGGGTGCGCCGGGGCAAGCGCTCGTGCAGAAGCGCGAGGCGCGCTTCACCGTCGCCCGGCGCCTGGACGATCCCCAAGGCAACCATGCGCCGCCCGCCCAACCCGGCGAGTGCGACGTGTACGTTTCCGTTGGCGCGCGCGACGGCACCCCCCGCATGGCTCTGCCTTTGGACGGCGATGACGGTCACCGAAGATACCGCGTCGGACGAGTCCGTCTTCTGCCCCGCCCTTGAACCTTTCCCTTCCCATCTCATGTTGAACTACTCCCCTATCCTCCTTCGGCGGTTGTGCGCCGCGCTCGGCATCGCGACGCTTGGCCAACTCTCCCTCGGTCAGGCGGCCGACACCACGCCCTGCTTGTCGGACCCCCGTCAGGTCGAAGAGCGCACGTGTTTTCAAGTCTATCCCGGCTACCGGCCGGAGATTGACCTGCGCTCGGACGTCGCCATTGTCTATGGGGTGGACCCCTCCCTGCCCCAGCGCATGGAGACATGGCGCCAGCGCGGCTATCGCCTGCACGTGATGACCGGGGTCTCGTGGGGCAGCTACCAGGACTATCTCTATGGGCGCTTCGACGGGGTGAACCACGAGGATGAAGCGCAGACGGACCGGGCCGGGAACAAGATCAGCCACGGCGGCGACGTCTATTACATGTGTCCCGGCGAGAACTTCGGCAAGTACCTGGCCACCGGAGTGCAGCGCGCCTTGGATGCCGGGGCGGAGGCCATTCATCTCGAAGAACCCGAGTTCTGGGTGCGCGGAGGGTACTCCGAGGGCTTCAAGCGGGAATGGCGCAAATTCTACTCCGAGGAATGGCAACCCCCGCATGCGTCGGTGGACGCCCAGTGGCGCGCCTCCAAGCTGAAGTACTACCTCTACCGCCGCGCCTTGCAACAGGTGTTCGACCACGTCACCGCCTTCAATCAGCGCACCGGCCGCAAGGTGCGGTGCTATGTGCCCACGCACAGCCTGCTCAACTATGCCCACTGGCGGATCGTGAGCCCCGAATCGAGCCTGGCCCAACTCAAGGGCTGCGACGGCTACATTGCGCAAGTCTGGACGGGCACGTCGCGCACGGCCAACGTGTACCGGGGCACCGTGAAGGAACGGACGTTTGAGACGGCGTTCCTGGAATACGGTTCGATGAAGAATCTGGTGCGCGCCACCGGCCGGTCGGTCTGGTTCTTGAACGACCCCGTGGAAGACGACCCCAACCACGACTGGGGCGATTACCAGCGCAACTGGGAATCCACGCTCGTGGCGTCCCTGCTGCACCCCGAGGCCTGGCAGTACGAGGTCATGCCATGGCCGGACCGCATCTTCCAAGGGCGCTACCCTTCCGCCAAGGACCCCAAGGTCAAGGAAGGCATCCCGCCGGCCTACGCCACGGAGTTGCAAACGGTCATTCACGCACTCAACGATCTGCGCCAGGACGAGGTTCGCTGGGAGGGGCCGCAGACCAGGATCGGCCTCGTGGTCAGCGACAGCCTGATGTTTCAGCGTGGCGAGCCTGAATCGGGCGACCCCCATCTGAGCCACGTCTACGGACTGGCCTTGCCGCTCGTGAAGCGCGGCGTCCCCCTGCAGCCGGTGCAACTGGAGAACCTCAGTGTGCCCGGTTATCTCAAAGGCACGGAGACTCTGTTGCTGAGCTATTACGGGCAAAAGCCGCTGACAGCCGAGATTCACTCTCCCCTGGCCGCCTGGGTCAAGGGGGGCGGGAGCCTGGTCGTCTACGACGACGATTCCGATCCCTATCGGCAGGTCCGCGAATGGTGGAACACGGCTCCTTCCCACTACGACACGCCCCGACAGCACCTCTTCGCTCAATTGGGCCTGCCCGCTGACGTTCAGCCGGGCCGGCACCAAGTGGGCAAGGGCTGGCTGGTCTGGCGCAAGCAAAGTCCGCGTGCCCTCGCCTACGACACCGCCGGCGACCGCACCTTGGTTCAGGACCTCCGGGACTTGGCCGCCGTACAAGGTCGCGACTGGGCGGAATCCAACGCCCTGTTGCTGCGGCGGGGACGGTACGTGATCGCGGCAGGGCTCGACGAAACCGACAGTCCCCCTGCCGCGCCGTTGAAGGGCTCGTACGTCAGTTTGTTCGATCCGGAACTGCGCTGGCAACGGGAAGTGCCCCTCACGGCGGGTTCACGCCACTTCCTGATCGACCTCAAGGCGGCCAAGCCCGCCGAGGGAGAGGTGATTGCCGCCGCCTGCAAAGTCCTGCCGGTCACCCGTGACCGGACGGCCGTTCGCTGTCTGGTGGAAGGGATTGCCAAGACCGACGCGGTGGTGCTGCTCCGCAGCCAGCAGGCCCCTCGCAAAGTCACTTTGGACGGGCAGGAGTTGAGCGGCGTCCGGCATGACGCCGAAGCCGGCCTGCTCTGGGTCCGGTTTGCCAACGAAGCCCGGGCGCGGGAGCTGGTGGTCAGCTACTGAGCCGCCCGGCCCATCAGCACTGCCGTGGCGAGCACGACCCCATTGGCATAGACCGCCGCCAGCAGGTCGTCGGCGGTGATGCCCCACCCGCCGGGCAGGGACCGGCTGCGGCCGATGGCTCGGGAGTTTGGCCCTGGGCTTGGGGAGGGTCATGAGGTTGAAGGCGGATCCCCCGACGCGCGGAGCTTCCCAAGCGCCGTGAGCCGGTAGCGCTGTTTGCTGCTGTTCGGCTTGTCGGGTTGGGTCATCTCGATCAGTCCGGCGGCGAGTGCGGGCTGGAGGAATGCCTTGCTGAAATGGTTGCGGTCCCTGATGCCCACCCCGGCCATCAGGCCGCTCCGAGACATTTCCCCGTCGATCGTCGTCAGGAGCTTTTCAGCTTGCGGGGTGACTTGCGGGGTGACTTGCGGGGTGACTTGCGGGGTGACTTGCGGGGTGACTTGCGGGGCATGGAAAGTGACGGTCACTCCCAGCTTCGCGTCGGACGTCCACTCCGGATCCGGCAGCCCTTTCTCGCGACATTGCTGGATCATAAGCACGCTGCCGCGACCGGCCTTCTCCATCAGGCCGCGCAGGTACAGCACATGGGCGATGTCCGGATTGCGCAAGACGGAGAGGTGTCCCAGCTTCAGGCTTTCGGTGGTAACGCCCTCCGGCAGGCCGCCGGAGTTCCAGATTTCGAGCCGGTGAGGGAAGATGTGGATGCTGACGCCACCCGACGGGGAACTGTAGTCGCGGTGCCCTAGAGCATTGATCAGAGCCTCGCGCACGGCGTCTTCCGGGTAGAGGGGAGAGTCCTCCCGTTTGGGCCGCCCTTTGGCGAAACGCGCAACCGAAGGCGTGTTGCGGACGACGAACGAATACGCATCTTCAAAGACGGTCTGGAGCGGCCCTTCGATCGACTTCATGTCCCGGTAGGTGTCACCGGCCTTGTCCGAATTGTAGCGCATGGCACGGATGCGAATTTGCGGCAGGCGCAGGGCTGGGTTGCGGGCAAACAGAACGTCGCCCCCATTGGTCAACCGGCCATAGCGGGCGACGGCAAAGTCCTCCAGCACCCTCCGCGGATCGGCGGCGTCGCGGAAGAAGGCGCGACGCCCTTTTTGGGCATCCGCGACGGCGGAGCGTACCTCGTCGAAATCCACATCCGCCTCCGGATCGGCGGAGGAGAATCGGCGCTCCCATCGTTCTGGCTCCGACTGATGTCGCAAAACGAGGTCCCGGATGGTTTCGACATCCGCTGGCAGCGTGGATTCGCCGGTTCGGATGAAAATCCGGTTCCGGAAGGCGTAAGGAAGGTCCCGGCCAGCAGGAACCTCGATGACCAGGACGGGTTTGTTTGCGAGGGACTGAATCTCCAGCGAGACGAGTGCTTTGGGGCTGATGCCCTCGCGGATGGCCTTTCGCAGGGCTGGGAGAGTGGTTTCGGACGCAGCGATGCCGAGCACTGAGCCCTGATCAGTCACGCCGCAGATCACATAGCCGCCCGAGGTGTTGAGGAGACCGCAAATCACCCGGCCGAGAGCCTCGACGTTCCTGACGCCCGACTTGAACTCGATGCGCTGCCCTTCACCGAGGGAAAGCAGTCTCTGAATCTCGTTCGGATTCACGCCTCACCTCCGTGTCTTGGCACCGGGGAGCCGTTTTCGAAATTCTCTTTGATGAATTGCTCGACCTCTTGGTAACGGAAGAACTGGGCGGTGACAAAGAGCGATCCGTCGTCGGTTGAGCGGTACTTCTGAACCCAATTGCCGGCGCGCGCGTCCAAGGAAAGCTCCGGAATATCGCAGGTGGCGTCCTCGTAGAGATCGAGCACACGGAGGTCCTCCAGAATGGGAGTCTTTCTCAGCTTCAGCCCCCGCCGCCCTTCCTTGCCCTCGTAGCCAAGATTTTTCAGCAAGGATCGAGCGTAAACCACATGCTCGTGAGCCAGCAGCCAACGTGGCTTCCTGAGCTCGATGGCTTTCAGAATCTCGCGATGGCAGATCGAGGGTTCGTTGGGGCGTCTTGGATCCTGGCCGCTGCCGTAGCTGGGGGTGATGATGCCCAGAAAGAGGTCGCACTTCTCGACAGCCGCCAGACAGTTCTCGAAGGCGGTGCGATCAGAGCGAACTGGAACGGTCCCTTTGTGGGACATCCAGACTTCATAACCGCAAGCGGTGAGCAAGGTGTAGACACGATCGAGCAATTCCTCAGTTCCGTAGACCGTGGAGGAGACCATGATGGTCAGTTTGCGCTTCGGGTCGTTCATGGGGCGTAAGAGGTCAAAACCGGACGATGCATCGTTTCAAGGATGCCCTGCGGCTTCTCCTTCCGGCAGTCGGGCGTATTGGAGAGGGCTCAGCCGTCCCGTCCAAGGCCGTGCTACAGCAACTCTCCGATGAAAGAGCGGCCGAGCCAAGCTGCAGCAGCACCCTCGGCCTTCCGCAGCCTGTTGCTGCCGGAGCCACCGCCGCCCGACGCCATGCCGGGGCGGCACGCTCCGTTGAATACCCCCGCGCAACGTCTTGCGGCGATTCGGTTTGGGACTCATGGCGGACCCAGTCATTCTCCCCCTCTCATCCCCTGCCTGTCAAGCCACGCGCGCCACCGGGTGTACGAGATAAGAGGGGGTTTGGGTGCTTTTCCTTGTGTTTTGGCCTGAATATTGTAGTATGACGAC
>CAYYMW010000050.1:0-24132 GCA_964472515.1 uncultured Verrucomicrobiota bacterium | reverse complement strand
AACCGCGTGACCCTCGCCACCACCAACGCCAGCGGCTTCTTCCGCCTGCAAGAGACGCCGTGAGTTGGCCTATCAGAGGCAGGTTGGGCGACGAGGCCGTCGCCCCTCCGGAAGACCATCATCCCGGCGCAGCGGCGACGGCGCTGTGGCCCGCGTCCTTCTCCTGGCACGGGGAAAAGCGGTGTCGCGCCGCGCTTGCCACCGCGGTTCTTGACACCCGGTCCCGCCCCACTATCGTTCGCCCATGACCACTCTGCGCATGGCGGCGGGACTGATCGGCCTTCTGCTGGCGGCGCCCCTACTGGCGGTGCCTCTCAAGATTGCCTGCATCGGCGACAGCATCACCGAAGGCAGCGGCCTATCCAACCCGTCCACCGAGGCTTATCCGGCGAAACTGCAACGCCTCCTCGGCACCAACTACGTGGTCAAGAACTATGGCGTGAGCGGGCGGACGTTGCTCAAGAAGGGAGACTACCCATATTGGAAGGAGGCCGCCTTCAAGGCCAGCCACGATTACGGCCCGGACATCGTCACCATCAAACTGGGCACCAACGATTCCAAGCCCTACAACTGGAAATACAGCACCAACTTTGTCTCCGATTTCGAGGAGCTCATCGCCTCCTACACGAATCTGGCCAGCCACCCGTTCATCTACCTCGTCACGCCCTGCCCCGTCTACAACCTGGGGGCCTACGACATCAAACCGGCCGTGGTGGCGAATGAGATCGCCCCGGCCGTGCGCGAACTGGCCGCCAAGTACGGCCTGGGCCTCATCGACATGCACACCATGATGGCCGGCCACAAGGAGTGGTTCCCGGATACGGTCCATCCAAATTCGGCCGGGACCACCGTCATGGCCGCGATCATGCGGCGGGGTTTGGTGGGCGACAACCCGGCCGGCACGCCGCCTTCGCTCCAGCTCCGGCGGCCCACCGCCAGCCGCTCGATTCTCACCTGGTCGGGTGACTGGGCCGGCTTGGTGCTCCAAACCACCACCGCCATCCGCACCAACACCACTTGGACCGTCCTCGAAACGCCTGCCTGGTACGATGGTTCCCTCATCCGTGTGACCAACACCACCAGCAACGCCCTCCGCCTGTACCGGCTCTGGCAGCCGTGGTGAGCCTGGTGTGGGCACGGCCAGGCCCTCTGTCGATTTGGCCGGTAACCCGGGGCTGATCCATTATCGGGGCATGCGGCGTGGGGGGAGCCCGCTGGTTCACGACCGGCTAAGCCTCAAGTCCCCTCCGGATTCGCCCGATAGTCCTATCGGACGCGCCGCGCCCTTGGTGTCGGCGTGCGCCGCATCGACCCGCCGGCCCAGCCGGAAGAGAAAATGGCATGCGCTTGCCAGCCACCAGAGTCTTATTCTGCCCGCGAGGCCTCGCGGGGTGGATGGTGTTTGCACTCGCGCTGGCGCTGCCGCTTCGGGCTGGCATTGACTATCGCCAGCAGCTCCCGGTCTCCCCGGCCAAGCGCGAGGCGGCCGCCGGACGACCGGCGATTGCCGCGCCGGTGCTGACCCCTTTGCCGTTGCGGGATTTGGCCCCCGCCGGCTGGCTGGCCACGCAATTGGTCGCGCTGGCGGAGGGCTTGCCGGGCCACCTCGAGGCCTTCAGCCCGGCCTGCCGCCCCGAGCACAATCCCTGGGCGGAACCCGCCTCGACGAGCGAGCCCGCCAACGATCTCCTCCCTCAGTGGCTGCGGGGCGCGATCCCCCTGGCCCAGCTCGCCCACGACGCCGAGCTCCAACAATCGACCCGCGCGTGGATTGACATCGTGCTCGCTGCCCAGCAGGACGATGGCTGGCTGGGGCCGCTTTCCCTGCGCGCACAACGCGAACTCTGGCCGAGCACGGTGTTCCTGCAGGCTCTCATCGGTTACGCGCGCGCCACGGGAGACCCCCGGGTCCGGGTGGCCATCGCGCGGCACCTGGCTTGGATCCGACGTCTGCCTGAGGCCCAGCTTTTCCCCGATGCCACCCGTCCGTGGCAGGCGGCGGAGTTGATGTCCGCGCTCACCTGGCTCTATGAGCGCACCGGCGAGCCCTCGCTGCCAGAACTGGCCCGGCGGATTCACCAGCACTCGGGCGACTGGCGGTTCACGCTGCCCACCCGGGACGACCTCGGTTTCGCGACCGGTTTTACGGAGCCTGCCGAGTACTTTCGTTTTCCAGGCCAGACGGAACTGGCGCTTGTCTCCGGCCAGCGCTTTGCCCAGATGCAGCGCGAACGCGGGCGCCTGCCCGGCGGTGTGTTCCTCCCGGAGGAGCCCGACGACGCCCACGGTCCCGACCCCAGCCGGGGCGCCCATGCCTGTGTCACCGCGACCCTGCTGGACAGTTGCCTCCGCCTGCTGGCCCTGACGGGCGATGCGGTCTGGGCCGACCGCTGCGAGGACATTGCCTTCAACACCGTCCCCACTATCTTCACTTCTGACGCGCTCGCACTTCGCAGTCAAACGGCCCCCAACCAGGTTGCCTCCGCGGGGGTTGCCGCCAGTTACACCTCTTTGGGGCCGGAGTGCTGCCGCCACGCCGCTTTTCGCGCCTGGCCCGCGGTAGCCTCCCACCTTTGGATGAGCACCGTTGACGGTGGTTTGGCCGCCGCTCTCTACGGTGCCGGCACGGCGAAGGCCCGGGTGGGACCGGGGGTTGAGGTCACGCTCGAGGAAGAGACAGCGTATCCGTTCGACGGACTGGTCGTTACCACGGTCTCCTTGGCGCGCCCGGTGCGGTTTCCCCTCTACCTTCGAGTGCCGGCCTGGTGCTCGCAGCCGGGGTTGCTGGTCAACGGGCAGCCGGTGCGCTTGAAGGGCAAGCCTGGACCCTGGATCGCGCTGGATCGAGTTTGGAACAACCAGGATCGTGTGGAACTCCGTCTGCTTATGGAGCCCAGGGTGGAAGTCGCCGGCCTCGAGCCACGTCGTGCGGTTGTGCGTTACGGCCCGCTGGCGTTTTCACTTCAAATCCGGGAGGAGTGGCGGGCGGTTGGAGGCACGACCGATTGGCCGGAGCAGTGCCTGACGCCCGCTTCGGCGTGGAACCTGGGCCTGGTTCTGCCGCCCGTGCGTCCGGAAGCCGTGCTGAGCGTGGCCAAGCGGCTTGGTCCGCTGCCGCCCCACCCTTTCAACGCCGAGGATCCGCCTATTCGGCTGATCGCGCCGGCAACCCTCCTGGCCGACTGGATCGCCCCAGCCGCAGGCCAGACTCCCCGGTTGCCCCGTCAGCTCGCAACTGCCGCCGGTCCGCCCATCGAGGCCACCTTGATCCCGATGGGTGGCGCCCGCCTTCGCCTTTCGGTCTTCCCTTGGCTTGTCCCGGGCCAACCCCCTCCCGGTCACTGAACTCGCCGCCGGTTCGTCAGGACGACTTCTCCGGCGGCAGCGTAAACCGGAACGTCGCGCCCTGGCCCGGCTGGCTTTCCGCCCAGGCCCTGCCGCCATGGGACTCGATGATCTGCCGGACAATCGCCAGCCCTAGGCCAGTACCACCTTGGTCGCGGGAGCGGCCACGGTCCACGCGGTAGAAACGGTCAAACACCCGCTCGACTGCTTCCGGGGGGATGCCCGGGCCGTCGTCTTTGACCGCGCATTCGAGGCTCCCATCTTCCAGGACGCGCGCGTTCAGTTCGACCCGCCCGCCCGGCTTGCCGTACTTGATGGCATTGTTGACCAGATTCGTGAATACCTGCTGTAAGCGGAGCAGGTCGGCGCGCGCGCCAAGCCCCTCGGGAATGCGGTTTTCGAGGGTCGTTTGCCGCTCGGAGGCATGGGCCGCCTGGTCTTCCAAGACCCGCGTCACCAGCGGCCGCAGTTCGACCCGCTCGAAGGCAAACGCAACCCGCGCCGACTCGAGCGCCGACAGGGTAAGGAGGTCCTCCACCAGAAAAGCGAGGCGGTCGGAGTGCCGGCGAATGATGAGCAGGAAGCGCTCCTGCGTGGCGGCATCGGCGGACGGGCCGTCGAGCAGAGTCTCGACCGCGGCGTGAATCATCGACAGCGGGGTGCGCAACTCGTGGCTGACATTCGCCACGAACTCGCGCTGGGTGGTCTCGAGCCGTCGAACACGGGTCAAATCGTGAAACAGGAGGATCACCCCGTGGAGCTCGCGCTCCCGGTTGCGGACCAGCGTGGCGCTGACCTCAAAGCAGCGCGGGGCGGGGCCGCTGGTTTCCAACTCGATCCGCACCGCGCAGTCGGAGCCGACCGCGCGTTCGACCAAGTCCTTGAGTTCATGCCGGCGGAAGGCCTCCATGAGCGTGCGGCCGCGCGGATCGGCCGGGAGCTCCAGCGCGCCCAGCAGGGCACGATTGGCCAGTTGGACCCGCTGGGCGGGGTCGAGAATCAGGACTCCGTCGCCGAGTTCGCTGAACAACGCCTCCAATTGGGCGCCGTAGGTGGAGGTGACCTGTTCGAGCCGGTGGCTGGCAGCGGAATGGGCGGTGCGCAGCTCCGTCAACTCGGCCTCCAACCGTTGCGCGCGCCGCCGCCACCAGAGATGGAGGGCGACGAGCGCCGCGCCCGAAACGATGCCAATGGAAACCGCCAACGACATGCGAACTGCCATAGGGTAACCGTTTGACCGCCGCCCGCAATCCCAGGTGGCGGGCTGGTCAGAGTTCAGTTTTCCACGAACCGGTAGCCCACGTTGCGGATCGTCTCGAGGTAGCGGCCCGCCGCGCCGAGCTTGTCGCGCAACCGGCTCATGTGGGTGTCCACGGTGCGGGTGTCCACCAGCCGCTCGTAACCCCAGACATCCTGCAAGAGCCGGTCGCGGCTCTGCACGCGGCCCCGGCGTTCGAGCAGCATGGTCAGCAGCTTGAACTCGGTGGCCGTAAGCTCGATGGGGTGGCCCTGCACGGTCACTTGGTGCCGGGGAATGTCCAGCACCAGCGGTCCAACCTGATATCGTTCGGCCGCCTCGGCCTCCGGCTTGGTCCGTTGCAGCAGTTTGCGGATGCGCAAGACCAGTTCCCGCGGGCTGAACGGCTTGGTGAGATAATCGTCAGCCCCGATTTCGAGTCCCAAGACGCGGTCCAATTCGGTGCCTTTGGCGGTGAGCATGATGATCGGCAACGAGGCCGTGGCGGGGTTGCGGCGCAGCACCTTGCAGACCTCCAGCCCGTCGATCTCCGGCAACATCAGGTCCAGCACCAGGAGGTCCGGCTGATCGGCTTGGGCGCGGCGCAGGGCGGCCGCGCCATCGGGGGCGGTGATCACGTCGAAGCCGGCGCCACGGAGATTGAACTCGACGAGTTCCAGGGCATCGGGCTCGTCGTCCACAATCAGGATCTTCGATTTCATGCGGGGGTTCCGTTGGCCGGCGGAGGCGTGGTCTTGTGCTGGTGGCGCACATCGCGGCCTTCGGCCAGGTAGATGATTTCCTCGGCAATGTTGGTGGCGTGATCGGCGATGCGCTCCAGGCTCTTGGCGGCTACCATGATATTCAGACAGCGGGTGATGGTCTGGGGATCCTCGACCATAAACGCGGTCAGTTCCCGGTGGACCCGTTTGTTCAGCGCGTTGACCTCCGGGTCGCGGGCGATCGTGGCGTTCGCCAGGTCTTGATTGCCGTTTACGAACGCCTCCAGAGCGGCGCGGAGCATCTCCGTGGCGATGGCCCCCATGCGCGGGACGTCCACATAGGGTTTGAGCGGTGCTTCGCGGTTCAGTTCCACCGCCCGCCGGGCGATTTTCGTGGCCTCGTCGCCCACCCGCTCCAGGTTCTGCGACACCTTCATGGCTACGGTGATCAATCGCAAATCCGTCGCCAACGGCGCCTGGGCCAGCAGCGTGATGCTCAGGTCGTCGATCTCGATCTCCAGGTTGTCGAGGGCTTCGTCATCGGCCTCGACGCGGCGGGCGAGGGCGTCGTCGCGCTCGATCAAGGCCTTTACCGCGCGAGTGACGGAGGATTCGGCCTGGCTGCCCATGGTCAGGAGCTTCTCCTTGAGCTGGGCCAGTTCGTTGTCGAAGAGATGGGTCATAGCGATCAGAGGGTGGCGAAAAGGGTCAGCCGAACCGGCCGGTCACGTAGTCCTCGGTTTGCTTTTTGGCGGGATTGGTGAAGATCCGCCGGGTGGTGTCGTATTCGATGAGTTCGCCCAGGTAGAAGAAGGCGGTGCGATCGGAAATGCGGGCGGCCTGCTGCATGTTGTGGGTGACGATGACGATGGTGAACTCGCGCTTCAACTCCAGAATGAGGTCCTCGATGCGCGAGGTGGCAATGGGATCGAGCGCCGAAGCGGGTTCGTCCATGAGCAGGATCTCCGGACGGATGGCGATGGCGCGGGCGATGCACAAGCGCTGCTGCTGGCCGCCGGAGAGGCCCAGGGCGCTGGTGTGCAGCCGGTCTTTGACTTCCTCCCACAGGGCGGCGCCACGCAGGCTCCGCTCGACCACCTCGTCCACCTTGGCGCGGTCGCGCGTGCCGTGCAGGCGGAGGCCGTAGGCGATGTTCTCGTAGATGCTCTTGGGGAACGGATTGCTCTTCTGAAAGATCATGCCGACCCGCTTGCGGAGTTCGATGACGTCGACTTCGGCGCTGTAAATGTCTTGCGCGGCGATCGTCACCTGGCCCGTAATCCGGACGTTGTCGATGAGATCGTTCATCCGGTTGAAGCAGCGCAGGAGCGTGGACTTGCCACAGCCGGACGGGCCGATGAAGGCGGTGACCTGGCGTTCGGGTATCTCCAGCGAGATGCCTTTGAGCGCTCGCGAGGAACCGTAGTCGAGGTCGAGGTTGCTGGTGGCCAGCAACGGTTGGCTGGCCACAGCGACTGGGGATTCGACGCGAAGCGAGCTTGCCAGGTTTAGCTTGGACGTGGGCTCGGACATAAGGAGAGGGTCAGTGAGCGGCCCGCAGCTTGCGGCGCATATGGGCGCGCACGAGAACGGCGGCAAGATTCAGGGCAAAAGTCAGCACCAGCAAAACCAAGACCGTGCCATAGAGGATCGGCCGGGTCTGCTCGATATTCGGCGACTGGGTGGAGAGGACGAACACATGGTAACCCAAGTCCATGAATTGGTCCGAGAGCGACTGGGGCAGGTCGCGCATGTAATAAGTGACCCCGGTGAACATGATGGGCGCGACCTCGCCCGCCGCGCGGCTGACGGCCAGAATGCCGCCGGTCATGATGCCCGGCAGGGCTTGGGGCAGCACAATGCGGAGGATGGTCTGCAGCTTGGTGGCGCCCAGCGCCAGGCTGGCTTCGCGCAAGCCCAGGGGAATGGCCCGCAGCGCCTCTTCCGTGGCCACGATGACCACCGGCAGCGTCATCACCGCCAGCGTGACGGAAGCCCAGAGCAACGACTCCTTTCCCCAACGGGGGGCCGGGTTGTCCGGGCGCAGCACCGCGTCCATGCTCCCGCCGATCGCGCTGATGAAGAAGCCCAGGCCGAAGAGGCCGAAGACAATCGACGGCACGCCCGCCAAGTTGTTCACGGCGCCACGGATGATGCGAGTCAACTGTGAACCCGTCTGCGCGTATTCGGTCAGATAGATGGCCGTAATGACGCCGACCGGAAGGACGAAGATGGACATGAGGATCACCCGGCAGGTGGTGCCGAAGATCATGGGGAAGATCGCGGCCTTCTTGACATCGAACATGTCCGCCTCCGTGCCACCGGTGACGAAGCGCCAGGAGAGCGCCGGCCAGCCATGCAGCAGGACGTTGCCCAGAATGACGCCGAGAATCGCCAGGATCAGGAAGGTGGCGAAACCCGTGGCGGCAGTGCCGGCGAGCGAAGCCCAGTCGAATTGGCGGGCTTGGAATCCTCGCGGTTCGGAGGCCTTCATCGCTTGCCCTCCAGCTTGAGTTTGAACCGATGAATCACCAATTCACCCAGCATGTTCGACAGGAATGTCACCACAAAGAGAATGGTCCCCAGCGTGAACAGCATCCGATAGTGATGCCCGCCGAAGACCACCTCGTTGAGTTCGGCGGCAATCGAGGCGGTAATGGTGCGGGTGGAATCCAGCAGGCTCCAGGACATGATGCTGGCATTGCCGCTGGCCAGCAGAACCACCATCGTTTCGCCGATGGCGCGGCCAAAGCCCAGCACGACGGCGGCAAACACCCCCGGAATGGCCGCCGGCAGCACAATCTGCCAGGCGCATTGCCAACGGGAAGCCCCCAGGGCCAGCGCGCCATGCACATAGGCCTTGGGCACGCTCGTAAGGGCATCCTCGGCAATCGAAAAGACCACCGGCACGCTGGCCAACCCAAGCGCCAGCCCGGCGACCAACGCGTTGAGACGCGACCCGTAACCGAAGACGTGCTGAAGGGCGCTGGCCATGACGATCAGGGCGAAGAAGCCCAGCACCACCGAGGGAATTCCCGCCAGCAGTTCAATGGCCGGTTTGAGCCACTCCCGCAGGCGGGGCGGCGCGAGCTGGGACACGTAGATGGCCGCCATCAAGGAGATCGGCACGGAAAACAGCAGCGCGACCAAGGTGGCCTTCAGACTGCCTACCAGGAGAGGCACGATGTTGTACTTCTGGATGGTCGACACCGGCTGCCAGATGAAATCCGGCTTGCTGTAGCCGGTCCACTGGTAGGGGAGAAGCAGGTAGCGCCAGGCGACCGTGTTCAGGGAGGCGTCTTTGTCGTGGGAAACCTCCGCCGCCATCTCGGCGCGGACCTCCATCAGCAGCCGCAGCGTCTCTTTGTCCTTCTCGGCAAACTCCTTCCGCCCCAGGCCAAGGTAGGCCCGCAATTCCTCGGGCGCCATCTTGTCCATCTGTTCGGGGGGGATCGCCTTCTGCGCGGCCGCGCTATTCATCCGCCCGAGGAAGATGGGAAGGGCCTCCCGCGCCACGAAGAGGAAGATCAGGAAAACCATCAAGATGGCCGATAGCGAGACCAGGAAAATCCCCTTCTCGGCCAGCCATTCCATGGGACGGGCCCGATGGCCGCGGGCCAGACCCATCCATCCCACTGAACGCTTGCCAATGTCCTGACGGTGCGGCATGAGCTTATGTTATTAGAAAGGGGCGGGAGGGCACAATCCACAAGTCGGGCGCTGCCCTCCCGCCCCGCAGGGCCCGGGCTCCACCAGAGCCCGGTAGTCAACCAACCAAACTTATTCGCGCAGGTTCTTGGGCAGGGGATAGTAGCCCACTTCCTTCACCACCTTCTGCCCGTCATCGCTCCGGATCCAATTCAGGTAGGTCGCGATCTCGCCCTTGTCCAAGGCGGGATTCACGTAGATGAACAGGTAGCGCCAGATGGGATAGGTGCCGCCCACCACGGTTTCCTCAGTCGGCTCGATGGCCGTGCCGCCGGTTTCCTTGCTGATCTTAAGGTGCTTGGCGCCCGCGCCGTAGGCCGCGCCGCCGTAGCCGATGCCGTTCTTGTCCTTGGCCACCGCCTGCAGCACCGCCGCCGTGCCCGGCATGGTCTGGGCGCTGGCGACGAAGTCCTTCCCCTTCAGCACATGTTCCTTGAAGAACTCATAGGTGCCCGAGCTGTTCTCGCGGCTGTACACCATGATGGGGGCGTCCGCTCCGCCCAGGTCCTTCCAGTTCTTGATCTTGCCGGTGAAGATGCCCTCGAGCTGCTCCACGCTCAGTTGCTCGATCTTGTTGTCGGCGTTGACGTAGAGCGAGAGGCCGTCCAAGGCCACCTTGTACTCGGTCGGCCGCTTGCCAAAGGCCTTGATGCACGCCTCGATCTCCTTCGCTTTGATCTTGCGCGAGGCGTTGGCAAGGTCGGTTGTGGTGTTCTGCAGCGCCGCAAAGCCCACGCCGGAACCGCCGCCTTGCACCTGGATTTTCACCTCCGGGTGTTTGCCCATGTAGACCTCGGCCCATTTCTGCGCGAGGATGACCAGGGTGTCGGAACCCTTGACGTTGATCGTGCCGGCCTGGGCCGGCGTCGCTGCGGCCACGCCCACCAAGGCGGCGGCCAGGATTGCCAGTGTCGTTTTCATGTTCATGCGGTGTAAAGGAGTTGTGGTCGATGGAGTCTAGAATTTCAAAGAGGCGTCCACCTGCAGGCGGCCGATGGAACTGCCGGAATCAGCCGGCACCTTGTCGATCGCTTCGGTCAGGAAGTAGGTCGCATTCAGGCTCACGAAATCGTACGGCGAGTAGCCGACCTTGAAGATATGCCCGCGCACGTTGGTGCCCGCCTGGTAACCCGCGCTGACCCCGTAGCGTCCGCCGGCCCCATAGTAGGCGCCGAAATCGGAATCCACCACCTCTTCCCACCACACGTCTCCGCCAAGAACCTTGTAGCGGTAGGAGAGTTCCCAGGTTCCTTTCTTCCCGGCCTTGCCCAGGGTAAGGCCCACGGAATACGCGTTGTTACGATCGTCCGCTTCCGGGTTGTGCATGAAGTCGCCCGCCAACTTGACCGGGAACGGCCCGGTGTAGAACGGGAAGCTCTCCAGATGGTACGTGATCGCCGCGTCGGCCACGATGGGCTGGTAGTTGTACATCAGGTTCCCGGCCGCATCGCGGCTGTTCCCCCGGTTCACGTTCGGCACGTCGTTCGACGCGGCCGTGGTCGTGATCGCCGGGTTGGCGCCGCCATCCGCTGCCGTCACGGTGCGGGTCGTGGCCGGCCGCTCCCGCAGGAAATCCTCGTTTTGCAGGGTGAGCCAGCCCACCCCCAATGAGGTCTGGATCTCCTTGCTCCAGGAGGAATCGAATCGCGCCTGCGCCCCGAACATCCAGGGATCCCGCTCGGAGCCGCCCACTTCGTCCAGGATGAACTGGCCGAGGTTGAACTTCAGCGCGTGGTCCCCCAAGTTGAAGTTCAACTGCTCGCCCACGCCCTCGGGCGTGTAGTCGCCGTCGAAGACCATGTCGGAAAACACGAATGGATTCTCGATCTTGCCGACCGCCAGGCTGGCGTTCATGGTCGAGTTGTTGATCGGGGTCCACTTCCCATAGGCCAGATCGATCGTCACGCCCTTCTTGGTGCCATTGTCTTGCATCGTCTGGTTGGTGGAAATCGGATCGCTGCCCGCGTCCCCCGAGGCCAGCCGAACGCCCACCTCGAAGCTCTCCACGATGTTCGCCGTCACGCCCAACCGCATCCGGTAGCGGAAGCGGTCCCGGTGGGCCAAGGTGGCCTCGTCCCGGAAGAATCCCTCGTAACGCCCGCGCAGGTCGCCGTTGATCTTCAGTGCCTGCACCCATTCCTGCAACCCGCTCTTGGCGGCGTAACTCTTGCTAAAGTCCTTGTCGGCTTCGTCGCGAAGGTCTTTGGCCTCTTTGACGGTCAGGACGCCCTTCTCGACCAACTTGTCGATGATGGCATCGGAAGACTGGGCCTGGGTGAAGGGGGCCAGCGCCAGGGCAGCCAGCAGCACCCCTTTCCGGGAGGATCGGTTCTTGGATCGCGGTAACTTCATATCGTCGTTGATAGGGTGGTCGGAAGCCCCGCCTACCGGATCGTTGTTCTGCCGTCGGCGTGACTTCATTGGTCACACCTACAAAGATATACAGGGGGGTAACGCGATTATGGCGGCTAGGTTACAAACGTGTAACATGGCGGGAGGAATCACCGAAGACAACGGGGCTGGCCGACCAAGAGCAAGCCTCTCCAGCGTGAGCAAGGCAGCTAAAGGCAGGGGTTTACGCGGTCTTGACCGGACGCACTTCGGAGTCTATCCCTCCGGGGAGCTGCTGAGCCAGCCGGGCACCGGTCCCTAATGGGTGGAGTCTGGCCCACAACGCAGCACCACCCCGTTGAAGCGCCAGCGCCGCACGAACTCCTCTCGCGACAAGCGCTCCCGGCCGCTCAGTGGATCGCCGATCACCACAGAGTCGGCGGTGACTTCCAAGACGGTGACATAGTGGTCGATGAACAGCGCGAACTTGACGACCGCCAGGGTGAGTCCCGCCTGGCGCAACTCCTCGAGGTCGCGGAACGGGCGATACTCGACGCTCAGCCCTTGGGCCGCGTAGCGCTGGCGCAGGATGTCGGCGAAGACATCCGGTTGCGTGCCGCTGGCGGCGCTGGTGTGGGCCAGCAAGGCCAACTCGCCTTCCTCGGCCGGCAAACCCAGCCGCCGCAGTGCCGTCACCGCGGCCGCTGGTCCGCAAGTATAGCCCGTACCTTGCAGGCAGACCCCGTCGGCATCCACCCGGGTTCGCAGCGCCGCCAGCTCCCGATGGTTGAAGGCGGGCGCGAGCAACGGCCACACACTGGTGCCTCCCACCAATACCACCATCAAGACCGCCACCACGATGCGGTCTCTTCGCAAAGGCAGGCGGGAAAGCGGCGTGGTCAGGACCATCGTGCCGACGAGCCCTCCCCAGGCGAACTCCCACCGGCCCGCCAGCAGCCAGGAGAACGGCCGCACAAACTCCAGCACCGGAAAATGCCGCGCCAGCCCAACCGCGATGACCAGCGCCAGCGGCAGAAAGTAACCAAGGGTCCACCAAGGCGCCCGGCGTCGCGAAAACCAGCGCCCCAAGAGGAACCCGGCGCCCCCCAGGATGGCCACTCCCACCGCTTCTGCCCACAGCCTCAACATACTGTCCATTGGACAAATCCCCCTAGATTCCGTGCCGCGCGCGGCGCTCGTGGCCCGGGTGCCCTTGGCACGCTGACGGGTGTCTCCTCCGCTGACCGGTCGAGCGCAGGCACGGTATCCCGCCGGTGACGGGGTTGCGGAGGACTGCGGCCAGTCTTGCGCGAAATCGAAATTGGGTGATTCGAGGATTTGTGTCAGACTGCGCTGCCAGCAGGCCAAGTGAACGCGTCTGGAACGTTGAGCTACGAGGGTAACATGATGAGCACGGTGGTTCGGAGCATGCTTTTGAGCTGGGTGGTCGCGGTCGGCACGGCGTGGGCGCAAGCCGCACCCGGTCCGGCGGAAGCCGCCGAGGCGTCCTTTCGGGCGGCCTTGGAGTTCAGCGATCCCGCCAAGGTGCTGCCCTCGCCCGCCTGGGCGGTGGGCCAGGCCAGCCGCGCGGCGGACCTGGATGCCCTGCCCGGCTTCCAGAAGCCCCCGCCGGGCTTTGGCGTGGTGCCCTTCTACTGGTGGCCGGGGGATCGCCTGACCAAGGAGCGCCTGGGCTGGCAACTCGACCAGCTGAGCGGCATGGGCATCAGCGGCCTGCAGATCAACTACGCGCACACGGACCAAGGCGGCCGCATCTACGGTTTGACCCAGCCGAGCGACCCGCCGCTCTTCTCGGACCGTTGGTGGGACCTGGTCGGCTGGTTCATGCAGGAGGCCAAGCAACGCGGCATCGCCATCAGCCTGAGCGACTACACGCTCGGGGCCGGCCAGGGCTGGTGCGTGGACGAGATGCTGCGCGAACATCCCGAGGTGGGCGGCATGCGCCTGCAATGGAGCCAAGGCAACGCCCCGGCGGACGCCTTGATGTCCACCGACCTGCCGGGGCCGGACGGCAAGCTGCAGCGCGTCTCGGTGCGCGTCGAGCAGGTGCCGTTCTCGTACGACCCGATGCATCCCGCCGCCGGGGCGCTTTATTCCAAGTACTTCTTCGGCAAGTTCGGGGATCGTTTCCCGAGCGAGGGTGGGAAGGGGCTGAACTTCTTCTTCTCGGATGAGCTGGTCTTCGGCGTCGACGGCCGCCTCTGGACGCCCCGCTTTGCCGGGGAATTCCGGAAGCGCAAAGGGTACGACCTCGTGCCCGAGCTCCCGGCGCTGTTCACGGACCTCGGCCCGCGCACGCCCAAGGTGCGCCTGGACTACAGCGATGTGATGGTGGCGCTCACGGAGGAGGGCTTCTGGAAGCCGGTTTTCGACTGGCACCAGCAGCGCGGCATGACCATGGGCTGCGACCACGGCGGCCGGGGCCGCGACGTGGCGGAGTTCGGCGATTACTTCCGCACCCAACGCTGGAACCAGGGCCCCGGGGCCGACCAACCGGGCCTGGGCAAGGACCTCATCAAGTCGAAGGTGGCCAGCTCCATCGCGCACCTCTACCAACGGCCGCGGGTGTGGCTGGAGGGCTACTACGGCAGCGGTTGGGGCACCACGCCGGCGGGCCTGGCCGACGCGACCTTCGCCGACTTCGTCATGGGCTACAACCTGCTCTCGTTGCACGGGCTGTACTACACGACGCATGGCGGCTGGTGGGAATGGGCGCCGCCGTGCAACGGCTTCCGCATGCCGTACTGGAAGCAGTTGCGCGGCTTCATGGATTGCGTGCAGCGCCTCAGTTACCTGTTGGCCCAGGGACAGCACCGGTGCGACGTGGCGATGCTCTACCCCGTCGCCCCAATGGAAGCTGGCTTGGGCGGCGGCGAGGCGGTGCAGGCGGCCTTCGGCACCGGCGAGAAGCTGTATGCGCAAGGGATCGACTTCGATTTTATGGATTTCCAATCTCTGGCCCGCGCCGAAATCGTGGGCCGGGAGTTGCACGTGTCCGGCGAGGTGTATCGTGTGCTCGTGCTGCCGGGAATGCGGGCGGTGCGGCATGCGACGCTGCAAAAGGCGCTCGCGTTCCGCCGGGCCGGCGGCGTGGTGCTGGCGGTGGGCGCCTTGCCCGAGGCCAGCGACCGCCTGGGGCTGAACGACCCCGAAGTGGCGGCGATGGTGCGCGAACTCTTCCCGGACGGCGCGGTGAGCGACGTCGCCGCGCGCGTGCCGGCGCGGGATTTCGTCAAACCCGCCGGCGTGGGCGGCTATGTCACCCATCGCAAGCTCGGCCCGCGCGACCTGTATGCGTTATACGGCATGCCCCAGGGGGCGGTCTGCCAGTTCCGGGCCGTCGGCCAGGCCGAGTTGTGGGATCCGTGGACCGGCGCCACCCGCCCGCTCCCGGTGGTCGCCCAGGCGGAGGGCGTCACCTCGCTGGCCCTGCCGCTGACCGAAACCGAGATCCAGTTGGTCGTGTTCAGCCCCGGCCAGCCGAAAATCGCTCCGGCGGCGCCCCCCAAGCCCGCCACCCTCGTCCAGGTGGAGGGCGACTGGGAGTTCGAGCTGCAGCCCAGCCTCGACAACCGGTTCGGCGATTTCCACTGGCCGCCCACGCCGGCGCTGCTCGGCGCGGAAGCCCGGCAGTTGGACTACACCGAAGGGGACCCCACCAACGGGCCTTGGCGGAAGGTCACCTGTTCCTTCGGCCAGCAATTCTGGAAGCTCGGCCCCCTGGCGCCGCCCGCCGACGAGGCGGCCCTGAAACCGGATGCCCGCTGGCAGCCGTATGAGTTCTCGTGGCGCTGGGGCGTTGAGGGCGATCCCGGGCATCAAGGCTATCACGGCCTGAAGGAGAACGTGCATGACGAGTTCATCGCGCTGGGCAAACGCGAGTTCACCGCCACCAGCACCAGCTACGGCCAGGAAGGTGGCGGTGGCAGTTACTACCTCTGGACCACCGTCACCGCGCCGCGCGACCTCACCGCCTACGCGCTGACCGGCCCGCTCAAGCCCGCCAAGGTCTGGCTCAACGGCGCGGCCGTGGCCGGCGCCACGCTTTCGTTGAAGGCTGGCGTCAACCCGCTGCTCTTGCGCTACGACAGGCCTGGCCGCACCTATTTCGTCGCTTCCACCGTGCCCGCCGCTTCCGCCGAGGAGGCCGAGCCCTTCTCGCCGGCGGCCGTGTGGATCTGGTACCCCGGCGACACCGCCACGGCGGATCGCTGGTTCCGCAAGTCGTTCGAGCTGGGCCAGGTTCCCGCCCATGCCCGGCTGCGCCTCACCGCCGACAACGGTTACGAGGTGTCGGTCAACGGTACGATCGTTGGCAACGGCAGCCGCTGGGAAACTGTGCAGGAGTATGACGTGACGAGGACGCTCCGCGCCGGGCGCAACGAGATCGTCGTGCGCGGCCACAACGACGGCGGGGCCGCCGGGTTGATCGCCGAACTCACCGCGGGCGCGGTCCGCGTCGGCACCGACCGCACGTGGCGCTGCGCCACCACCGCCGCCGGCGAACTGGTCGACGCGGAAGTCGTTTCCACCTTCGCGGAGAGCCTCTGGGCGCGTCACGCCCAGGGCCCGCCCCGGCTGGAAGCCCCGGCCTCGAACGAACAGCCGGTGTTCAAGGAAAGCCCCCTCGCCATGACCTGGTGGACCAATACCGCCCTCCTCCGCTTTGACGCGAAGGCCGGGCCGGCCCAACCCGTCGGCTGGTACCGGTTCACCTCGCCGCCCGGCTTGCGCGCCCTGCGGCTCCGCGCGGACGGCAAGGTCACCGCTTGGGCCAACGGCCAGGAACTCACGCCGCAGGGCGACCGCCTCGTGGTGCCCAACCCGGCGCCCTCGCCCGTGCCCGTGTTGCTGCGGATCGACCAGGCGCACGGGGCCTACGGCGGCGCGGCCTTGCAGGAGCCCATCCAACTGGAGTGCGGGCCGGGCCGCCTCGCGTTGGGCGATTGGGCGAAGCTCGACGGCCTGCTCAGCTACTCCGGCATGGCCATGTACCGCAAGACCCTCACCCTGACGCCCGCCAAGCGCACGGTGCTCGACCTGGGCCACGTGGCGGCGTCGGCCGAGGTGTACGTCAATGGCCGGTCCGCCGGGGTGCGTGTCTGCCCGCCATGGCAGTTCGATATCACCGCGCTGGCGCAGGCAGGGGAAAACCGGATCGAGGTCCTGGTCGCCAACACCCTGGCCAACCACTACACCACCATTCCGACCCGCTACCGGGGCGCCACCACGTCCGGGTTGCTCGGCCCGGTGGTGGTGCGGGGTTACTCGGAGTGACGGGGCAACAGCGACCTCTGCGCGCAGGCAGGGCCAATTGTGCAGCCACCCTTCCACCCAGCCGCCGCCCTCCCTTGGTGGCCCATGGCCGCCCTGCGACGCTCATTGGGGCGCTTGACAGGGAGGGCAAACGAGCTGAACGTGAGCGCGTCTGCCATGAGTCTGAAGTTGCACAGTTGCAGTAGATTGCGCCAACGAGGCGTGCCAGGGACGCGGGCGTGTCCTGGCACAAGGGCGGCGGGCAGCGGCCAGCATGGGTTGAACCTCCGTGCAGCGTTGCGGACCAAAATCGCGGCCAACCGTTTGCGCGGTGGCAGGGCGCCCGCGGCGACCGCCACGCCCGAGCCGCATGAGTGTACAATACCACGAACCGACCCCGTATCCGGGGCAACAGCGACCTCTGCGCGCAGGCAGGGCCAATTGTGCAGCCACCCTTCCACCCAGCCGCCGCCCTCCCTTGGTGGCCCATGGCCGCCCTGCGACGCTCATTGGGGCGCTTGACAGGGAGGGCAAACGAGCTGAACGTGAGCGCGTCTGCCATGAGTCTGAAGTTGCACAGTTGCAGCGGGTCGCGCGAACCAGCCGTGCCGGGGACGCAGGCGTGTCCTGGCCGAGGCACGGCGGGCGGAAACCAGAACGGGTTGAACCAGCGCAGCGCCCCGCGCGAAGCCAGCGGAGTGGCGGAACTAACGCCAACGGTGAGACCCCTGTACCATGCGACGATATCCAGACCTCTACCTGAAGCTTATGAAGTGCCTGCTAATATGCCTGAGCCTCTTCGGGTTATGCGGTTGCTGCTCGCATGATTCAATGCGCCCCGAGATCCCAAAGTCTTCGCTGCATTCTCCGAGTCCAAGACCCACACCACTAGGTCCATTCCCTTCGCGCTCATCCGATGCCCAACTTTCGGCAATTGCAGATCCCGACGTTGTTCAGCGATCCAACTCGCCTCCAAACGATCTCGTCTATGATCAGACGCGGGCGATGGTTGGCGGTAAGATCGACACCTTGATTAAGAACTTCGGTGTGCCAGACGCAGTTGAATCTTCCCATAATTACGGGGTTCTTTTCACCGCAGGGCAAGCAGCGGTAGTCTTCAGGTATGAGAGAATCAACAAGATAGTATACCTAACTCGGGACTGCGTGATTCTTGGAATATTCGACACCGACCACATGAACAAATGAACTCGACACGCCAACCACAGAAAACTCCGTGCCAGGCAATTGGACGCAGGCGCAGATGAGGCTTCCTAAGCCCGCCACTCTCTGGCGGCTCCCGGGAGAACCAACTCAGCCGCTAGCGGAACGGACGGCTATGGAGAATGTACATTACCACGAACCGACCCCTCTGCCGAGTTCATTACCACGAACCGACCCCTCTGCCGAGTTCACGACCCCTCTGCCGAGTTCATTACGATCCCGCGCCCCGGAGGTGGCGCGGAAAGCCTGCACTCGCCCACCCCTCACCAGCGCCATTCTCAATACCGGGAGCCCTTGGCGCTCCAACAGCGCTGTAAGCGCGACATTCGTTAGCCCTGGGCAAAGGCCCGCAAATCCTCGCCCGCCTTCGGCGGGCACCCGTAGCGGGCCGAACGCCCAGGGTCAACCGCGCCCTCCTTTGGAAAACCCCTCCCCTTCGCCGCGAAGGGGAGGGCCAGGGTGGGGATGCGCTCGGCGCGCTGAGCCTGCGCTCCCGCTTGACAGGGCCGCTGGGCGGAGGAAGATCGAGGGCGTCCGCCATGCGTTCCAAGCCGCACATTAGCCAGGGATTGCACGGGAGCGCCACCTCACGGCCGCGGCGGCCGATGCCGTCCAGCAAGGCGGGCGGGGACCAGAGCGGCCTGAACCTGCGCGGCGTCGCGTGGTCGAGCGCCGCCGAAAACGAATTGACTGGGCGCGGGGTGCCCGGAGCGGGTTCACACCCCGGGGCATCCTGCGGCGAGTGTAGGATACCATGAACCGACCCCTCTCCTACGTGACACCATGATGGAGCAAGCCGACGGCCCACGGGGTCAGCTTTCAATATATAACAGACGCGGCGCTTGTGTTATTGAACATCCCAAAGAAGTGCCAAGGTAGATTCAACGCGAGAACAGGGGCTATCATCGCTATTGCAGTCGCACTGACGGTAACAGCTCTGAGTGTTGCGGTTCGTGACCTCGTTGACACCAGACGGTCAACACCTTCGGAAGAAGCCTTGCTGGCCTCCATTGACACCTTCTTGTCAGCTAGAGAGTGCAGGCTGTTTCAGGTAGTGCGCCACGTCGCCACTCGCCGTGAGCCGCCGCGACTTGTTAGCCTCTGGCGCAGGTTGATCGACCTTGGCAAGAGTGAAGTACGGCTCGGTGGTGTTGGCGTTCCGTACCAGCACGGCGAGATCCGAGAATATGCAAGCGGCCTGAATGGAAGCATCCGGGTAGCAGTAGACGTTCGCGGTGGTTTGGCTTATCATGTTACACTTGTTGGAGGCACAAACGCTGCTCAGCTTTTTCAGGATCTCTCGCGATCGCTCCGAACATTCGAGGTCCCCGTTACTCTGGAACTGCGGAAGTGAACCTCACTGGACAACCATACGGTGTCGCGATGCGACGCGGGCGGGAATGGTCAAGCGTTCACGGACTCGCGTGTCGACACACGAGTCGAACCTCCTGCGAGCCGCGCGTGCGCCCCGCGCGAAGCCACGACCCCTACCTCACACCGACCAAGACATTGCCAAGCACCATCCTCGTTGCTAACGAGGACCAAGAAACATCGAACTAAAGCATCTTCATGTGGACTTGCTCGAAGTGCGGAGAAATCATTGACGACCAGTGTGATAGCTGTTGGAAATGTGCAGGCGAAAGCCTGAGATCGTCACCGCCTGTTAGGCTGGTTGACGTCATGAAGCCACTAGCGGCTATCTTGTGGATTCAATTGGTAATTGGTCTGATTGGCATATGCGCATCGTGCGCCGGGGTTCATACGGGCGCAATGGGTATGGAGTCGTCGAGCCGCCTACAGGCACATTACGCACAGGCTCGCACTTCTCCGGATCTCCGCACTCCGTCTGAAGTGGGCGGGATGTCTTGCGAGAAAGTGTTAGAATGGTTGTGCACAACGTCGCGCGCAAGGGCTGACAATGCTGGGTACTGTCTATTGCTCTCATGTGGCATGACTGCTCCTGCGGTTGTTATGTTGGTGTATGCATACCGAAAGCAAGTCAATATTAGACCGTGAGTACCGGGCCTCAAGTAGTCGGGTGACATCACGGCCACAGTCCGGCCTACGTCTAGCAGGGTGGGCCAAGCGACCAGAAGAAATGTGACCCCGTGTATCGGCATATGAACAGCCCTCTACTGAGAGTGAACTCAGCCCACCACTCCCTGGCGGCCTCCAGGAGAACCAAGTCCACCGCCAGCGGGAAGGACGGCTAAAATGAACGAACATTGCCGAGTGCCGACCTGGTGGCCGCTCATGCCGCGCCACACCAGAAACCACGTTCGCTACGGTGGGGCAATCCATCAGAGGTTCGTCTGGATAGAAGACGCCCCTTGCTGTGAATAACCGCAGAGCGCAGACTATGAAGTCACTTTTGTCCTTTAGGATCAAGATACTCATCGTCATGTGCCTCCTTGCAGCTGTGGGGTGCGACTCCGACACGAGCAAAGTGACCGACAAGGACCTGCCGGGCCGGTATGTACTGCACTACCCTCACGGGGATGATGTATTGGTCCTCAAAGCTGATGGGAGGTTCGACCAAGTGTACACGGCCAAGAGTGGGGCTGGATCGTTCACAAATGCAGGGACGTGGCGTTTAGGTACAAGTCCTGATAAGACACTCTCTATATATAGCCTGTATTCCTTCTATGATCCTGGCGCGCTTGATGATCGAAAGCCTTCGACCCCGAGCTACAGGCCCAGGGGACTTGACCTGCGAGTCATTGCCCATACTATTGAGCTGGTGGTGGACTCAGAGGGCACGGTGTACTACCAGAAGGAGATTGACCAAGGGAAGTGAACAAGTGAACCACAGACGCCAAGCCAGCTCTGCTTCGTCGTCAGGCCGGTCTGTCTATAACAGGCGGGGAGCATCCCCACCCCGGCCCTCCCCTTCGCGGCGAAGGGGAGGGTGTGGCCAAATGAACGGCGATCAACCCGGGGCGTTCGGCCCGCTACGGGTGGCCGCCCGAGGCGGCCTGAGGAGTGGCGGGCCTTTGCCCCGGGCTATCCTATGGCGCGCTTTCAGCGCTACGGTGCGCCAGGGGCTTGCGGTAGCAGGCATGGCAGTCGGGAAGGGCAAAACGGTGGCGATGACTTGGGATCGGCAGGATCGGTCCCCACTGATGACACTCACTTCGACGCTTCACTGGCAGGGCGCGGGTCTTGGCGGCGGCGGCCGGAGTTTCGAACTGTGCGTTCATGCGCCCCTCCGGTGGCACATGGCAAGCCATGGCGGCGGCGACCCGGGGGTCTCACCGCGTTCGACTGACCGGGATCGATTGCGCGCGGGTGCCGCGGCCGAAATCCGGGCACTCCGCCCGCCTTTGGCGGCACAGGATATGCTTGTTTTCGAGCTATCCAGTCGCGGCGAAGGGGCCGAGTCCAACGCCGTGGCTTCAACGCAGGTATCGTCCGGCCAGGCCATCGCTTCGGCCCGGACGGTGATCGTTTGGAACTTGCCGGGAGGCAGCGTATGAGAGGTTTTGTCGCTATTGTCAAATACGGAACAGCCACGGTGGCGGCCTGGTCGCTGACCTGCGGAATGGTGGTGGCTACCTGCAGTGCGGCGGATGTGCAACCGCCTTCCCGCCCGCTGAACCTGACCTTGACCGCCAAGACCGCCACGTCGACCAGCCTGGCGTGGGACGTGTCGACGGATGATTCAGGGGTGACGGGCTACGAGGTCCTGCGCGACGGCCTGCCCGCTGGGACCGCCCCCACGAACGGCTTCGTCTGCACCGGGTTGACCGAGAACCGCAAGTACACCTTCCGTGTGCGAGCCCGGGACGCCGCCGGGAACCTGTCCGAGCTCTCGAACGCCCTGCTGGCGACGCCCCAAGCCGGGGTGACCCAGGTGAAACCCGAGTTGGTGCGCACGCAGTTCCACGCCCTGGTGCTGAACTACAACCCCCGGGTCCTGATCGACGGGAGCTATGTGCGCGTGGATGAGCGTTACGGCCATCGCAGCGTTGATCAACTCGTGGAGCAGTACGTCCGCCTGATGCGTCTGGCCAGTGGCGGGCAGGTCGTGTGGAGTGTGTCGGACCGCTATGATCTGGACGAGTTTCCCGCGCCGGCCAATGCCGCGCAACCGGCCTACACGGCGGACAACTTCCAGACCCTGCGCGACCAGGGATACGACTATTGGAACAACCCACACCCCAGCGGTCCCGCCTATTTGGAGATCATCCGCGATGCGCGGTTCGAGATCCGGCGAAAGGTCAACGCGGGCGAGGTGGACGCCATCTGGGTCTTCGGGCCGCCGGGAACCGGCTTCTGGGAGACCGCCATGGCGGGACCCACCGCCATCTACGTCAACGGCGGGCCGATTCCCACCACCGAACTGACCCGCAACGTCGTGTTCTACGGGTTCGGGAAGGAGGGTCACCAGGGGGTTGGTTTCATGTGCGAGAACACCGGCCACATGACGGAGGTGATCATCCGCGACAACATCGCGCCCAACTGGCCCCGGAACCACTCGACCCGCTCGTTTACGACGCTGAATCTGGACAACCCGAGCCGCCAGTGGGTGACGCGCGCGGTCAACGATTGGTCGTTCTTCACCCAAACCGAGGCGGCCGCCTGGGATGCCTCCCTGGTCGCTCCCGGCGACTCGCAACTGGGCTTCTCTCATTTTCCCTCCACCGCGCTGTTTAACTATAACTGGAGCACAGTCCGGTTTGACTTGGGGAATACGGGAGATTTCCGGTTCTACGACGGGGGCTGGTCCGGGGGAAATCTGGAGCTGCACGCGCCCTCGGGCGATGGCGTCAAGGCGCTGCTCTTCGACGGCATGGGCATGTCGGACAACCTGGGGGACTACCATCCGCCCCGGGCCTTCTCGGATGCGGATGTCGAGTGGACCGTGCGGGTCGAGCGGGCGTCGTCCGAGGCGCACGCAGGCTTTCTGTTCCGGGTGTCCCGATGCCAGGCCGGCCTCAACCAGGTGAAGGGCTGCTACGTGGGAATCAGCGCCGGGCGGGACAAGGTCATCCTCGCCCGGTTGGACAACGGGTTCACGACCCTCGCTGAGGCCTCCATGGCCATCGAAACGAATGTGACTTATCGGCTGCGGCTCGAGGCGCGGGGACCGGAGCTCAAGGTCTTTGTCAACGGGGCGTTGACGCCGCTCATCACCGCCAACGACGCCGAGAACGTGACCGGCGCGTTCGGATTTGCCGCGTACTCCACCGAAGCCCACTTTGGCGACCTCGGCATTGTGGCCCACACCCAGAGCCACGCGGACAACTGGTACCGTTACCCGGCCAATCCCGGCCTCACGCGCGATCTCTCCCCGCTCGACTGGAATGGCGACCGGGACACGGCCATGGATGGCTTCTACGCGTGGTGGTATGAGCACCTGCCCAAGAACGGTGGCGGACACTACGCCACGAACGTTGCGGGCGGCGCGGGCTCGCTGCTCCTGAACACTTGGTGGCCCTACATTTTCGACATCAATCGCTTCAAAACCACCTGTCCGTTCCCGGACATTGTGTTCCCGCCTGAGGACGTCACCCCTCCCGCGGCGCCCGCCTCGGTCTCTGCGCTCGCGCTGGGGGCCTCCAAGATCGGCCTTTCCTGGGCCGAGGCGGCGGACAACGTGGGGGTCACCCGCTACGCGGTGTACCGGGATGGGGTTCTCTTGCGCAAGTCGGCGCTGCCATACCTCATCGATACGCGGCTTGCGCCCAATACGAGCCACACCTACCTGGTCAAGTCCTGCGATGGTTCCGGGAATACCTCCGCCACCGGGGCGGAGGTGCGGGTGGCCACCCTGCCGAGGGACCCCCAGGGAGCGGTCTTGAACGGTGGTTTCGAGGTTGAGCCGCTCAGTTGCGGCTGGAGCACCGAGGCCTTCGTTCCCAGCGCGGCGGTCTTCACTTGGGAGCCGGTTGGCGCCGGCCGCAAGGGCGGGCGTTGCATCAGCATCAGTTCCGCCCAGTACAACGACGCGCGCTGGATGCAGACCCTCACGGGCCTGATCCCGGGCGCCACGTACTGGTTCTCCGGCTGGGTCAAGGGCGAGAACGTGACCTGCGAGCCAGGCAAGAACCTGGGCGCCAACCTCTGCCTGATGGGCGGCTGGGACCACGCGCCCGACGGCTTGGTGGGCACGTTCGACTGGCGGCAGGTCAGCTTCCGTTTCACGGCTCCGCCCTCGGGGACCGTCACCATCGGCTGCCGCCTCGGGTTCTGGGGCAACACCACGAGCGGCAAGATCTGGTTCGATGACCTCACGGTCACCCAGCCCACCGAAGTGCGGCTCGACGCCCCCCAACCACGCCCAATTGA
>CAYYMW010000049.1:19642-24174 GCA_964472515.1 uncultured Verrucomicrobiota bacterium | reverse complement strand
CCCGGACATCCGGGGCGCGACGCCGTGAGCCTCGCGCGCCGCCTGCGGACGCTGGCCGAACGTATCAATGCCGCCGGCCAGTACCACGCTCTCTACTGTTCGTTGGAGATCGTGCAGGGTCTGGACGATCTCAAGCGGGGCATGGCGGCCATCCTGGACGGCCTCCAATTCGCCCTCAAATACCACCCCGGCCTGCGTGGCTCTCTGCCGGATTATCTCCGGGATTCCAGCGACTCCACTCTCGTCCGCGCGTTGCTGACCGACCTCGCCGCCGCCGCCACCAAGCCAGTGGTCGTCTTCTTCGACGAGGCCGACTGTCTCGGTGGGGAAACCCTCATTTCCTTTCTCCGGCAATTGCGCGACGGGTACATCAACCGGCCCGCCATCCCCTTCCCCCACTCCGTCGTCCTGGTGGGCATGCGCAACATCCGGGACTTCCGGGTGCAGGTGCGGCCTGAGACCCAGACCCTCGGCTCAGCCAGCCCGTTCAATATCGCAAAGGCCGCCCTCACCCTGTGCAACTTCTCCCGCGATGAAGTGGGCGCGCTGTACCAGCAGCACACGGACGACACCAGCCAGGCGTTTCCATCCGAGGTGGTGGACTATGTCTGGGACATGACCCGCGGCCAACCCTGGCTGGTCAACGCCATCGCCGCCGAAATGGTCGAGGCGCTCGGCCAGCGCGACCCCGGTTTCCCCCTCACCGTCGCAGCCGCCGAGGAGGCCATTCAACGCATCATCCTCCGCTGCGATACCCACATCGACAGCCTCCTGGCCCGCCTCGAAGAGCCTCGGGTCCGCCAGATCATCGAACCGGTCCTCTTGGGCGAGGGCGAAAGCATCCAGCGAGCCTCCAACGACTACCAGTTCGTGCGGGACCTCGGTCTGATCCGCGACGATCTGGGCCAGCTCTCGATCGCCAATCCGATCTACAATGAGGTGATCGCGCGCACTCTGAATGGCAGCCTCCAACTCAGCCTCGAACGAACCCTCGTTCACCGTTGGATGGACGGCCGGACGCTCGACCTGTCCGCCTTGCTCAAAGCGTTCCAGGAGTTCTGGCGCGACCACAGCGAGGCGTGGATCGGCCGCTTCGACTACAAGGAGGCGGCCCCCCACTTGATTCTGATGGGCTTCCTCCAGCGCGTCGTCAACGGCGGCGCGCGCCTCGACCGCGAGTTTGCCACCGGCACCCGCCGGGTGGACCTCTGCGTCCACTACGCCGGCCGACGCTATCCGGTCGAACTCAAACTCGTCCGGAGTGCCAAGACCCGGGAAGAGGGACTCGCCCAACTGGCTCGATACATGGATACCTTGGGCGCCACTGAGGGCTGGCTGGTTTTGTTCGACCGGCAATCCGGCCGTTCTTGGGACGAACGCTTGACCTGGGAAACGGTGGCTCAAGACGGGCGCACCATCCACGTTGTCGGCGCCTAGCCCCCGTTTCTGAAGCCACCCGGGGCGCGCACCATGAAATGGATCAAACTGCTGGTCGGCATCCTCCTGTTGCCATTTTGCGCCGGAGCTACGCCTGCCCTCCTGGACACCATCCGCGCCACCGGTCGAGCTGAGACCATCTGGGTCGCCTTTCTTGCCGGCTTCGCCTGCTGGCTGGTCATCCACGTCCTCCTGCCGCGCCCGATGCGGCTCTATGTGTTTGGGCACGAACTGACGCACGCCCTCTGGACGTGGCTGTTCGCCGGCAAGGTCGAGCGGTTCAAAGTCTCCGCGAACGGTGGTCACGTCGTAACCAATCGCTCCAACTTCCTGGTCACGCTGGCCCCGTACTTCTTCCCCGTCTACGCCTTTCTGGTCGTGGCGGTTTTTGGCCTGGGCAACCTCCTTGCGGGTTGGAGCCAGTACCTCGCCGTGTTCCATCTCCTGCTCGGCGCCGCCTATGCCTTCCACGTCACCATGACCATCCACGCGCTGAGCACCCACCAGACCGACATCACCAGCCAAGGCTATCTCTTCTCCGCCGTGGTGGTTTGGTTGGGCAATCTGCTGTTGCTGCTGATCGGCATCCCGCTGCTCACCGGCAAGGTCGGGGTCCTTGCCTCGCTGGGCGGTTGGCTCCATCACACGGCCCTCGTGCTCCGGCGTCTCGGACAAGCCATCTGACCCTGCCCTTTGCGCGCTTCCTGCCGGCGTGCTACTGTTGGCTCCATTAGTTATTTATACTGCATTTGTTTGTTTGGTTATGACTAACTCGATTCTCTCCCTGTTCGTGGGGACCCTCGGCGCCCTTTGGCTCGCCGGCACTGTCAACGGCCTCCAAGCCCAGGCCAGCCTCAAGGTCGGTGACCCCGCCCCTGACTTCACCCTCGCTGCGAGCGACGGCAAGACCTACAAGCTCTCCGACTTCAAGGGCCAGCAAGCCGTCGTGATCGCCTGGTTCCCCAAGGTCTTCACCGGCGGTTGCACCGCCGAGTGCAAGTCCATGCACGAGAACCGCGAAGCCCTGCGCGCCTTCAAGGTGGCCTACTTCACGGCGAGCTGCGACCCGGTCGAGGGAGACAAGGGCATCCGCAAATTCGCCGAATCGCTCGAACTAGACTATCCCGTCCTCGCGGACCCCGATCAGAAGGTCGCCCGCGCTTATGGCGTTGTGAATGACGAGCGCAAGGTGCCCTTCCGCTGGACCTTCTACATCGCCAAGGACGGCAAGATCGCCCATATCGACAAGGACGTAAAAACGGCTTCCCACGGAGGGGATGTTGCCGCCAAACTCAAGGAACTGGGCGTCGACACGCGTTAGCTTGCTGCTCGGGGCAACCCGCTCCAACCCAGGGGGTGCCTGCCCGCGAACCGCTGGTCGCCGCGTCGACTGCCTTGGCACACGATGCGCATGCGGACCACCACACGCGGGAGGCAGCCTTGAAGCCGGGAATCGATCCCTCGCCCGGAGCCATTCCCCAATCGGACCAACCCGGCAGTCCGGCCGCCCAGATCGACGCCTTGGTTGCCTCCGTCAGCCGCGCCCTGCTCGGCAAGGAGGAGGTCGTGCGGCACGCGGTGCTCACGCTGGTCGCGGGCGGCCACCTGCTCCTGGAAGACGTTCCCGGCGTCGGCAAGACGCTCCTAGCCAAGGCCCTCGCCAAGAGCCTCTCGGCCGACTTCAAGCGCATTCAGTTCACCGCCGATCTGCTGCCCTCGGACGTCACCGGCGTCACCGTGTACGCCCCCGACCGCCAGGAGTTCACCTTCCGGCCTGGTCCGGTCTTCACCAACATCCTGCTCGGCGACGAAATCAACCGCGCCACGCCCCGGACCCAATCCAGCCTGCTCGAAGCAATGGAAGAGGAGTGCGTCACCGTCGATGGCGTCCGCCATCGCCTGCCCCTCCCCTTCTTCGTCATGGCCACGCAGAATCCGGTCGAAATCGAAGGCACCTACGCGCTCCCGTTCGCCCAGATGGACCGCTTCATGTTCCGCCTGAGCATCGGCTACCTCGACCGTGCCCACGAGGTCGCCATGCTCCAAGCCCAGCGCGAGACGGACCCTCTGGCTGGCGTCGAACCGGTGATGACCTGCGCCGCCTGGCAGGACCTCCAGGCCCGCGTGCGGCAGATCCGTGTCGTGGAGTCCCTGCAAGGGTACCTGGTGGATCTCGTCCAAGCCACGCGCAACGCGGAGACGATCGAATTCGGCGCCAGTCCCCGCGCCAGCCTCGACCTCCAGCGTTTCAGCCAGGCCGCCGCGCTCGCGGCCGGCCGCGACCACGTGCTGCCCGACGACATCAAGCTCTCTGCTCGTCTTCTCCTGCCCCACCGCCTCATCAGCCGCAAAGCCGGCCGCAACACCGTGCTCCACACCCCCGAAGTCCTGCACCGCATCCTCGCCTCCGTGCCCGTGCCGATCTAGAAGGGCCGCTGTCACTCTGGTTGGCCGCGCCGGCAGACGGGGCTGGCGCATCAGGAACCAGTCCCGCCGCGTGAACCGATTTTCGACTGAAAGTGGTGGAAACCGGTGCGTATGGCAACGTATGACCCGCGACGAGGGGGTGTACGATGATTGAGGGCCAGTTACCCGGACCTCCGTCCTATTCGCCAACCGTAGCTTCGCCGCGCACCTCTGCCCCATCCGCTGAGGCTGTTCCCTGCTCAGGGTCCCGTCTCGGCTGAGAGCTGATCAATCAGTCCAGCTTGAAATCATCATAACAACTGTAAAGCATTGCGGATGAGATAGTTCCCATTTCTCCTTGCGGGCAAGCAAGCTGGCGTCATAGGGTGAATCGACTTGTCCTTGAATCGTGAACGGGTGGCTTATGAATAACTTCATGGGGGTGATGGGTTGCGTCCTCCGCAAAGGAATGACGGCAATGGCTTTGGGCTTTCTGTTTTGCCATTCGAACGTCTGCTTTGGGGGGGCCTACAATGGGTTCTACTACACGGCATCCGGCGCCGATCTGACCATCACGGGGTACACGGGCCCCGGAGGGGTGGTTAATATACCCTCGTCAATCCCTGAGGTTGGCACTGTCGTGTCCATCGGGGAAAGGGCGTTCTCCTTTCTATCCGCCCTGACCGCCG
>CAYYMW010000049.1:0-19542 GCA_964472515.1 uncultured Verrucomicrobiota bacterium | reverse complement strand
TGACCATCCCCGACAGCGTCAGCTCTATCGGGGACTATACGTTTTCCAGTTGTTCTGGCCTGACCAACGTGACCATCCCCAACAGCGTCACCAACATCGGCAACTCGGCGTTCTCCGATTGTCGCAGCCTGACCGCCGTGACCATCCCCGACAGCGTCAGCTCTATCGGGGACTATACGTTTTCCAGTTGTTCCGGCCTGACCAACGTGACCATCCCCGACAGCGTCATCAACATCGGGAACTCGGCGTTCAAGAGTTGTTCCGGCCTGACCAGCGTAATCATTGGGGACAGCGTCGCCTCTATCGGGGACGCTGCGTTCATCAATTGTCGCGGCCTGACGAGTGTGGCCATCCCCGCCAGCGTCATCTCCATCGGGAGCTATGCGTTCTCCAATTGCACCGGCCTGAGGAGCGTGAGCATTCCCGACAGCGTCACCAACATCGGGGACGGGGCGTTCTCCGGTTGTTCAGGCCTGACCAGAGCTTACTTCCAAGGAAATGCGCCAGCATTTCTCGGATCGTCTGTATTCGCTGGGACCGGAACCGGTTTTACGGTCTATTATCCCACCAACGCTACCGGTTGGACCACGCCAATGTGGCAAGGATACTCCGCAGTCCCCAGCCACAGCTACAACGACTTTACCTACACGGTCGTCGGGGGCAACGTTGCCATTGTGGGATACTCAGGTCCGGCAGGTGGAGTCACGATACCCTCGTCAATACCTGAGGTTGGCCCTGTCACTGTCATCGGGGACAGGGCGTTCTCCTATTCTTCCGGCCTGACCAGCATGACCATCCCCGACAGCGTCACCAACATCGGGGGCTGGGCGTTCTCCGGTTGCTCCAATCTGACCAGCGTGACCATTGGGGACAGCGTCGCCTCTATCGGAGAGCATGCGTTCTCCAGTTGTCGCGCCCTGACCGGAGTGAGCATCCCCAACACGGTCATCTCCATCGGGGGCTCTGCGTTCGCTGGGTGTTCCGGCCTGACCTGCGTAGGCATTCCCAACAGCGTCACCTCCCTCGGGGACTCTGCGTTCACCTATTGCTCCAGCCTGACCAGCGTGACCCTCCCCAACAGTGTCACAGTCATCGGGAAATCCGCGTTCCAAAACTGTTCTAGCCTGGCAAGCGTGGCCATCCCTGACAGCGTCACCTCTCTCGGAGACTCCGCGTTCTCCAGTTGTTCCAACCTGATCCACGTGACCATCCCCAACAGCGTCACAGTCATCGGGAAATCCGCGTTCCAGAACTGTTCTCGCCTGACACGCGTGGCCATCCCCAACAGTATCGCCTCCCTCAGTAACTCTGCGTTCTCCGGTTGTTCGGGGCTGACGAACGTGGCCATCCCCAACAGCGTCACCAACATCGGGGAGTCGGCGTTCCGAAGTTGTTCCAACCTGACTAGCGTAAGCATCCCCAACAGCGTCACTTCCATTGGGAGCTCCGCATTCACCGGTTGTTTCAAGCTGACCACCGTGACCATTGGCAACGGCGTCACCTCCATCGAAAACGGTGCGTTCTCCTATTGTCACCTCCTGGTCAGAGCCTGTTTCCGAGGAAACGCCCCAACGGCTTTCGGTCTCGGCCCATTTGCCGAGACGGGGGCCGGTTTTACAGTCTATTATCCCGCGAACGCCACGGGTTGGAGCTCGCCAAACTGGCAAGGATACCCCACATTCCCCAGCTATGATTACGATGACTTCACGTACACAGTCTCTGACAGCAACATTACCATTATGCAATATTCAGGTGCGGCAAGTGGAGTCGCGATACCAGCGGCGATTCCGGAAGTCGGCATGGTCACCGCCATTGCGGACTATGCGTTCTACGATGGTGCCGGCCTGACGAGCATGACCATCCCCAACAGCGTGACCAACATCGGCGTCCGGGCGTTCAGCCGTTGTTCGGGCCTGACGAACGTGACCATCCCCGACAGCGTCGCCAGCATCGGGCTCGCCGCGTTCTCCGGTTGTTCCAGCCTGACCAGCGTGACCATCCCGAACAGCGTCACCTCCATCGGAAGCGCTGCGTTCTCGGATTGTTCCGGTCTGACGAGCGTGACCATTCCCACCCGTGTCGAGAGAATCGATAGCTCGGCGTTCTACGGTTGTTCCGGTCTGAAGAGCGTGGCCATTCCCAACAGCGTCACCGCCATCGGGAACTACGCGTTCAACAGTTGTTCCAGCCTGACCAGCGTGGTCATCCCCGACAGCGTCACCAACATCGGGGTAAATGCGTTCTACAGTTGTACCAGCCTGACCAGAGCTTACTTCCAATGAAGTTCGCCAACGCTTTCCGGAAGATCGGTATTCGCCAAGACAGGGACCGGTTTTACGGTCTATTATCCCGCCAACGCCACCGGTTGGACCACGCCAACGTGGCAAGGATACGCCGCCTTCCCGTACGCAGTCAGCCAACCGCCGCAGATTCAGACCAACGACGGCCGCTTCGGCGTGGGGACAAGTGGCTTCGGATTCAACCTTGCCGGTGCGTCGAATACCGTGGTTGTGGTGGAGTCTTGCACTAATCTTGCCGATGGCGTTTGGAATCCGCTCCAAACGAACACCCTCACCGGCGGCTCGCTCTATTTCAGCGATCCCCAATGGACCAATTCCCCGAGCCGCCTCTACCGGCTCCGCGGGCAGTAGGTGAGAGACGTCGCGCGGGTGAGATTGCCGGCGGCGGCGCACCCACTCAGGGATGCGCTTCCGGCGCGGTCGTGGGTTTGGCGGATGACGGACGACAGGGGGATGGACATACTGCCCCTCCGGGGCTTGGGAGACGGTCGAACGCGGCCCAGCTACTCCACCTGCCACTCGAGGATGCCGCCGGAACGATCCGGTTGCAGCTTGACCTCCAAGCGCAGGGCGTCGGTTTCGATCGCGTCGAAGGCCGCCTTGTTGAGCTGATCCTTGGTCACCGGGTCCACTTTGGCGTTCGGGGCGTCTTTCCACTCGCCGCCCGTGCGATAGAGGACCTTCCAAGAAGCCGGCACGGCGCAACCACCGCCGGGAACGTCATCGAACCAATACACGGACACGCCCTTGACCGTCCGGACCTTCGGGAACTCGTATTGGACCCACTCGGTCGTGCCTTTGTGGTCCCACCAGGTGAAACGCTCCAACCCGCGGTCGTTCGAGTTCTGCGGCAACACCCCGTCCTGCAGGGCATCGGTCGTGTCGCTGCCGTTCGTGTGCGAAGCGGTGCCCTTCAGGGCCGGCCTCGCCGAACCCTGCCAGACATGGGCATCCTTCCCCTCACCGATCACCGGGAAGGCCGAGACGCGCAGGCGCGCGGCCCCCATCGGCACGAGGGTGACCGTCTCCACCGCCGAGGTCGACTTCACCGGGCTGGGCTGGAGTTTGCCCACCAAGCCGAGGCGGTCAGCCTGCCATTCGGGGATGCGCTTGGCCTTCACGCGCAATTCGAGCGGCACGCCGTCCAAAGTGAACGGCATGTCCGAAGCAGGCCATGGTTTGCGGACCAATTCAAAGGAACGCTCCGGACGGCTGGACGCGAGCACCAAGCCATAGTTCCACGGCGAGGAGGGATGAATCTCCCACGCCGGCCAAACCGGGGTGCCGCCCTCTTGGATCACGTTCTCCGCGATCTTGAGCGAATAGGTCAGCGGGCCGCGATCCACGGAGATGCTGTTCTGGTTGGTCGCCCAAGTGCGCAGCGAAACCTGCATCGGCATGGTCCACTCAAGCGAGTCGCCGTTGGCCCAGGCGCGTTCGATCCGCACATAGCTCGAGGGGCGCGCCGCCACCTTCACGGCCTTGCCGTTCAGCTTGAGCTTGGGCGACTGGCACCAACCCGGGACCCGCAGATAAAGGGGGAACTCGACCGTCTGCGGCGTCTGGATGCGGAAACGGACATCTTCCTCGAAGGGATACTTGGTCTCCTCGGTGATCTTCACCTGCACGCCCGGCCCGGCCCATGCCTCCACCACGCTCGGGCCATACAGAGCCGCCGCCAAACCGTTCCCGGCGCTGGCCATCCACAAATGCTCCGCCAGATACGGCCAGCCGTGCCCGAAGTTATGCTGGCAGCAGCGGTGGTTGTGCGGGTCCATGTGGAACATGGGGCCGCCATTCTGGATTCCAGGCGCTTTGTTGCCCCGGTCGGAGAGAACTTGGTTCGGAGCGGTCAGGTAACGGAGGGCCTTGAAATCCGCCGTCATCGCCGCCGGCAGGGAGTTGAAGGCCACATCCTCGCAGCGATCGGCCCACACGGGGTTGCCCGTCACCGCCAGCAACCGTTCGCACGAGAACATCATTTCCACCAGGCCGCAGGTCTCCACCGCCTGCCGCGGATCGAAGTACCCGGGCCGGCAGTTCTCGTCCGAGCCGTACATGCCGCCGGGCACCTGGCCGTAGAGTTCGCGAATCTTCCGCCAATTGTAGTCGGAGGCGGTCAGGTGGCGGGGTTCGCGCGAGAGCGGCCAGTAGAACGTCGGGCTGCCAAAGCCCTGGGCAATGTTCACGTTGTGCCAGTCGATCAGGCCGGAAGTCCAGTTGGCGGTGTGGCGGTAGATCTTGTGCGCCAGATCGAGCAGCCAGGTTTCGCCGGTGACATTGTAGAGCCAAAGCACGCTGTAGAGGTTGTCGCCCGCGCGAATGTGCTGCCAGTACGGCGGCAGGAAGTCCTCCTCCGCCACGCCCATCTCCCATTTGAAGTACTTCCGCATCAGCTCGATCACCCGTTTGTCCTTGCTCACCTCGTAATAGGATTGGAGGCACTGGAGCATCACCATGTTCGGCCAGAGGTCGAACTTGCCCTTGGTGCTGTCCACGGTGGCCTGCGCGCCCTTGCCGCGCGGGCCGAAGAAGCCGTCCTCCTGCTGGCTTTGAATGGCCCCCTCGATCCACAGCCTGGCCTCCTTGATCTGCTCCTCGTTCTTCAGCAGGTACGCGCAATCCGCAAAACCCTTGAGCCAATAGGGCACCTCTTCCCAACCGCGCTTGCCCTGGCCCGTCGGGCTCAGCCAGGCGTTATCCTCCTTCTTCAGAAAGTCGCTGATCTCCGTCAGATGGCCGTGGAACCCGGCGGATTGCAGTTCGAGCTGTTTCCGCACCCACCCTTCCGGATGCACCGACCCCACCGGCAGCCGGACGAACGGGCTCGGCAGCAGCGGCGCGCGGTTGCCCGGATAGTGGCGGTTGGGGTACGTCGTGTCCGGACTGTCCACGACCGTGACTTGTGCAACAACGGTGCTCATGCCCAAAAACAAGCCTGTGATCAATGCGCGCGACATGCCCTGTTTGTACGATGCACCGGCCCCCTTGGCGAATCCAAAGTGCGCTCCGCCCACGCCCAGCCTGTCATAGCCGCCCCTTTGACGAACCGTGACCGCCCCGCAACGCGGTCAGGTCGCACCAACTCAGACGGCATGGCCCACATCCGTGCCCTGAAGCGGTGGCTCGCCGGTCCCGCAGTCAGCCCTCAGACGGTGCGAACTTCTGCCTTCCCAACCGGCGTCCCAACCGTAAACTAAGGGGACTTTATTAATTGCTCTGAACCGATTCGTTTATGGCTGAAGACAAATCCGTCGTGAAACCCGTGGAAGCCCCGGCCCTCAAGCCGCAGTCGCTCCGGGTCAAGCTGGCTCCCACCCCCCGCCAGGCCCCGAAGTACGCCGTAACCATCCGCACCTCCGGCGGACGCGAAGTCGTGCTGGCCGATCCGCGCGCCACGCGCGCCTTGGTGGCCCTGATGAATGTGCATGCCGTCAACGGCGGTGCTGCCTGCCACTGGGGCGGTCCGGCGGCCTTTGCCGAAATCATGGCCGCCGCCCACGGCCTCATGTTCGCCGCGGGCGAACGGGAATGGTACGAGGCGTTCAACTTCGCCAATGACGCCGGGCACGCCGAGAACGGCATCTACGCCCTGCGCGCCAACCTCGGTTTCGACAACCTGACCTTCGCGAGCCTGCGGGGCTTCCGCAGCATCGCCAGCAAGCTCACCGGCCACGGCGAGTCGCACCTCAACCCCGAAGGCGTGCTTCTCAGCAACGGCCCGCTCGGTTCCGCCCTGCCGCAGGCCCAGGGCCTGGCCATGGCCGACAAGGTCACCGGCAACGACCGGGTCACCCTGGTGGTGGTTTCCGATGGCGCCTCGATGGAAGGCGAGGCCAAGGAAGCCTTCGCGGCCATTCCCGGCCTGGCCGGACGCGGCAAGCTCAACCCGTTCGTGATGGTGCTGTCCGACAATGACACCAAGCTCTCGGGGCGCATCAGCAAGGACGCCTTCAGCATGGCGCCCACCTTCGCCGCCATGGGCACCCTGGGCTGGCTGGTCATCCCGGTGGCGAACGGCCACGACCTCGCCGCCGTCTACGAAGCCATCGAGCAAGGCGTGGCCAAAGCCAAAGCCAATCCCCTCCAACCGGTCTGCGTTCACGTCAAGACCATCAAGGGCTATGGCGTCAAGGCCACCGAGCAGAGCGCCAGCGGCGGGCACGGTTTCCCGTTGAACAACGGCGAGAAGATCGTCGAGTTCGTCAACGAGATCTACGCCGACCAGACGCCGGCGGAGTTCGCCCAGTGGGCGGCGGAATTGCGCGCGGGCTGGGAGGCGTCGGAGAAGGCCAAGCAAGCCAAGGCCGCGGCCGCCCCGGCGGCGACGCCGGCGGTGAAGAAGGACAAGGTCCAGGCGGGTCTCGCCAAGGGCGCCATCAAGGCCGCCCAGGCCGGTCATCCGGTCTATTCCATCGCGTGCGACGTGCAAGGCTCCACCGGCATGAGCACCTTCCAGAAGAGCTTCCCGGACCGCTTCGTCGAGGTTGGCGTGGCGGAGGCCAACATGGTGAGCGTGGCGGCCGGCTTCTCCAAGCGCGGCTTCATCCCCATCGTGGACGCCTTTGCCCAGTTCGGCATCACCAAGGGCAACCTGCCCCTGACCATGGCCGCCCTTTCGCAGGCGCCGGTCATCGCGGTGTTCTCGCACGTCGGCTTCCAAGACGCGGCCGACGGCGCGTCGCACCAGGCTACCACTTACGTGGCGGCGGTCAGCCCCATCCCGCACACCGTGGTCATCTCCTGCTCCTGCGCCGACGAGGCCGAGGCGCTGATGTTCCAGGCCATCGATCGTCTGGCCGCCGCTCGCGCCAAGGGCGAAGACGGCGAGAGCGTGGTCTTCTTCGTGGGCCGCGAGAACTACCCCCTGGCGTGGGTGGAAGGCGCGCAGTACCCGTGGGGCAAGGCCCAGGTGCTTTCGCAGGGCAAGGACGTGGTGCTGATCGGCTGCGGCACGCTCGTGAGCAAGGCCATCGAAGCGGGCAAACAGCTCGCCGCGCAGGGCATTTCCGCGACGGTCATCAACAACCCGTTCGTGAACCGCGTCGATGTGGAGACCATCGGGGCAGCGGTCAAGGCCTGCCAGGGCCGCGTGGTGACCATTGAGGATCACCAGTTGGTCGGCGGCATGGGCGCGCAGGTGTCCCACGCGCTGTCGTGCGCGGGTGTAGCCCACCGGCTGCAGTCGCTGGCCATCCCGGGCGAGTTCGGGCAGTCGGCCTATCTCGCGGACGAGCTGTACAGCAAGTACGGCCTTACCGCCGCGGGCATGGTGGCCGCCGCCAAGCGGCTGATCCAAGGCTGATCTTGTCCGGCTTCACTCGTGCGGGGCGGCGCTATAACGCCGCCCCGTTTGATTTGGCGCACGCTACGTCCACGGCAGAATCCGGCTGTCCAACTGGAAGACCTGACCGGACACGTGCTGCATCGTGGTCAGGAAGACCACAAACCGCGCCACTTCCTCGACGGTCCCCAATCGTCCCAGCGCGTTCATCCGCGTCGCATTCTCCACCACTTCAGGCGGCAAGCCCGACGTCATGGCCGTGCGCAGGAAGCCCGGCAACACCGCGTTAACCTGCACGTTCTCCAGCCCCATCTCCCGCGCCAAGGCGAGGGTCATCCCCAGCAGCGCCGCCTTGGCCGCCGCGTAGTTGGTCTGGCCCCGGTTGCCATAGCGTCCGCTGAAGCTGGCGATGTTGACGATGTGCCCGGACCGCTGCCGAACCATCAGCGGCAACGCCGCCCGCGCGCACAGAAAAGCGCCCCGCAGGCTCACGTCGAGCACGGCGTCCCAGTCGGCCTCGGTCAGGTTGCCCAGGAGCCGGTCGGCGGTGATGCCGGCGTTATTCACCAAGGCGTCCAAGCGCCCCCAGCGTTCGGCGATCTCGGTGAAGCCGCGCTCCACCGACCCGGCCTCGGTCACATCCATGGCCAGGGGATGCACGCCGGGACGCGCCTCCGGCGGGTGCCGCGAGGCCGCCACGACCTGCCAGCCGGCCTCGCGGAAGGCCGCCACCATGGCCGCGCCGAGTCCACTGCTGCCGCCGGTGACCAGCGCCACCCGCTGCGGTTCGAGCGAGGGCGAGGGCGTTAAGGAAGGAGCGTCCATCTTAGCGATTCGTTACGGGAACAGGATGCACCTGTTCTCCCCGAATGAACGAGACCGACACCGGCCCCGGGTGGTGAATGACCGCCTCGGCCGCGTCCGCCGCCGCACCCTGAAAGGGAACGGCGATGAAGTCCGCCTGCGCCCCGGGGGCAAGTCGTCCCTGAGCGGTCAATCCGAGCGCCGCCGCGCCATGAATCGTGCCCATGCGGAGGAGGCGATCGGGCGACAGGCCGGGCCGCTTGGCCGCCAGCGTGGCCATCTCGGCAAGCAGGCTGAACGGAGGCCGGCGCCTGGGAGAGGTCTTGACCGTCGCGAGACTGTCGGTACCCAGGCACACATTGACTCCGGCCTTCGCCAAGTCATCGTACGGGAAAGGCTGGTGCCCGAAATAGTCGTGGCTGCGCGGGCAGTGCACCACATGGCAACCATGCCTGGCCAGGCGGTTGGCGTCGCCGGGCGCAAGGTAGTTGCTGTGGACCGCCAAGGTCCCTTGCCCCAGCAATCCAGTCTCCTCCAGCAGGCGAATCGGCGAACCGACGCCACAATCCGACATATCCCGCCCCATCCCAGCCAGCCAATGGAACATGGCTCCTTCGCGGCGGCAGTACATGGCGTTCTCTTCCGCCGACTCCGCCACATGCATGGACAGCCTCCACTGTTCCCGCCGGGCCCGTTGAGCGCTCAGCCGCAGCAACTCGGGCGTCGTGCTGTAGGGCGCGTGGGGCGCCAATCCCCTGCCCCATTGCCCGGTGGGCAGGCTTCTCAAGTGAGTGACGGCCTCCTCGACGGCCTCCCCGGGTGACCGCCGATTCCGCACGTTCATCACCTCCAAGAAGGTGATTCCCGGCAACGGGCAGCACTCCCAGACATACGGCAACAGCTCCGGCACTCCTTCATGGTCCGCGACGAACGTCGTGCCGCTGGCCAACAGCGCGCGGGCGCCATTCACCCACGACTGGGCATACTCGGAAAAGCCCCATTCGGCCTTGGCTTGGACAATCTGCTTGATCCAGTCGCTGAACGACGCCCGTGGCGGGAGGCTTCCCGCCATGTCCGTATAGTCGAGGTGGCAATGGGCATTGATCAACCCCGGCAGCAGGACCTGCTCGCCCAGATCAAGCACCGGGCCTGTCCGTGTCCGGTTGAACCCGGCCCACGGACCTACCGCGCGAATCACCCCGCCCTCGATCAGCATCGCTCCGTTGTCGAGGGGCGGTCCGCTGACCGGAAGGAGAACTCGCGCCCTCACCATGGTCCGCACCGCATTCACAAATCGTACCTCCTGCCGGGACGACTCAGGAGATGGGGCGTACCCCCCTCCTGCGCCCGTTCCGGCCGAGCCAATGCTGGGATGTGAACGACCGCCTGGCTAGGCGAGATGCTTCTCCTGGTGGGCGCGCTTCAGACGCGACGCCTCGCTGTGTTTCACCGCCTTGCGCTTGCTGTGGCGCTTGCGGATCTGCTGCTCGATTTTCTTGAAGACCAGGTCGATGGCCGCGTAAAGATCGCCCTCCACGTCCTCCGCGAAGAGATCCGGCCCGCGCACCCCCAACCGCACCGCGCACTTGAACTGCTTCTCAGGCACCTTCGTCTTGTCGAACTCGAGGAAGACCCGGGCGTCCACCGCCCAACGATCCAGGTGCTCCAAACGATCGATATGATCGAGGATGTGCTGCTCGATGGCGGTGGTCGGGGTCAGATTGTGGGCCGAGAGAATGAATTTCATAGTTAAAGATGCTACCAAACTGACGAAAAATCCAGCCCGCCAAGCCAGATGCCTGCAAAAATCGCACTGGCCGGCGGCATTTGGGTTAGGCTTGGCTTACCAGTTTGCGGTGGTCCATGAAGGCATCCCGGAGCGCCAGCGAGAGCTTGTCCTGCAACGCCTGCATCTGCCGGTAGACCTCGACATTCGCCGGGATCGGATCGGTGGCCTCGGCCGCGTTGAGCGTCACGAACTCGTCGGTGATATCCTCGATGCCGGCCTTGTCGCCCTGTTGGAGACGCCAGCACCAGAAGGCCTGCAGCGCCGCACCATAGGCTGCGCCTTCGGCCACCTTCAACGTCACCACCGGCGTTCCGAAGACGTCGGCCATGATCCGCCGCCAGACCTTCTTCTGCGAACCGCCGCCGGTCGCGCGAATCTGGCTGGGTTTCACGCCCAGCTCCGCCAGCCGCCGCAAACCGTAGTTCATCCCCAAGGTCGCGCCCTCCATGGCCGCCCGGGCAAAGTGATTCGGCGTGAAGGTGCGGTGGTTGACACCCAGGAACACGCCCGTGCCCGCCGGCACGTTGGGAGTGCGCTCGCCTTCCAGGTAAGGCAGGAGCACCAAGCCGTCCGCCCCCGGAGGACACTTGGTCGAGGCAGCGTCGAATTCGCCGATCTCCCAATCGTACGAGCGCCGGACCATTTCGGTGGCCACGGTCACGTTCATGGTACAGAGCAACGGCAGCCACCGGTTGGTGGAGTCGCAGAAGGCGGCAATCTCGCCCTTGGGGTCCACCACTGGACGCTCGGCGCAGGCGTAGATCGTGCCGCTGGTGCCGAAACTCGCCGTGATCACCCCGGGGCGCGTGTTGCCCGTGCCAATGGCGCCCATCATGTTGTCGCCGCCGCCCGCGCTCACCAGGGTCTCCGGGCTGAGCCCCAGCGCCTTGGCCGTCGCCGCCGAGAGCGTCCCGACCGGTTGATCGCTGGGCATCAGGGTCGGCAGCTTGCCCATCAGGTCGGCATCAATCGCTTTGAGCGTCGCCTCGCACCAACGGCGCTTGCGGACGTCCATCAAGGCCGTGCCGCTGGCGTCGCCAAACTCCATCGCGGCCCGGCCGGTCAGCCAGAAATTAAGGTAGTCATGCGGCAGCAGCACCGTCGCCAGGCGGGCGAAGTTCTGCGGCTCGTTCTTTTTCAACCAGAGAATCTTCGACGCCGTAAACCCCGGCAGGACCGCCAATCCCTGCGCCTTGATGGTCGCCTTCATCCCGCCGAGCGCGGTCATGATCTCCTCGCATTCGGCCGCCGTCACGGTATCGCACCACAGCTTGGCGGGGCGGATGACCTTGCCGTCCTTGTCCAGCGGCACAAAGCCATGCTGCTGCCCGCTGACCCCGATCGCCTTGACCTCGCCGGCCGACGCCTTGGCCTCCTTCAGCGCAAGCTTGATCGCCTTGGCGGTTGCCTCCCGCCACCATTCCGGCTGCTGCTCCTTGGCGCCGGGAGGGAGACCGGAGACTAGGCCGTACTTCTGGGAAGCCGTGGCCAGGACTTTGCGCTTGCCGACATCCAAGACCAGCGCCTTGGTCGATTGCGTGCCGCTGTCAATGCCGATGACTAATGTTCTCATAGCTTTGTCTCAAGAGCGTGCCGTACGGGGAAAGGATGGCCAAAGCCGGCGCGGGTGTCCATCGTCAAAAAGCCCGCCCTGAAGGGGAGGGCTGGCTTGGTCCGGCCCGGAGGATGCGTCGCTTGCAGGCCCCGGGCTGAGCCGCGCTTCGTGTCAGTCGCGTTCACCGAGGGCGCGCGCAACCTGCCTACGGCCGCCCCTTGATCACCAGCACCCAGTCCCCTTCCGCCGGGGTGGTGCAGGTCAACTGCTGGTTCTCCACCACCGCCGCCGCGTCTTGCCATTCGCCGCTGCGCGGGTTGAACCACCGCATGACGGGCTGCTGGGGCAGGACTTGCCGGTTGAGCACCAACTGCCGGTCCTCCGGCACGTAAATGACCGCCAAGTCCTTGGCCGGCGACGCCGCCGCGGCAATGAAACGGCTCGCCGCCTCGGTACCGGGCTGTTTCGCCAGCAACTCCGGCGCGGGCGCCAGTTGCTCGAAGCCCACGAACCGCATCAACGCCGCCGCATGCGACATCTGCTGGCCGCCCGGCAGCAACACCGCCTTGTTCCAAGGCTTCGGCACGCCGGTTCCCGCGTGGTCGGTGGGCTCCTTGGTGCCGTCGTCCCAGCCCCAGATGCCATGGCCGCCGTACGTCACCCCGGCCGTGGGCGAGACCAGCAGGCTCCACCATACGGCCCGGCGCGTCGTCTGGGCGGAGATGCGCTGCCGGCTCTGGTACGCGATATGATCCTCATAAGGCGGCTCCAGATTGATGAACGGCTTGGCGGGCGTCTTCTTCCAGTCCTGCGCCGGCGGGCCTGACCACAGCCACTTCAAGGTCCCGTCATCGTCGCCGTGGCCGCTCTGATAGCCCAGGATGTCCATCCAAGGTTCGTCCTTGAACTCATTATAGATCCACTGCATGCCTCCGGGGTGCATCACCACGGGAGCGTGAACCTGGTCGCCAAACACCGCCCGCCCGATGCGCTTCCACTTCTCGGCCTGGCCCCCCTGGTAGTTCCCGTCCCCCGCCAGGATCCACACGCACGGATCGGCGCCCCAGCGGGCTACCATGTACCGCGCGAGCAGGATGGCCTGGTCTTCCGGCAACGATACCCCCGGATTGATGCCCGGATTCGAGCCGCCATTGATGGCCCACAGCAACACCGGGGCGTTCACCAACCCCGCGCGCGTCAACGCCTCCGCCCGGGCGTCCAGCCGCTGGAAAAAGGCCGGGTTGAGGTCGATCCGCTCTGTGCCGCTGTACGCCCTCATTCCCAGCGCGTCGCCCTCGGGAGCCGCGCGCCACTGGGTCGTCACCCACTGCACCACGGAGTATCCCTGCATCGAGCGCAGGATCGCGTACTGCTCCCAATCCTCGGCTTTGGACAACAACGGTCCGTTCCACGCCGTATCCCCCAACCAAAGGAACGGAGTGCCGTCCTCGTACATCAACCGCCGCCCGTCACGCGAGACCTGGACCGGCCCATGCTGTTGCAGGTAAGTGCGGTCCAGCGCCGCCGTGCACAGAAACGTCCCCCGCCGCCGGTGCAAGCCCCGGTTCCGCGGATCAGAGCAGCTCGTGGTGAACTTCCACAATCCCATCTCGTTCGGGAGCGTGCGCACACGCCAGGTGCGTCCCCCGTCCCAAAATCCGTCCACCACCCGCGCCACGCCGCTGGGCGAGGTAAACGTCACCTTCACCGCCACCTCCTGCACCGCGTTGGTGTAGTCCGTCGAGCTGACGAGCGTGTGCTCGAACCGGGTCCACTTGGGCGTCGCGTGCAACCGCTTCCCCCCGCCCGCCGCGCAACCGCACAGCAAGGCCAGCGTCAACATCAACGGTGCCAACGCGATTACCCGTCCAGCCCGCGCCCAATCGAAGTTTGTGGCTTTCATCAGCATGTCAACCAAGATTCAGTCCCATGAGACACCAACCCGCCGCCAGAGTCAATGATCCGCAACGAGTAACGCACAGCCTCCTCACCACAGCCTCCCTGCCACCGGAGCCGCTATCAAGCGATGAAAACCGCGTCACAAACCGGCGGCGGAGCAGGACCAAGCCCAGCCGCGCGGCCCTTCGCTGGGCGGTCCAACCACTCCCATCCCCTGGTCCACCAGCACCCCATCGGGCGGAGCCACCCACCGACCGTCGGATTCGACAGTTGGAAGCAACTGGCACCCCGACGGCACGCCGCCTGGATCGCGTTTCCGCTCCAACCATTAGCCTGCCCGTGCGCTTTCGTGAGGCTCCAGCACGCAAACCATGAGCCGCCCGAGCCGCGCCGGGCGCGGATCGGCAGTAACGACTTCGCCGTGGGCCGGGTCCATCGCACCCCTGCCGCGGCTCCAACCCCGCGTTCGGTAAGGCCTTGCTCCTGCCTCCACCACCCCAACCCCTCACTGACCTGGACAAACTGACCCGCAGCCGCCCGTTACGGCCTCATCTATTACCTTGACCGCAAGGGTTCCGGCCCTAGCATCCTGCCCCGGCTGAAACTCGGCCAGCATGATGAAGGCTGTATTGGCACTGGAAGACGGAACGGTAGTGCGCGGCGAGCCCTTCGGGGCGCGCGCGAGCGCTTGCGGCGAGGTGTGCTTCAACACCTCGATGACGGGCTATCAGGAAATCCTTACTGATCCGTCTTACAAGGGCCAGATCGTGGCGATGACCTATCCCCAGATCGGCAACTACGGCATCAACACCCAGGACGTGGAGTCCTACCGGCCGCACGTGTCCGGCTTCGCCGTCCGCGAGCTTTCCCCCGTCGTGAGCAACTGGCGCGCCGATATGAGTCTGGCCGAATACTTGGAGCGGAACCGCATCCCCGGCATCCAGGGCGTGGACACCCGGGCCTTGACCAAGCGGCTGCGCGTGCATGGCGCCCTCAAGGGCTTCATTTCCACCGAGGAAATCACCGATCAAGAGGCGGTCCGCCAAGCCCGCGAGTGGCCGGGATTGGTCGGCGTGGACTACGTCAAGCAAGTCACCCACCGGGAGGCCTTCTCCTGGGACGAGCGTGACGAACAGAGCGCCAGCTTTCGTCTGGCCTTCGGCACCGACGAGACCGGCGACCCGCGAGCGCTGCGCAAGCCCTTGCCTCCGGCCGACCTGCCCATCGTCGCCTACGACTTCGGAATGAAGTACAACATCCTCCGCTGCCTCCGCCAGGAAGGATTCAGGGTCCGGGTCGTGCCAGCCACCGCCACCGCTGCAGAAGCCCTCCAGTCCAAACCTGCCGGCATCTTCCTGTCGAACGGCCCAGGGGATCCCGCAGCCTTGGGCTACGCGGTGGCAGCGGTGCGGGAGTTGGTGGAAAAGGGCCTCCCGATCTTTGGCATCTGCCTGGGGCACCAAATCCTGGGCCAGGCCTTCGGGGGGAAGACCTTCAAGCTCAAATTCGGGCATCGTGGCGCCAACCAACCGGTCAAGGACTTGGAAACCGGCAAGGTGGAGATCACCTCCCAAAACCACGGCTTTGCGGTGGATGCTGCCAGCCTCCCTTCCAACGTGCGGGTGAACCGGCTCAACCTGAACGACCAGACGGTCGAGGGCATGCGCCACGTGCAGAAGCCCATCTTCTGCGTCCAGTACCACCCGGAAGCCTCCCCGGGACCCCACGATTCCAATCCGTTGTTTAATGAATTTAGGAAACTTATTCTAGCCCAAGGCTAGGGTCAGATTTTGCTCTGAAAACTGTTTGACTTGAGGCACACAGTAAGGGTAATTCTCTCCAATCGAACCGTACTATGGCCAAGCTTGTTGTCCTCACCGAAGGTTACGCCGGGACCACCCACGAGCTCAAGCTCGAGCGTACCACTGTCGGCCGCTTGGAGGACAACACCTTCCAACTGGCTGAGCCTTCGGTTTCCAGTCACCACTGCGAAATCGCCCTCCGCGGTAACGAAGTGGTAGTCAAGGACTTGGCCTCGACCAACGGGACTTTCATCAACGGCGACCCGATCAAGGAAGCCGTGCTCAAACCCGGGCAGATTCTGCGGTTGGGCAAACTCGAAATCCGCTTGGATGACGGTTCCGCCCCGGCAACGGGTTCCGCCCCAACTGCCACCACGCCTCCTCCCAAGAAGGCGATGGGGCAGACCGGCAAGATTCCCGGTGGCGTCAAACTCAACGAACTCGAACAGGGTACGCGCGTCATGGGGTCGCCCTTCGCCAAGAAGAGCGACAAGCTCAATAAGTGGTTCCTGATCGGCGGCGTCGCCGTGGGCGTGCTCATCATCGGCACGATCCTCTACGCGATCTTCCAGACCGACACGATCAAGCAGTAGCCGCTCAACCTCCCGCCTTGAGCCAGCGCGCCGCGTCGCACGCCGCGTAGGTGATGATGAAATCGGCGCCCGCCCGCCGAATCGCCAGCAACGCTTCCAAGGTGGCCTTCTTCTCGTCCAGCCAGCCATTGGCCGCCGCCGCTTTGATCATCGAGTACTCCCCGCTGACCGCATAAGCCGCCGTGGGCAGCCCGAACTCGGTCTTCACCCGGTGGATGAGGTCCAGGCAGGTCAACGCCGGCTTCACCATGACCATGTCCGCCCCTTCCTGGATGTCCAACGCCACCTCGCGCAGCGCCTCCGCCGCGTTGGCGGGGTCCATCTGGTAGCTGCGCCGGTCGCCGAATTTGGGCGCGGATTCCGCAGCTTCACGGAAGGGACCGTAGAACGCCGAGGCGTGCTTGGCCGCGTAGCTGAGGATCGGCGCCTCGGGAAATCCCGCCGCGTCCAAGGCCTGCCGGATCGTCGAGATGCGCCCGTCCATCATGTCGCTGGGCGCGATGATATCCGCCCCGGCCTCGGCATGGCTGACCGCCGTGCGGGCCAGCAGCTTGAGCGTGGGGTCGTTGGCCACCACGCCGGTTTCCTTCCGCGTGTCCACGAGTCCGCAATGCCCGTGGCTCATGTACTCGCAAAGGCACACGTCGGTGATCACCAGCAGACTCGGCAACTCCCGCTTCAGCAGCCGGACGGCTTGTTGCACGATACCCTTGGCGGCATACGCCCCCGAGGCGCGCTCGTCCTTCCGGTCGGGGATGCCGAACAGCAGCACCGCCGGGATGCCCAACGCATGCGCCTGACTGGCTTCCTTGACGAGTTCGTCGGGCGAAAGCTGGCACACCCCGGGCATGGCTCCGATGGGCTGGCGGAGCTTCCTGCCGGCGCGCACGAACAGCGGATACACGAAGCTCCCGGCATCCAACCGGGTCTCGGCCACCAGCCGGCGCAGTGGTGCGGATTGCCGTAACCGGCGGGGACGTGCGACCGGAAAAGCGGGAAGGACGGAGAAGTTCATGACTGAATGAGGTAGGCTGGCGGAGCGACGGCCCATCGCGGCCGCTCCGCCAGCAGAATCAATGCCGCTAGACGGCCAGCACGCCGCCCGAGCTGGCGTTGGTGACCAATTTCTGGTACCGCGCCAGCCAGCCGGTCAGCTCACGCTTCACCGGCCGGAAGGCCTCCTTTCGTCGCGCCAATTCCGCCTCAGGCACGGCGATATCGATGCGCCGGTTGGGGAAGTCGATGCGGATGCGATCCCCCGCCTGGAGCAGGCCAATCGGGCCGCCCTCGGCCGCCTCGGGCGAGACGTGCCCGATGCAGGCGCCCGCCGTGCCGCCGCTGAAACGCCCATCCGTGATCAGCGCGACCTTGTCGCCCAATCCCATGCCCACAATGTAACTCGTGGGGGAGAGCATCTCCTGCATGCCCGGCCCGCCGCGCGGCCCCTCGTTGCGGATGATCACCACGTCGCCAGCTTTCACCTTGCCGCCCAGGATGCCCTCGCAGGCTTCTTCCTGACTTTCAAAGATGACCGTGGGGCCTTCAAACACAAAGCCCGGTCCGCAGTACTGCTTGAATCCTTCGCTGATCCCGGCGGTCTTCACCACCGAACCCTCGGGCGCGAGTTGCCCATAAAGAACTGCCAGGCCGCCGTCCGCCGAGTAAGCCGTGCCAGCCGCGCGAATGCAGTCCTCCGCCTTGAACAGAAACGCGGGATCGAACGGCACCAAGCCCGCCGCTTCGGCCTCCCGCATGGGAGCCTCCCGGACGTCGAAGTACGCCTTCCGGATCAGTCCGTGCCCGGTGCGGGACACCCGCAGCAAACCGGTGCGCTGCTTCTCGCTGGCGCGGAGGTACTGCCAGAGAATCAGCAGCGGCGTTTGCTTCAAGGTGCCCAATTCCATGCGCACCAGCCCGCGCGATTCGGTCAGCCTCGCTTCCAGGGCGGTGCGGATCGCTTCCGCTCCCTGCAGCTTCTGGTCGGGACCCAGCTCCAGTTCCGCGTTCGGGGCGAACAGTGCGCTGGCCGTGGCGGCATCGGCGATGTTCCACGCCGCCGCCAGCCGCCACAGGATGAGCGCCTTCTCGTCGGCCGGATGGAACAACATCGGCTTGGGGGCCAGGTTGCCGCTGGCCGAGATGCCCGCCGGCCCCAGCTTGTCGTTGGGGTCCAGCACGAGGGCCGAAGCCCCGGAAACACGGATGATCCGCGCCTCGGGCGACACCGTGGCGCCGCGCACATCCCATTCGGCAATGTTCTGCCCCAGCGTCTTGCCCGTGACCGTCTTGCAGGAAAGGTTCAAGATCCGCTGCGCCCCGGGCTTGCCGGTCGAGGCGGCGTCCGCGAAGCCGTTCTCCTCGTCAATGCGCTTCAGTTCGCCCAGGATGGTGTGGATGCCCCCCGCGCGGTGTACGTCCTGGACGTGGTAATTCGACGACGGTGAAACCTTGCTCAGGCACGGCACCCGCCGCGAGATGGCGTCGATGCGGGCGATGTCGTACTCGATCCCCGCCTCGCGCGCGATCGCCAGGGTGTGCAGGATCGTGTTGGTGGAGCCGCCCATGGCGACGTCCAGCGCCAGCGCGTTGTCGAACGCCTCCAGCGTGGCGATGTCGCGCGGCTTCAAATCGAGCTCGATCAACTTCAGTATCTGCGCGGCGGCCCGCCGATACAGTTCCTCCCGCTCCTTGGAAACCGCCAGGATGGTGCCGTTGCCCGGCAAAGCCATGCCCAGCGCCTCGCAGAGGCAGTTCATCGAGTTGGCGGTGAACATCCCCGAACAGGAACCGCACGTGGGGCACGCGGTCTTCTCGAGCTGGTCCAACTGCTGCTGCGAAATCTTCCCCGCCTGCAGTTCCGCCACCCCCTTGAAGACCGAGATCAGGTCCGACTTCGCCGAGGCGGGGTTCAGATGCTCCGCCAGTTCCTCCACGACGGGCTTCTGCTCGGCAATCCCCGCTGCCATCGGCCCGCCACTCACGAAGATCGTGGGGATGTTCAGGCGCATCGAGGCCATGAGCATGCCCGGCACGATCTTGTCGCAATTCGGGATGCACACCATGCCGTCGAAACAATGCGCGCGGACCATCGTCTCTACCGTGTCCGCGATCAACTCCCGCGACGGCAGGCTGTACTTCATGCCGGAATGGCCCATGGCGATGCCGTCGTCCACGCCGATCGTGTTGAAAATGAACGGCACGCCCCCCGCCTCGCGCACCAACCGCTTCACCAGCATCCCCACCTCGTTCAAGTGGGCATGCCCGGGAATGGCGTCGGTATAGCTGTTGCAGATCGCCACGAAGGGCTTGTTGAAATCGTCGTCGCTGTGGATGGATCCGGTGGCGCGCAGCAAGCTGCGGTGCGGCGCCCGCTCGGAGCCCTTTTTGATAACATCAGAGCGCATATTTCAGATTGTGGTCGGTTGCCAACGCAACCGTCTGGACATTCTACCCGGGATGGACGAACTGTCACGCTTTTGCCATGCCGATCCCCCCTCCCCCCACGCGGGCGCGGCA
>CAYYMW010000048.1:0-24314 GCA_964472515.1 uncultured Verrucomicrobiota bacterium | reverse complement strand
GATTCGACACGAGAAGCAAGTGAAGTGGACATAGACATCGACCAGGTTGCGTTGACACCCCCACTCTCCCGGCGCTCCCCCCGGTCGTCAAGCCCGTCGTGCCTCAGGGAATCGGCACCTTTTCCGGCACCACTTGGAAGAAGCGGCTCAGATCGCGGTCGGTGTTCGGGACCGCCGGTTTCATCACCGTCCAGTCGTTCATCTGGGCGATGCGGGTGGTGTTCGGTTCGCGCCAGCGCCAGAGTTCGACGTGGCCGTCGGCAAAGCTGAGCAACCCGGCGTTTTGATGGCGCGTGGCGGGAAAACTCACCCAGGTCCAGAGCGAGCCGTCGAACATGGTGAGGTTGTCCGGGGCGTTGATGCCGAAGGCGCTCTGCTGGATGCTCTTCTCATTCTCGTCGATGAAGAGCGCGGCGCGGGATGGCCCCGGGTTCTGAACGTCTCCCAGCCGGTGCCAGCAGATGCTGTACTCCGCGAAGGCGGGGTCGTGCCGGAAGTTCATGTACATGCTCATCGACACGCTGCGCGTGCGCGGGAGTTTGCCTTGGTCCCGCACGGTGGAGCGGTCGGCGGGGCAGCGGTAGATGCCCAGGGAGTGGTTGTACGGATAGAGCACGCCGCGCTGGAGGTTGGTGGGGGAGGTGTCGGACCACGCATTGCCTTGGAGCCAGGAGGACGGGTCGGCGCCCCAGGCGTCCCGTTTGGAAAGGTCCCCCGGGTTGAGCGCGAGGTTGCCGGGCATGCGGTCGTTGTTGTCGCCGCAATACATCAGCCAGCAGAGGGACAACTGCTTGAGGTTGTTGAGGCAGCCGGCGGACTGGGCCCGGACCTTCGCGTTGGCCAGGGCCGTGAGCAGCATCCCGGCCAGAATCCCGATGATGGCAATCACCACCAGCAACTCGATCAGCGTAAAGCCTTGAGGGGCTGCCGCCTGCTTGGTTTGCACAGACTCGCGCATACACCGTTTAGGACACCACCGGCACGCGGGTGTTACAGGAGTAAACGGAGGAGGCCCAGAAGACGGTGTTGTCTGGAGCAGACCGGCCGTTGCAGAGGCCTTTGCGGCCGCCAGCCAATGGCCAGCGCAACTCTCCCTGAAGGTGAACTTGCAAAGCCCCAGTTTGAGCCTAGGCTGACAATACTCCTTCGTATGGAGACGGTTTACATAGAGACAAGCGTGGTGAGCCTGCTGGTTGCCGGGAACAGCCGTGATCTGGTGATCGCTGCGCATCAGCAGGCAACGCGAGACTGGTGGAGTCAACAGCGACCGCGCTTTCAATGCATGACCTCGGATGAGACTCTCGTCGAAGTATCAAGGGGCGATCCTGTGCAGGCATCCCTGAGGTTGGCGACCCTCGCGTCGGTACCCGCGCTCTCAATCAGTGCCGAGGTCGAGAGTCTTGCTGCGGAGTTCCTTCGGACGGGTGCTCTGCCGATTGCCGCCCGGTCTGATTCCATTCATCTGGCGGTCGCTACGGTTGCGGGGTTGGACTACCTTTTGACATGGAACTGCCGTCATTTGGCGAATGCACAGGTCCTGCGCCGGTTGGAACGAGAGGCCATCGGTCGGGGTTGGAGGCTGCCAACCGTTTGTACTCCGCTCGAACTGATGGGAGAGTCTGGCTATGAAATGCGATCCGATTCTTGAAGAAGTCTGGCGGGTTAAGGACGAATTGGCGCGCGAGGCGGGCTACGATATCCATCAACTCTGCGAAAACACGCGACGATGGGCGGCGGAACACCCGTTTCAAGGGCTGCGCCTCGTCAATGACGAGGAGTTGCGTCGCTATCTGGCATCAGGTGCCGCCCAGACTCCCGTTTCGCCGCTCGCGCTGAATGACAAGCCTGCACCCTGACGTGCATCGGCACCGTTTGGTCTAATGGCTTGAACCGGTTCAACTCGTTTACAGGCTTTCTTAGGTTGCCGGGTGCGCACCGGCACCCACCTCCCCCTCGAACCCATTCTGGCGCAAGGCCTCAAAGAGCACCAAGGCCGCGCAGTTCGATAGGTTAAGCGAACGGGCTTCGGCATTGAACATCGGGATGCGCAGCCAGGAGTCGCGATTGGCCTCCAGCAGCGCCTTCGGCAAGCCGGCTGTCTCCCGCCCGAAGACCAGCCAGTCATCGGGTCGGTAGGCGACCTCCGCATAATGGCGGGGACCATCGCACTCGATGAACCACAATCGGGCGTCTGCGGGCAAGTGGGCGCGGAAAGCCTCCCAGGACCTCCAACGATGCCAGCGGACATGGTTCCAGTAGTCCATGCCAGCCCGCTTGAGATCCTTGTCTTCCAAGCGAAAGCCGAAGGGCTCGATCAAGTGCAGAGTGGTCCGAGTGGCGGCGCAAAGCCGGGCCACGTTCCCCGTGTTGGGGGGGATCTCGGGTTCCAGCAGCACCAGATTCATGTCACGAGCAGGGCAGGGGAGTGGCCCGGGGAACGAGCGCTTCGATCTGCTCCATGGTCTCCCGACGCCGGCCTGCTGTCACGGCTGCCATAGCGAGAGTCATTCCACGGCGCACTCCGTCGGCGCGCTGGCCGAGAGGACCGGCAGCTTGGCGGGATAGAACACTTTCCAAAGGACCAACCCGTGGGCGGGCGCGGTCATCCCGGCCGTGCGGCGGTCGCGGTGCGCGAGGATCTGCGGGATGGACGCGGCGGGCAGCCGGCCCAAGCCCACTTGCGCCAGGGTTCCCGCGATGCCCCGGCACATCTTGTAGAGGAAGCCATCGGCCTCGATGATGAGGGTGAGCAGCGGGCCGCGCTGGAGCAGGTCGCATTTGCCAAGCGTTCTCACCGACGGGCCGATGTCATACCCCGGGTTGGCGGCGAAGGAGGCGAAATCATGGCGGCCCACAAAGTGCGCGGCGGCGGTGCGCATGGCCGTTACGTCCAGTTGCCGGGGAACATGCCACGCCTGGTGGCGCAACAGCGGGTTGGTGGCCGGGTGGTTCCAAATGAAGTAACGGTACTGCTTGCCCCGCGCCGAGAAGCGGGCGTGGAAGGCCGCCGGGGCGCGCTGGGCGCGCACAATGCGAATGTCCTCCGGCAGGTGGGCGTTCAGGGCCAGCGGCAGCTTGGCCAAAGGCATGCGGAACTCCGCCCGGGGCAGCTCGAAATGCGCCACCATGCCCAGCGCATGCACGCCCGCGTCGGTGCGGCTCGAGCTCTGGAGAATCGGGTGCGAGCGGAAGAGTTTGGCCAGGGCCTCTTCGATCACCTGCTGGACCCCGAGCCCGGTTTTCTGCATCTGCCACCCGGCGTAGTTCGTGCCTTCGAACGCGACCGTCAGCTTGAACTTGAGGGAGGTATCCGCCATGACGTGCGCTGAGGTATCGGCCGGCCTCGGCCGCGAAACCGACTAAGCCGCCGGCGAGCTATCCAGGAAACTCTGGAGCAGGATCGCCGCCGACATGCTGTCCACGTTCTCCCGCCGCTTTTCCCGGCGCACGCCGCTCTGGGTCATGATGCGGTTGGCCTGGGCGGAGGTAAGCCGTTCGTCCCACGTCCTGATCGGGATGGTAAGGGCTTCCTTGAGGGCCGCCACAAATCCCCGCACTTTCTCCGCCGCCGGGCCGTATGAACCATCCATGTTGCGCGGCATGCCGACCAGCACCAGGCTGACCTCCTTCTCGCGCACGATCTGCCGCAGGCGGTCCAGAAACGCCGCCAGCGGTTCGGCCGGGATGTACTCCAGCGGCTGGGCGATGATCCGGAGTTCGTCGCTCAGCGCGATGCCCATGCGCGTGGTTCCGTGGTCGATGGCGAGGATGCGCATAACGAGCTAGAGCTGGCGAAAGGCCTTGGCGGCGCAGTCGATAGTGAACTGGATGTCCTCCGGCGTGTGCGCCACCGAGAGGAACCCGGCCTCGAATTGGGACGGCGCGAAGAACACGCCCTGATCCAGCATGGCGTGGAAGTACTTGCCGAACCGGGCGCGGTCGCTGCGCATGGCGTCCTGAAGGGAATACACCGGCTGGTCAGTGAAGTAGCCGCAGAACATGGCGCCTTTGCGCACGAACTGGACCGGGACGTTGGCCGCGCGGGCCGCGCTAAGCATGCCCTCTTCCAGTTGCGCGCCCAACGCCTCCAGCTTCACATAGGCGTTGCTGGCAGCCAGGGCATCCAAGGCAGCTATGCCCGCCGCCGTGGCCAGCGGATTTCCGCTGAGCGTTCCCGCCTGGTAGACCGGCCCCAGCGGCGCCAGCAGATCCATGATCCCGGCCCGCCCGCCAAACGCGCCGACCGGCAGCCCGCCGCCGATGATCTTGCCCAGACAGGTCAGGTCCGGCTTGATCCCATACACTTCCTGGGCCCCGCCCCACGCCAGCCGAAAGCCGGTCATGACTTCGTCGAAAATGAGCAGGGCGTCTTCGGTCTGCGTGATCTGCCGCAGCCCTTCCAAATAGCCCGGCTTGGGCAGGTACAAGCCCGCGTTCCCCGGGACCGGTTCCACGATGATCGCCGCAATCTGGCCGGGATTCGCCTTGAAGCCCGCACGCACGGCTTCGAGATCGTTAAACGGCAACGGAATGGTATGTTGGGTGAAGGCGGCGGGGATGCCCGCGCTATCCGGCGCCCCAAATGTGAGCGCGCCCGAGCCCGCTTTCACGAGCAACGAGTCCACGTGTCCGTGGTAACAACCCTCGAACTTGATGATCTTGTCCCGCTTCGTGAAACCGCGCGCCAGCCGGATTGCCGACATCGTGGCTTCCGTCCCCGAGTTGCAGAGCCGCACCTTCTCGAGGCTCGGCACGGCGGCGCACAACCGCTTCGCCAATTCCACCTCGTAGGTGTTCGGCACCCCGAAGCTGGTCCCCGCTTCCGCCGCGTGCTTCACCGCGTCGATCACCGCCTTTGGCGCGTGCCCCAGGATGGCCGGACCCCAAGTGCCCACGTAATCGACGTAGGTGTTGCCATCCGCGTCCCAGAGGCGGCAGCCCGCCGCCTGCTTGGCAAAAAAGGGCGTGCCGCCCACGGCGCGAAACGCCCGGACTGGGGAGTTCACCCCCCCGGGAATCCATCGAAGCGCTTCGGCGAAAAGCCGTTCCGATTCTGACCTGTTCATGCGGCTCAGCCTATCGACGAGGCGGCGAAAAGCACGCGCAAACTTGCCCGGCGCACGGCTGCTCAACCTCCGCGTCCGCCCGGCGGTTTGGCTCAATTCGAGGATTGGTTTTATCAATTTGGGCCCCGGGCACGGACCACCTTAAGTTGCTCCCATGAACGAGCACACTTCGTTTCAACGGTTCGCCTTGGGGCTCACCCTGCTGGCGGTGGCCATTCTCGCGTGGCACGGGCCGATTGCCCAGTCGCAGCCCTATCACGCCTTCGCCGACCACCGCACGCTGTTCGGTCTGCCCAACTTCTGGAATTTCGTCACCAACCTGCCAATCCTCCTGGCGGGTCTGGCGGGTCTCGCCTTCCTGTGGCGCTACCGCCACGATCCCCGGTGGCGTCCCGGTCGTGATGTCTATGGCGCTCTGTTCGTGAGTCTGGCCCTCACCGGTCTCGGCTCGGCCTGGTACCATTGGGCGCCTTCGGACGCCACCCTCGTGTGGGACCGCTTGCCGCTCTCCGCGCTCTTCCTTTGCTTCTTCGCCGCCCTGTGGCAGGAGACGCTCGGCGAGTTGAACTCAGCCGCCAAGCTCAGCCTCCTTCTGGCGGGTCCGTTGAGCGTGCTCTTCTGGCTCGGCACCGGAGATCTGAGGCTTTACGGGCTCATCCAGTTCGTCCCCATGTTGCTGATGCCCATCCTGCTCGCCTCCGCCCAGGCCAGGGGAACCGCCCCGGGCCTCTGGTGGTGGGTATTGGGAGCCTACGCGGTCGCGAAGGTTCTCGAAGCGCTCGACAGCCAGTGCCTGCAAGTCGTTGGCTTCAGTGGGCACGCCCTCAAGCATCTGCTCGCTGCCGCCGCCAGTGCGTTGCTCGTCGCCCACTTGGCCAGGCGACATTCGGTGCGTGAATGCGACGTGGCCGGGACGCAGAACGCTCCAGCCAGCGCCGATCACTTGGCCGCGGGTACTGAAGCCGCCGCGGCGGAGCGGCCTCAACTCCGCCCGCGCCCGCCCCAAACGATGCGCCGGCGCTACGCCACCGGTTCGTAACGCGTTTCCTTGACCTCGATCTGGCCCGAGCGCACTTCCAGAAACGCCTTGCCGTCCTTGACGCCCACGGTGCCATAACCCGTAGCCGTGGACAGGAACGCGCGGAAGTCGCCCTTCACGGTCGGGCGCAGGTACAGCACCTTTTCGACCGCATCATACCGCGCGCCGGACAATCCCTGGATCAAGCCGTAGGAGGACATGGCCCGCGCGTACCAGTGGCCGCATTCGTACTCGTTGAAGGGATTGCGGACCCGGCCGTCATAGCGATTGCGGCAGGTGCGCACAATTTCCAGTCCCTCCTCAACCATCCCCAGGCACATCAGGTGCGAAGCCACCTGGTATTCGATCCCCGTCCAGACTTCGTCCGAATAGACAAAGGGGAGGGACAACTGGCCGCCCTTGGGCCAACTGCAGATGAGCAAGCCGCCCTCGCTCCCTGCGGCATAAGCGGGCCGCTGCGGATTGGCGTGTTGGGAGAGATCGCGCCGCAGGTTGTACTTGTGGACGGACTTCAGGTGGCTGGCCACCTTGGCGCGATCGAGCACCTGGCCCACCCCACAAACCAGCGCCAGCCACGAGCCCAGCACGCCATCGGACAGGCAGCCCCGGCCATACTGGTATTTCGGCCCTTCCTTCTCGAGCAGGGCGCGGGCTTCGGGCGAGTAGTCGCCGCCGAAGCTCTTCACTTCGACCGGATTCGCCGCCTTCAGGTTCTTCCACTCGATCTTCTGGATGAAGTACTCGCCGTCATAGAGGTCCGTTTCTGTGACCTTCGTACCCTTGTCCAGCAGTTCCTTGTAGGCGGCCACGTCCTCCTTGAGCGCCTCGCCCATGAGGATCAACGCCTGCAGCGCTCCCAGGTAGAAGCTGGTGCACATCCCGTCCGGACCCCAGAACTCGATGTCATAGGTGTTGTGGTGCGGTTCTTCCACCACGCCCTTGCGGCCGGGGTCCCAGGTCTCGATGCAGTAGTCCAGGCTGGCCTTCACCTTCGGCCAAAGCCGCTTTAGCCATTCCAAGTCACCGCCCACCCGCCATTCGCGGTAGACCTTCATGATCCCGCCCAACTGGCCGTCGGCCGCGGCGTGGAAATCGTGCACCACCGGCCGGATGGGCAGGTTGCTGCGGAAAGTCTGGTGTCCGCGCGTGTCTTGCGAAGGGCCGAACTCGGTCTCCCGCAACGTGCGCTCCAGGTTCGGGAACAGGTGCGGGATTGCTTGCGCGTAGTTCCACACGTGCGTGCAGGAGCCGTGGCAGCAGCCGTTGTTGTCGCCGCAGCCTTCCCACGCCCAGAGCCGTCCGTCCGCCTGGCGCAGCACCGTGGGCGATTTCAGAATCGTCAAATTGGCGGCCACCGCCTCCACCACCTCCGGCGGCAGGGTGGTGTCCTGGAAACAATCGCTGAAACGCTTGGACTTCTCCCGCAGCGCCGCGTACTGGTCGCGCCAGTAGGTGGTGATCGCTTCGATGTCCGCAAAGCGGCTCGTGTACCACGGACGGTAATTGGCCTCGGTCGGTTGGTCCCCGGGCGCGGTGTCCTTGGGGTCGCCCCCGATGCGGAGGTTGGTCACCCCCACGTGCCAGGCCAGGCGCAGGGTCACGGTGCGGCTCTCACCTGGGGCCAGTTTGAACGGCACGAACAACGACGCGCCCGGCGCGGGCTTGTCGTCGGCGATCGGCGGGCGGTCGTAGCACGCCGCTTCGGCAACGTCCTTCCAAGCCAGCGTCAGTCCGTCCCACCAGCCGCCCCGGAACCACGCGTGGTTCACCTTGGCTTCCGGTTCGCTCACGGTGGCGCTAAACGCCCCCTGCTCCCACGCTTTGTCCTTCGGCGCGGCTCCCCACAGCGCAAACCCGCCGGGCAGGGGCTTGATCCCCTGGGCGTTCGAGCCCACCGCCATGAAATTCTTGGCGTTGAACGAGAATACGGCCTCAACCTCCTCCTTGCCCCGGTTGATGAACTTGTACTCCAACGCCGCCACCGGCAGGCTCGCGTTGTCCGCATCCCCCGGTTCGAACGGACTCCAGCCGGTGACCTGCACCTCCAAGGGCATGTTGCGGTCCACCAGGCCGACCGTGCCAAACGGGAACTTGGCCTCGAAGGTGGCTCTCCCAAACCGGGGCAGGCCGAACGAGCTGCCCGCCGCGCCATTCCCGGTTCCCGGCGCGCCGTAGAGCTTCCAGCCCGGCACCTGTCCCTCGATGACCCGCGCCAGCTTCTCCTTACCCCGGATCGCCACCGCCGCAAACACGCACGGCTCGTGGTAGACCTCCGGCTTGTTGCGCAGCGAGAAGTGCGACAGCGCGCCGGTCCCTTCCAGGCAGATCATCCCCGCCCCGATGCCCCCCATGGGGAAGGCCACCCGGTTCAGGCGCAGCCCCGCATAGGCCGTGTTGTAGCGGCGGGCGGCGGCGGGACGGGCTACCCGCGCGGCGGGCGCCCGCTGGCCTTCGGCCGCCGTCAAGGTCGGTGTGCCTGCGGCTGCCAGGCCGCCGGCGGTGGCAACGGAACGTTTGAGGAACTCACGGCGCGGCAATGCGCCATCCTTGGGCTGGACCGGATTGTTCATAGTCTTGCAAAGGAGCTGACAAACCGCTTCAGGCTATCGCTAAGGCTCTATCCCGCAAACATGGAGGAAATGCAAGACGGATTTCGCGCAATGACATGCGAAACGTGTCGCGCCTTCGCCATCGCCGCAACTGCGTTGTATTCCGCCGGACCAGCGCGTAGGATCGCGCCCGGAACACATGATCGACCGGCAGGCCTTCTACGAGCAACGGGCCCGGTTTCGCTCCCGCGAAGCCCAGCGCTGGTATCACCAACTCCTCTTCCGCTACTACCGTTTCCTCGTGCCGGCGGGCGCCCGGGTGCTCGAAGTCGGCTGTGGGGTGGGGGACCTGCTCGCCGCGGTGCAACCCGCTAGCGGTCTCGGCATCGACTTTTCCCCCGGCATGGTCGCCTTGGCGAAGGAGCGGCACCCCGGCCTCGAATTCCAGGTTGCCGACGCCGCCACGTTCAACGCCACTGAACCGTTCGACTACATCATCCTGTCCGATCTGGTCAACGATCTGACCGACGTTCAAGCAGTGCTGGCTCGGTTGCGCGAGGTCGCGCATCCGCGCACGCGGCTGATCCTGAATTTCCACAACAACCTCTGGCGGCCCGTGCTGAACTTCGCCGCCAACCTCGGGTGGAAGGCCCCCACGCCGCCCCAGAACTGGCTTTCCTCCGACGACGTGCGGAACCTCCTCCACCTCGCCGGCTGGGAGTGGATCCGCACCGAAACGCGCATCCTGTGGCCGCTCGGCACGCCGCTTCTCGAAACGCTCTTCAATCGCTGGCTTGCCCCGCTCCTCTCGCCCTTCTGCCTCACCGTCTTCCAGGTCGCGCGCCCGAAGGCCGAAGTCTCTGACACCACGCACTTCACCTGTTCCGTTATCATCCCCGCGCGGAACGAGGCGGGTAACATCGAAGCCGCGTTCACCCGGCTGCCCGAAATGGGAGCGGGCACCGAGATCATCCTCATCGAAGGCGGGTCCTCGGACCATACCTGGCAGGAGGCGCAGGCCGCCGCCGCGCGGCATCCCGAGCGCAAGATCGTCCTGCTCAAACAGGCCTCCCGCGGCAAGGGAGGCGCCGTGCGGGAAGCCTTTGCCCAGGCCACCGGCGACGTACTCTTCATCCTCGACGCGGACCTCACCGTTCCTCCCGAGCAGTTGCCCAAGTTCTACGAGGTGTTGCGGAGCGGCCTGGGCGACTTCGTCAACGGCGTCCGCCTGGTCTATCCCATGGAACAGGACTCCATGCAGTTCCTGAACATGGTGGCCAACAAGTTCTTCGGTCTGGCGTTCACCTGGCTCATCGGCCAGCCGCTCAAAGACACCCTCTGCGGCACCAAAGTCCTGTTCCGGCGCGACTACGAGCGCATCGCCGCCCACCGTGCCTACTTCGGGGATTTCGATCCGTTCGGCGATTTCGACCTCCTTTTCGGTGCGGCCCGCCTGAATCTCCGCATTGTGGACCTGCCCGTTCGTTACGCCGCCCGCACCTACGGCTCCACCAACATCCACCGCTGGCAGCATGGCTGGCTGCTGTGGCGGATGGTCTGCTTCGCCGCCCGCCGGCTGAAGTTCCTTTAGCGTCGCGGCACCGGGCCGAAAAGGTGACCTGTCCTCAGTCTCGGTCCTGTTCCCTCTCCTGCCACTTCGCGTAGTCCACCGCGAAGCGAGGTTCCTCCGGGAGCAGCGAGATAGCCTTGCGGTAGGCCTCCTCGATTTCGCTCACCGGTTTCCGCTGCCAGCCCAACACTTTCGCGAGATCGTGCCAACACCAGGCCGCGCGCTGATCGCTGTCGGCAAGCTGAATGGCTGATCGGAGCAGCTCCGAGGCCTCGCGGGCCAGGCGTCGTCGAGTCTCGCGTCCAGACCGGAGGTTTGGATTCTGAGCCTCGTTGAGCTTCATTTTGGTCTGGGCGTACTCGTGCAAGAGCTTGGGGTCTTGCTTCTCCAAGGCGTAGGCTTGCGAAAAAAGTCGATGCGCGCCGTCAAAGTCGCGGCATCGTTTGCGCAGAATGGCGGCATCAAGCAACTCCGCGTAGTTGCTGCTGGGGGGAAGTTGCCGCAGTACCTCCTGCGCCTCTTGTTCGAGTTGGCGTCCAAGGAGCAGGCCAGCCATGGTGAGATACGGCCGTCCAGCGTCCGTTCGGGAACGCTGCTCCGCAAAGGAGCGGAGTGCCGCCTTGGCTCTTGGGAGATTGTCTACGCCGAACGCGTACTCAATGAGTTGACTGAGCAGTGCACCCGAGCCGGGTTGGCTCTCGAGCGAGCGCTCCAGATGAGCCAGCGCCTCGGCGCGCGCACCGGTCGCCCACAGGTGGGCCGACTCGCGCAGCGCATGTAGAATCTGGTAGCGCGGATGGACCGGCAGAATCACCCGAAAGTAGGTCGTGCCGTCGTCGAACTCAAACCGGGGTGCGGGAGACCCGTTCTCCTCCATCTTCCGTCGAATCTTGGGAATGCCCGTGCCGCGGGCTTCGCAGAGGCGCAACTCCTTGAGAAACTCGCCGATTCGTCGGTTCCGCGCCGGGACTTGTGGCATCGTCTTCACGTCTACGAAATGCGCCGGTTTGAGCCCGGCTACCGGACCGGGGTAGCTCGTGATTTCCAGCCGATCCGGGTACAGATAGACCTTGGTCGGCTCGGGCGGCCCGTCGTAGCCGCGGTGATAGATCGCGTTGACCAGGGCCTCCTCTAACGCTGCGTAAGGATAGGCCACCGTGCGTTGGACTTCTGCTACGCCAGGCGATTTCTCCAACAGGCGGCCACCGAGTCCATCGAGGTAATTCAGGCAATCCTTGATTTGCGTCGGAAGCGGCCCGCGAAACACGCGCTCCTCGATCAGATCGCCTCCGGCGTCGTCGCCGAACTGCACCACTTCAATGCGCGCTCCGGGGAAGAACTCACGATCCGGATCTTCGTGGAAGAGCAGCAGGGCGACGTTTCGGGGCACCGAATGGGCGTTCACCGGAGCCAGCAGCCGCAGGCGTCGGTAGAGTTCAACCTCATCCACCATTTGGCCGGACGTGACGAGCTCAGACCGGACGTCAGCCAGAAACCGTCGCACCAAGGTAGGGGAGATATCCTCCAAGCGAGCTTTCAGGTTGCGACGGTCATCGAAGGGTATCTTCGCGGTTTGCTCAAGCAGTTGACGCAACTGGTCATCCCTGGCCTCGACGGTCTGAGGTCCGACCCGGATGTGGTATGCCCTCCGGCGAGGGTCGTTCCGCGTCGGAGCTTGATAAGGGCGGTTATCCCCTCCGGGTGCCCAAATCACGAGGATCTCCCGGCCTTGAAATGCCACTGGAAACAGCATTGGCTGGTAGTCGGGTGAGATCTTCCCACGGCAGGCGCCCAAGAGCTTCATCTGGAGATCGTCAACCCTATCAGGCTCCAATCCCCTGGGCGGCAACACCGGGCGTCCGTCGGCTTCTTCCACCCCCAGAATCAGGTAGCCGCCATTGACGTTCTGTAAGTCGTTGGCGAAAGCCGAGATCGTCTGCAAAACTTGATCCTCGGTCGCGCTGTTGAAGTCGGCTTTAAACTCGATGCGACTTCCCTCGATAACCTGCTGATTCAGCAGGCCTTCGACACTGAAAGGCGGTTCTTGATGGACCGGCATAGCCACACTGCGGACGCAATCACCAAGCTGCTTGACGCCGCCAGTCTTCGGACCCATGGCGGTTTGCCAACGCATCTGAATCTTGACGGGTGCACTCGCCCGAGATGCGCCGACTTTGCCACGAAGGGTCTCGGAAGCCAAGCCTTGACTCCGGCGCGACTACGAGCGCATCGCCGCCCACCGTTCCTACTTTGGGGATTTCGATCCGTTCGGCGATTTCGACCTCCTGTTCGGTGCGGCCCGCCTGAACCTCCGCATTGTGGACCTGCCCGTCCGCTACGCCGCCCGCACCTACGGCTCCACCAACATCCACCGCTGGCAGCACGGCTGGCTGCTCTGGCGGATGGTCTGCTTCGCCGCCCGCCGGCTGAAGTTCCTGTGAGCCCCAGCCCGGTCGTCTCCTCTGCCTGTTGCTCTTGCAGCCTGCCGAATGCTCGCTCTGTAACGCGAACTTCCAGCTTGCCAGGGTGGGTTGCCAGACCGGCGGCCGCGCGGATGCGATTCACCGGGAGTCCCCGAAAGACCAGGTTCTTCGGGCACAAGGCCACGACCGGGGAGCTCATGAGGATCAGTCCTCGAACCAACCCACGGGATGCGGATCGAAGCGCGGCGTTGTCACGCCCTGGTTTTCGCCTCAGCTCAACCTGAGGGTTACTTCCCCTTTGGATCGAGGTTCTCCTTCAAATCCTCCGCCGTGACCGTGGACTGCACACCGCCGACAGGCACTGTCACCTTGGCACTCCAGAGGATGGCGTTGAGCACCACCTTGCGAAAATCGTCATTTCCCCAGTTCTTGTGAAAGTGGCCGCCCGTGAAGCCAAAGCCGCGGCCTCCGTTGGCCCGGTCAAAGGCCCACATGACGTGCTGCGCTTCACCCGCCGCCACGGCCCGGCGTACTTCCGGATTGCCGCTGTGCGGGCCGTCCGGACGTTCGAGTGTGCTGGCGGGGGGCAGGGCGGTCAGAATGGCGGTGACACCCTTCATGCCTTCGGCAAAGCGCATATGGTAATACCATTCGTCCCGCAGTTTGAACGGGTGAACCCCGAGGGTGATCGGGTGATCCGGCAGCGTCTTGAAGTCCGCATCCCAGTGAGGGTTGACTGACCAGTGCATTTCGAAGTACCCGCCCACCCATGACAGAAACTCCGGGCCGCCTTGCTCCTTGGGCACTTCCACCCCGTAGTGCAGACAGCCGAAACCGACGCCCTTGTCCATCAGCCCCGCCAGCCGTTTGAGGCGTTCCTGGCGGATGGCCGGGTGGCCGCTTCCCCCGTCGCAATAGATAATCACCGTGCTGGCGGTATCGAGCACGGCCTCATCCTTGGGCCAGCCTTCGGTAACCACCGTGGCTTTGACCCCCGGCACGCCGTTGAGGCACTTCTGCAAGAGCAGGCAGCCGGCCCGGTGCTCGTGCTCGCCGGGGCCGTGACTGGGGTTGCCTGCGATGAGCAGGATGTGGCTCTCGGCCGCCGTGAGACGCAACACGCCACAGAGCAACGATACAACGATGAACTTGAATGTGCCTTTCATGCCGGTGGCAATGTAAGGCACAGGTTGGCAGGTCGCAAATCCCCCCCGGTTCCTGCCGGGGGGTGATGCTGCGCTCGGCGCCTTCCGCGTGGGTCATGCCCGAAGCCGGCGGCCGGCCCCGACATCTACCGTGCGCCCGGCTGACCAGAAGGCCGCGCCGGTCGGCATGCCGGTGGTCCGGTCGCCGTTCGTCTTGGCGGGTGGTCGCTTCGAGCCGGGGCGGTCGGCGCCGGACTCTGTGGGGGCAGACTTCCCCGGGGCGATTCCCAAGGAGGACATCCCCGCCGGGGCACTCCGGCTGTTGGCGAGGGCTTGGAGCTGCGCGACAGTTTCCCGCAGCGATTGTGCCTGGGCGGCAAGTTCCTCGGCGGCGCTGGCGCCTTCCTCGGCGTTGGCGGCGCTGGCTTGGGTGACTTTGTCCATTTCTGCGACCGCCTTGGCGACCTGCTCGATGCCTTGGCTCTGCTCGCGGGAAGCGGCCGCCACCTCGCCGGCATATTCATCGACCTCGCGGGCGCGGGAGACGATCTGTTCGAGGCTTTGGGAAGCCTGGGTGCTGACCTGCGCACCCCGGGCGCTCTTTTGGACCGCGTCCTCAATCTTGGCAGCCGTGTCCTTGGCGGCCTGGCCGCTGGCACTCGCCCTCGTTTTCGGCTGGCGGAGCCTTCAGTGGTGAGGCATCGTGGCAGGCAGTAATACGCCGTTGCTATGCATGCCATCTCAAAACCCCGTTTGCTCTCCTGGTCCGGTCTCGCTCGTGCCGCCTTGGCGTTCATGGTCTTCGCCCTGACCGCCCGGGCCGCCTCGGGCAATCCCCTGTCCGGCCTCGAACGCCTGAAGAACTTCGAGACCATGCGCGCTTCCTCCTCCGATCCGAATTGGAAGGACGGCAACGGCGACGCCCGGCCCATCGCCCCGCACGGCACGCTCACGGTGGCCGAACTGTCCGGCCCGGGCATGATCGCCCATATCTGGTGTACCATTGCCCATGACGCTCCGTTCTATTCGCGGTTGTTGACTCTGCGGGTCTACTGGGACGGTGAGGAGCATCCGAGCATCGAGTGCCCCATCGGCGACTTCTTCGGCATTGGCCATGGCGTGGACAAGTCGTTCATCTCGTTGCCGATCCGGGTATCCTCGGACGGCAGGGGACGCAACTGTTACTGGCCCATGCCCTTCCGGAAGTCGGCGCGCATCACCGTCACCAACGAGAGTGACGCTCGTTGCCATGCCTTCTACTTCTACATCGATTGGCAGAAGCACGCCTCTCTACCGGAGAACACCGCCTACTTCCACGCGATGTACCGGCAGGAGCACCCCTGTGTGATGGGCCGCAATTACCTGCTGGCGGATATCCAGGGGCGCGGCCACTATGTGGGTACCGTCCAGAGCGTTTACCACATTTCCTCGGGCTGGTACGGCGAGGGGGACGATTTCTTCTACCTCGACGGCGAAGCGGAGCCGCGGTTGCGAGGCACCGGGACGGAGGACTACTTCTGCGACGGCTGGGGCTTCCGCCAACAGGATGGGCCGTTCTACGGCACGCCGCTTTGGGAGGGGTATGACGCCGGGTCTCGCAGCACCGCCTATCGTTTCCACCTCCCCGATCCCATCACCTTCAAGACCTCGTTGCGCGCCGAGATCGAGCACAAGGGCGGGCAGACCTTCCCTGACGGCACGGGCAGCGGTTACATCGAGCGGGACGACCTGATGTCGAGCGTGGCCTTCTGGTACCAGGAGGAACCCCACAAGACCTGGCCGGCGCTGCCGCCGGGTGCCGAGCGGTTGCCCTTCCGGGAGCAGACCCTGCTCATCGGCTACAAGGCCGTACCCGAGGCCCGCCATTCACAGCACCCGGTCGAGGTGCAGGAGATTGGGGGACTCACCGACGGCAAGCAGTTCTGGTTCAAACCGTCCGACGACAAGGGTTGGGTCGAGGTTCCTTTTAAGCTGGAACAAGCCACCAGCGGCGAGTTCGTCGTGAAGATGCTCCATTCCTGGGATTACGGCACCTATCGCGTCAAACTCGACGGCAAGGATGCCGGACAGGTCATCCTCCATGACCCGGGCACGGCTCCGGCCTCGCACAAGTTGGGCTTCCACTCGCTGGCCGCGGGCTCGCACACCTTGCGCTTCGAGTGCGTGGGCAAAGCCACCGAATCCAAGGGCTACTTCCTCGGTTTCGATTCTCTCGGCGTCCGCGTCCCGGTCTATACCCGCCCCGATCCCGACCTGCGCAGACTCCAGAAGAAGTGAGGCGAGCTGCGGCGCCCGGCCTTGGACGGCTCGCACCGCGCCGCCCAGGCCAGGCAGGCAGGGGCTTGCCCGGAGGAACGCCGGCTCCGTTCGGAGGGCTGCCTCGGTGAATGCCCGGCGCGCCCATCAGTCAGGTGACCCGCATGGCCAGTCTGAGTTCCGGTGACTTGGGCCTTGGGATGAAACGAAAGCGCCCGCCAAGTCGGCGGGCGCTTCGTTGAAGGTGCTTTGAATGCCGCGGTCGCAGTTGGTTAGCCCGACCGGGGCGTTCGGTTGAGATTAGGCCATGCCGAGCTTCCGCTTCAGGCCGGCCAGACCCACCAACGCCGAGCTGAACAACAGCATCGTGCTGCCAGTGTCCGGGACCGAGTTGGGATTCGCTCCTTCGGAGGCAAATGCATACTCGTTTTGCCGGAAGATATACCGGTCCTGTGCGTACGGGCCTTGGTTCCATTCCAGCGTCATCATGGTGGCGCGCACTTCGCCCAGCCCGAGCTTATAGTCCACGTACGTCGGTTGCGCCACTCCGTTGACGGTCTCAGTGATGATGACCTGGGCATCTGCGGGAAGGTCGGTGAAGTAGCCATGAGTCGACCAGTTCCAAGATTGGAGACTTGCGTCCGTGACGGTGCCGTAAGGCCCGCTGATGATTGGGGAACTCGGGTCAACGATGTTGACGCTGTTGTCGTACACGTTTACGCGGTCGATGCCAGCTCCGACCCCGCCGGGGAGGTAATTGCCCGCCGTCCATTGCCCGCTTTCCCAACCGAAAATGCAGGCGTGACCGATGAGCAGGCCCCCGTTCTCGACGTAGGAGGTAATCTTCGACAGACCAGACGAGATGTTATCGTAGTAGCTTTGCGGTTGGTCAGAGGCGTAGGAGACAAACGTGTACGAGCTGAGGTCCGTGGTAGCCAGTTGCGACGAGGTGATTCGGGCGTAGTCCAACTTGCCCGCCGCCTTCAGGTCTTGCAGGGTCTTCTCATTGCTGATGCCGCCGCCAGGATTCCACGGTTGCTGATCCTCGATTAGGAGGGCTTGCGGAAGGCCAGCCTGAACGGAGATGCCCAAGCCTATCGCCAACCCTCCGGCGATCCCCATTAATCGTGTGGTGCTTTGGTTCATGTTGTTCTTGTTGGTATGAATTGGTTGTTTTGCCTGCCTTGACGGAGCCTGCCTCAAGGGTTGGCGTGAACATCATTAGCAGCGGTCGTGCCAAAGTACTTGGGGCCGAGGATCTGGGTGAGGTGTGCGTTGTAAGATACTTATTATCAATAATATATATAATCACTAATAATACACATTGGAACATCTAATGTTATGGCTGGCAGGCAGAGTGTAAGCCATGCCGACAAGTTCACCGGGCTGAAACCCGCTTGTCGCCTTCAGGCGCATCTGTAAAAATCTGATAACCAGATAGATAAGCATTGTCGTGTGAGCGTGCGCGGGAGTGTCGGGAAGCCTTACAGTGAAGGGTTGGGTCAGGGCGATTCCGGTAGTGTCTGGCCGATGAGGATCTTCCTGATCGGCAAACGTGTTCCGTTTCAACGTGTTACGGTTCCTGTTGAAGCAGCGAGACTGCCTTGGGATTCCGGCCATCCGGCCCGGTCACGCTCAAGGCACGGTGCTGAGTCCGGCCGACTTGGGTCGTCCGAGCAGCGCTTCGTGGCGCATGATGTTGTCTCAACGCCTGTGAATAGGCTGTCGACCCAGCGCAGTTCTGGCCGTGTGCGCGTGCCGAGTCTCGCCGGGCAATGTGCGGGTTGCCGAGTGCCTCCGGATCAGCATCCGCAGAGGTAGAAAAGTAGAATCCCTCAGGAACCAAAGGCCCCTGCGGGAAAGCGTGGCGGGAGAACCGCCGAAGAGGCAAGGGAACTCTACAGTGCGGCGACAAGATCGCCCACCTCCGTGGTGCCGTAGCCCATCTTGCCGGCGGCGAGCGTCTCGAGTTTCTCGCGGGCGGTCTTGATGACGGCGTCTTCGATACCCCCGGCGTCCGCGTCCCGGTCTATACCCGCCCTGATCCCGACCTGCGCAAACTCCAGAAGAAGTGAGGCGAGCTGCGCTACGGCCCGGACTGGTTCTCTGCGGGCTTCTCGCCGGCTTCGAGTTGCTGCATCAATCGGCGTGCCTTTTCCGCGCCGATGACCTCCGTGAGCTTCCGCTCGAACTCCACCTTGATGGCAGCCTCCATGGCCTTCCGCTCTTCATCCGAGCCCCCGGCTTGCTTCAGCGCCTGCTCGCGCTCTTCGAACTGCGGCCTCAACTCCTTGAGCCGCTGCTGGAATTGGATCGCCTGCTCCTCCGTGGCCTCGACTCCCGCAAAGGCCTTCGTGATTTCGCGGCGCTCCTCGGCTTCCCGGCGCGGGGCTTCGAGACGGTCGCGTTCCTCCTGTTCGGCCTGTTTGCGCGCCTCCTCTGCCCGCGCTTGTTCGGCAAGTCGCTCTTCGCCCAACTCCGCCTTCAGGCGGTCACGGAACTCGGCCTCACGCTGCTTCCACTCGGCGACCGCCGGCTCCTCCGCCCCCGGCCACTCTGCGCCAAAGCGGATGCCGATGGGTTCCAGCGTCGGGTCCAAGTCAGCGGCAGCGGCGAGCTTGACCATCCGGGCGAATTCCTCTGCCGATGCCGCCTCGGGCAGGCGCTGTTTGACGTAGTCGGCGTAGGGTGACTCCCGCACCAGATACGCTTCGTACTCGGCCGGGGTCAGCAGGTTCCGCAGCTCCTCTTCGTGCTGGCGGCTCACTTCCATGAGCTTGGCGCGTTGGTCCTTGGATTCCATGTCCGGCGTGCCCAGGTTGGGCGACGCCTCCCGGCGGCGGGCTTCATACTCATAGCCGAGATCCCGGAGCTGGCGCGCCTTATCGGTGGGGAGATAATCCGGCGCAAACAGGCTCTCCGGCCACATCATCAACCTGGCCAGAATCTGCTTGTGGCTGGTGCCGAGGACGTCGTCCATCCGGTCCTGTAGCTCCGCTCGCGCCCGGCGGGCGAGGAGGCGGTCCTCCGCGAGTGCCTGCGGCGATTTCCGTTGCCAATAAGGCCGGGCGCGCTCGCGCTCTCCCAGGGCCGCCAGGAGTTCGGCGCGGCAACTCCGGGCCAGCCGAATCGCCACCAAGTCCTGAATCGTCATCTCCGGGCAACCTAGACCCCGGAGGTTGGCGACGAACTGCTCGAGATCCGGCGATTCGATCCGGCCCCAAGGGGAAGCGGGCGAACTCTCCTTCCCCGGCTTCGAGTGGCGCACCACCCGCCCGGGCGCTTGGTTCGTGCCTGCGGTCGATACCCGTGCCTCCCGAGACGGTAACTTGGCGTGCGAGCCGTTGGCCTGCCAGCCCGCCAGTGCCAGCAGCACGACGTTTAGTGTCAGACTCAGCCATAGCACGGCGCGCTTCATTTGAGCCGTTGGGGTAATTGGTTTAGCCAGGCGCCGTCGCCCTTGCGCGCCACCCGCGCGCCGTTGGTGCCCAGCAACCCGTTCAAGCGCCCCTCGGTCTGTTGCTGGAGGGCGGCGAGGCGCTCCTGAAGCTGGTCGCCACCCAAAGAGGTGTCCCCGCGCAGGCGGGCGGCTTCCGCCAGCGTATCCTGTTTGAGCTGGTAGGCTTCGGTGGCCACGGTTTCGGGGAGGCCGTACTGCTCGGCGCCAGTCCGGGACCAGATGTAGAACAGATCGGTCTTCTGCTCGAACTCGCGGCCTCGCTCCTCGCCGAAACGCTCCTTGAAGGCCGCCGTTTCAGCCTGCTTGCGCTGATAATAGTCGCGGGGCGCCTTGGGATCGGCCTCCAGCCGCTCGCGGATTTCCACCAACCCTCCGAATTCCGCCTCCGAGGCGTCGAAATGCGGCAATTCCCCCAGCAGCAGCTGGGAGGTCCGGCCGTTGCGCAGGCGGTATTCCTTCAGTTCCTCGGGCGTCAGCACCTTCTCCAGCAACTTGAGCCGCTCATGCCACAGGCGCTCCTCTTCCTCGCTGGAATAAGACCCGCCGTTCAGCATCCGTTTTTCGAGGGCGTCGAAGTGGCCTGCGTCATCGAGTGCCCGCATGGCTGCTCCGCGTTGTTCCTCCGTTAGGAAGGCGAGTTCCTGCTCGGGCCCATGGGTCTGGACGAACAGCATATCGATCACCTCCTGGCCGCGGACGCTCGTGCCGAGCAGACTCCGCATCGTCTCGCGCATCTCCTTTTCCACGGCGGCCGCCTGCTCGATCCGCTCGGGGGTGATCTGATGGCCTGGGCCTGTCTTCTGCCAGTACTCGAGCCGGTTGGTGGGCCAGGTGGCGAGCATCCTCGCCGCATAGAGCTGTCGCAGATCGGCACAGACAATATCCCGTATGACCGGTTCGGGGCAGCCAACCGCTCGGAGATTGGCCACGTATTCCCGGTAGTCGGGCGATTCCACCTGGCCCCACCGGAACGGGGGCTCCACCGGCGTGCGCGGGGTGCGGGCTCCCGCGCGGTTGGCGTTCGTGGAGTGAAATCCCCTCGGCTGGTTGCGGGTCGCCGCGCTGCCGCCGGATTCGAGCAGCAGCGAGGTGGTTGCCTTCTCCGGGTGAAAGCCCTTCAGCAGCCAGGCCGCCAACGCCAGATTGAGGGCAAGCGAGAGGACGGTTACCCAGCCGCGCGGGGTCAATCCCAGTGCGTTACCGGACGTTCTTGCGAGAGTCGGTGGCACGTTCTTAGGATAGAACAGACCGGGCGCAGGGCAAATCCTCACACGCCGGCCGGCCGGGCTGTGGTTTTCGACCCCACCGAAGGTGCTCCACGAGCACCCTGAGCCGGGTATTGCGAAAGAAGAATCCCGCAGGAACCAGAGGCGCCTGCGGGATTGCGTGGCGGAAGCACCGCCGAAGAGATAAGGGAGCGTTACAGCGCGGCAGCGACCAGATCGCCCACCTGCGTGGTGCCGTAGCCCATCTTGCCGGCGGCGAGCGTCTTGAGCTTCTCGCGCACGGTCTTGATGACGGCGTTCTCGATGGCCTTGGCCGCCTCGGTTTCGCCGAGGAAGTCCAGGAGCATCCCGCCCGCGCAGATTGCCGCCATGGGGTTGATGACGTTCTGGCCGGTGTACTTGGGCGCGCTGCCGCCGATGGGCTCGAACATGCTCGTGCCCTCGGGGTTGATGTTGCCGCCGGCGGCGATGCCCATGCCGCCCTGGATCATGGCGCCCAGGTCGGTGATGATGTCGCCGAACATGTTGTCCGTGACGATCACATCGAACCACTCGGGATTCTTCACGAACCACATGGTGGTGGCGTCCACGTGCGCGTAGTCGCGCTTGATGTCGGCGTAGTCCTTCTGGCCGATCTCATGGAAGGCGCGTTCCCACAGATCGAACGCGTAGGTGAGGACGTTGGTCTTGCCGCAGAGGGTGAGCTTCTTGTCCTTGTTCCGCTTGCGGGTGTAATCGAAAGCGTAGCGCAGGCAGCGTTCCACGCCGCGGCGGGTATTGACGCTCTCCTGGATCGCCACTTCGTGTGGGGTGCCCTTGAAAACGAAGCCGCCGGAACCCGTGTAGAGCCCTTCGTTGTTCTCGCGGACGACGACGAAATCGATGTGCTCGGGCTTCTTGTCCTTGAGCGGGCAGAATCGCTCGTCGTACAGCTTTACCGGGCGCAGGTTGATGTACTGCTCCATCTCGAAACGCAGGCGCAGGAGAATCCCCTTCTCGAGAATGCCGGGTTTGACGTCCGGGTGCCCAATGGCCCCGAGCAGGACCACGGGGAATTGGCGGAGGTCGGAAACCGCCGAGTTGGGCAGCACTTCGCCGGTGCGCAGGTAGCGCTCGCCGCCGAAATCGAAATAGGTGTAGTTGAGCTTGAGGGAGAACTTCTGGGCGGCGGCATCCATGACCTTGATCGCCTCGCGGACGACCTCGGGGCCGGTACCGTCACCGCCGATCACTGCAATCGGATAGGACTTCATGAGTTCGGTTCTGTTGAGCTGTACGGCCGTCCTCTCGACGACCGGGGCCGGATGCTAGGGGCTCGCCGGGCGGTTTGAAAGCAGATTCTCCTTGCCGCGCGGCGTCCGAACTGCCCCCCCATGATGACCTTCCGCCGGATTGACCCGGGTTCGGGATCGTATTAACATCCATCTGCCTGTGGCGGTGCGCGGACAGGGACGTAGGCGCGCCTCCCCGGAGCCCCGTCCCGTGGGGCCTGTTCGGGACGGATAGAAACCGACTCCTGCGAAGATGAAAGCGACCATTCTGCTCGTTGACGATCACCAGATGATGCGCAAAGGACTGCGCTTGATGCTGGAGCGTGAGGGAACGCTGCAGGTGGTCGGGGAGGCGGCCACGGGCGAGGAGGCGCTGCGGCTCTTTTCCCAACTGTGCCCCGACGTGGTGGTGCTGGACATCCATCTGCCGGACATCGATGGGTTGGAGGTCGCCCGCCGCTTGCGCGCCGAGCGAGGGGACGCCCGGATTGTCATCCTCTCCGGCGACGCCGAGACGGAGTTCATCACGGAGGCGCTGACGGTGGGAGTGACCGCTTACATTCTCAAGTCGAGTGCCGAGGAGGAACTCACGCACGCGATCCGCGCGGCCTTGGCCGGTCAGTCCTATCTCTGCCCCGAAGTCAGCACCATTGTGGTGGCTGACTACCGGAAGACGTTGCTCGGAGCCGGGGTTCCCGCCAAGCCCGCCCTCTCGGCGCGCGAGCGGGAAGTGTTGCGTTACATCGCCCAGGGATTGCGGACCAAGGAGACTGCCGCCCAGATGGGGGTGGGGTTGAAGACCGCCGAAACGTATCGCCGCCGTTTGATGCGCAAACTGGGCTACACCAGCGTCGCCGAGTTGACGCGCTACGCCATTCGCGAAGGCATCGCCTCCGCGTAAACCAGCCCTTCCTGCCCCCCCGGCCGCGCCGGCTTGGTCTGAAGTAAAGCCCACTCGGTCGGGCAAACGCCGCTTCCTCCCCACGTCGCTTCCGGGAATCCAAGGCCTCTTGGCTCTCCCGGGGTGCCATTGTTCCTTGCGCAGGCCCCTGTCTGAGGCCTCCTTGCCCGGGTTCCCAAGCTGTTCGGCTCTATTCCGTGTAAGGGCTTCCCTGACACCCCCTGTCCAGACTTTATCTTCCTCTCGGAGCAGCCAGTCGCGTCGATAAACCTATGGCACTCGACCGTGCCGAACCGTGTCTGAAGTAACATGAACGCGACCATGGAACCACAATGCCCGACCCAGGATCTGGGTCAGTTGGCCGGCAAGTACCTCACCTTCCGCTTGGGAACGGAATCCTACGGAATCAAGGTCGTGCGGGTGCGCGAGATTATCCGCCTGGCGGCGATTACCACCGTCCCGCAGATGCCGGCCCATGTCAAAGGGGTCATCAACCTGCGCGGCCGGATCGTCCCCGTGCTGGATCTGGGCCAGCGGTTGGGTTTGGGCGAGGCGGAATCCTCGGAGCAAACCTGCATTGTGGTAGTGGAAGTAGCAACGGCCCAAGGGACGGGCCGGCACATGGGCCTGATCGTGGATGGGGTCGAGGAAGTGATCCAGATCGCCGCGGCGGAGTTGGGGCAGACTCCGGATTTTGGCACCCAGGTGGGTACCGAATGCCTGTTGGGGATGGCCAAGGTGAAAGGAGCGGTGAAGACCCTGCTGGACATTGACCGCGTGGTATGCGGAGACACGACGGCGCACTGGGCCTGACGAACAGCACACGGAAACACGAGTACAACCAATCAATCCTCAAGCAGAACCAACATGAAACTGGGAACCAAACTGGCAGTCGGATTCGGCGGCGTTCTCACCATCGCCCTGCTGCTCGGCGGCATGGCCGTCGTCAACATGACGAAGGTGAAGACCACCGCGGTGCAACTCGAAAAGGAGAACGTGCCCGAGGTGGCCGTGGCCAACAACGTCGAGCGCTACTCCTTGCAGACCATGTACCAGATGCGCGGTTACGCGTACACGGAAGAGGCCAAGTTCCTGAACGAGGGACGCAAGAACTTGGCCGAAGTGAAGAAATACCTCACGGAGGCCAAGACGCATGGGGCGAGTTCGGCCCGGTTGGCCAAGCTCAAAGAGGCCGCCGAGAAGGCCGAGACTGCGGCACTCGAATACGAGAAGCTGGCCGACGAAACCGTGGCGCTTACCGAGGCCATGGACAAGGACCGCACGGCTATGGACACCGCCGCCCAATCCTTCATGAAGAACTGCACCGACTACCTCGAGGCCATGAAGCTGGCGCAGGCGGAGGAGATCAAGACCAACGCGGCCCCGGAGAAGCTCGCCGAGCGCGCTC
>CAYYMW010000047.1:0-24541 GCA_964472515.1 uncultured Verrucomicrobiota bacterium | reverse complement strand
GCCATCCGTCCAGTTCTGCGAGCCCATTTCGTAGCTGTCGGCCACGACGTGCCGGAAGGCCTTGCGGTCGGCGGCAGGCATGCGTCGAAGCACCTGGCCGATAAACGCGTCAAAATGGGCCTTGGCAGCGGCGCGGTTCATCTTGTCCACCTCCAGCCCGCGGCCTTCGGGCGAGGCAGGAGCGTTGCGGGTGCCGGTGGGCGTCATACCGGTGCGGAGAATGATCCACTCGCCGGCCGGGACTTCCCATTGCAGCCGGCCCCCAGGAAGAAGTTGGGCGGTCAGGTTGCGGACGTCCGTCGGCGAGACGGCCAACGACGGGGCGTCGGGGCCGGTCTGCGCGGGCCAGAGATAGGTGTCCCACATGGGCAACGGGGTGGGATGCATCTTACCCAGCTGCTTTTCCACGTAGGATTCAACGCGCGCTGCCCGTGACAGGCTCACCTCGGTGAGGGAGGCGGTTCCCTGCACGGAAGTGAGGGCCAGCCGGAAGCGTTTGGCCGTCGTCGGAGGGAAGCTGACCGTCACCGGCCCGCGGGGCATGGGGCCCACGTTGATTTCCATGTTGGAGCGGTCGAAGCGGAAGGGGCGGACCGAGCGGAAGACGCCGTCATCTCCGGCGGCCTGCAACTCACCTTGGGCCGCCCAGGCACCCGGGCCGGGATGCAGGGAGAGGCTGCGGGCGGTGAAGGGCCGGGCGAGTTCGAAATCGACCTGAAGCGACTTGCCGCCCTGGCCGGCGCCCGCTGGGAAGGTCACGGGCGCGTCGAGCTTCCCGTCCACCAACCGCTCTGCGTCGGGCGTGGCTGGGGAGCAAGTTATCTTGGCCTCGCTGGCGGAGACGGCCTCCCGGTCAAACTCGGGGGCGCGGAAGGCCAGGACGGCGACGTCTTGGAAGGGGTCGGCTGGTTGAGGAAGCGCCTGATCGAACTTCACGGGGCCGGTCACCCGCGTTTCGGAAGAGGCCAGGTAGCGCATCGCCTGCGTCGACTGTATCCACGGCCCGCCTGACTGGCTCCATCCCGGGCAATTGAACATGCCGATATTGACGCCCACCCGTCCACCCTCGCGGATGGCATGCTCCACCATGCCCCACCATTCCTCGGTCAGGGCTTTGACCGGGCCCGGTTTGACGTCATCGAGGAAGATATTGCCAATGAACGCCTCCCCAATGCCCACCCGCGCCATGGCCTCGAGGTCGCGCGTGATGCCTTCCCGGGAAATGTTGTCGCTGATCCAGTACCAGTAGCACCAAGGTCGGGTGCTCTCTGGAGGGGTGGCAAAACCGTCCGTCAGGTCGGTGGCGTGCAGGGGCGTGGTGGAGGCCGCCAGCAGGAGCAGAGCGGCGCTGCAGGCGGTCGTCAACCGGTTCACGAAAGAGCTCATCGCATAGGCATCGGCGAGTCGGGTTGATTCTCTCCAAGCCAGACTGTTGCGCAAGTCTGTTCCGTGCTTCGGTCGACCTACCCGGGTATTCGGGGTGGCTTGGCGCCATGATCGCCGCCCTCGCTTCAACACCACTACCGCGACGGTTGGCGATGGAAGCTTCTCGGCTGCCACCCGGCTTCGCAGGTTGATCTTCGAAGTTGGATGTGTCACATTGAGACACATGAAGACGGTCAGTCTCCGCGAATTGCATCTCAATACCGGCCGCTGGGTTCGCCTCGCCGCCCAGCAGGAGGAAGTCCAGGTAAGCGAGCGGGGACGCGTCGTGGCTCGCATTGTGCCCGAGCCGGAACCCGCGCTTGTACCCTATTTTGCCCGCCGGGTGGAGAGTCCGGAATTCCGACGTCTGGCGGCCCGGAGTCGTCTCGCCCGGGGCCGGGATAGCACGCTGGGGATTTCGGAGGATCGCGAGGACCGCGCGCTGTGAAGTACTTCGACACCAGTTACCTGGTGCGCCTGTATTTGCAGGATCCCGGCTGGCAGGAAGTCCGGAAGTTGGCGGCGACTGATCATCTTGCCTGCTGCCTCCACGGCAAAGCCGAAGCCGTCGCTGCCTTCCATCGGAAACTGCGGGAAGGGGCAATGAACACCCGCGAATGGCGCGTCATCTGCGCCCAATTCGAGGCGGACTGCAGCAGCGGGGCCTTCCGTTGGCTGGCCCTATCTCCTGTGGTGGTGGCACGGCTTGCGACGCTTTACGCCCACCTGTCCCCCGCGGTCGCACTCCGGGCGGCGGATGGTAGCCACCTCGCCTGCGCCGCAGAGAATGGCTTCACCGAAATCTACTCGCACGACGCGCGCCTACTGGCGGCCGCCCCGTCCTTCGGGTTGAAGGGCATCGACATTCTCCCTCCCGTCTCGCCAAGCTGAACGGCGGAGCGGTACGCGTGCCGCAACGCTGCCGCACCTGTTCACGTGAGGTCAGGCCCAGGGGCTTGCTCTCGTTCGGGACTTGGCGTGGAGGCCCGTCATCGGCCGCTCTCGCTTCGCAGCACCCGCACCGGGCCGAGGAGGCCGGATTCAAGCAACGGCATGTCCTTGGTGAACGGGCTCCAGGTGGTCCAGGTGACCCGTTGCGGCTCGGGCAAGCTGGCGTCACCGATCAACCGGTTGGGCCAGAGATTGGCCACCCGCACTTCCAGCGTGTTCACGCCCAGCCTCAGCGCCCCGGCGGTATCGAGGCGCGGCGGGGTGGTCCAGACTACACCGAGGTCGCGGCCGTTGAGCTTCACCCCGGCCATGACCTGCACCCGGCCCAAATCGAGAGAGAGTCGCGACGCGGACCCGCCCGCCGTCGGCTGCCACTCGAACTGCGTGCGATAGGTCGCGACGCCGGAGAAGTGGCGGACGTCAGCATCAGAGTGCTTGGACCAATCGGCAAGCGCGTCCATCGTGATCTGCGCCGGGGCGCCCCGGCGCGGCTCAAATTGGACCTGCCACGGGCCGGTGATGGTGAGCACAGAGGTTGCGGCCACGAAATTGCCTGTGCTCGGACGCTTCGGTGCAGACCCTTTGCGGAAGATCACGAACCATGATTGATGCGGTTCAAACCGAAGTGGGACGCGGGTGCGGGCGCCGGTTTCAGCAAAGTCCGGCAGGGGCCGTTGTTCGCCGGTGACGGCGTCCCAGAGTTCCGGCCGGCGGCCACTCACACGAAAGACCGGGGCAGCTTCGATGACCCGATCCAGGGGATTGCTGACAAAGTAGATGTCCCCGTCCGCTTCATGGCGATGGGTGTAGCGAAGCGGCTGGTCAGCCTCGAAGTCGGGAAGAGTGCCCGAGCGCCTGAGCAGGTCCGCGACCAGCGCATGTGGCGGATAGGCTTCGGGAGGAGCGGCGGACTTGCCGGTCCGATTCCACGGCGCCATGCCCGGAGCGCCCAGTTCTTTGGCAGCGGGCCAATCCGTAGCGGCAGTGGTATCCCAGGCGGAGGCTGGAGAGGTGGACGAGCACCAAGAAGCGTCTGTGGGGACGGAGACCACCCCGCCATCGGCGAACTTGACCGTCAGTGCGCCGATGAGCCCGGCGGGGTTGGGTTTGTCGCCCCCGTTTTCGGCGTCCACCGCCAGGAGGTTGGTGCCGGGGTGCAGCAGAGCGGCGACATCGATGACGGAAGTTTCGTGGAAATTATCACCCCGGCCCGCCACCTGACCGTTGACGCGGAGTTCGTAAGCGTTGTCGGCCGTCATGGCGACTGTGGCCGATTGGATGCCTTGCCCTTCCGGGAGGACTACCTTGCGCTGGAAGTAGCGATGCGCCACCGGGGCGGCGCTGGCAGGGTCCCCCTCCGCGTGCCAGATCCACCGGGCGTCCTTGAGCGGGTCGGGTTCAGCCTCCGGTGACGCGCTCTTTCCGATCTTGCCGCCCCAGACAATCCGTCCCTTGCCGAAGGACCGTTCGGTGACGGTCTCCGGCGCCGGTCCGTCACCCCACAGTTCCTTGGCCAGCGACTGGACCTCGGTGTCGCAGTGGGGGAAGCCGGCGAGACCGGGGGATTTGCGCGGCGGCGCGCCGACGACGGTGGCCCCGGCCTGGGCAAGGTCGCGCACCTTGCGGAGCAGCGCAGGGGTCATGGTCGATCGTTCCGGCAGCACCAACACGCGGTAGGCCATGCCGTGGGGGAGGACCAGGTGGCCGTCTTCCACCTGCATCTGCTCGCGCAGCACTTCCGGGGCGATGCCGTCGAAATTGTAGCCCAGCCGGTCCGGCGGGGTGCCGCGCGTGGCATCCTTGGGTGGGCGGAAGACCTGCGGCGCGCCTTCCGGCAGCAAGTAGCAGATATCTGCCACGGGCGAACCGCGGCGCAGGAGGTATTGGCAGCGCGCCAGGTACTGGTGATAGGCGGGGACCATCTCCCACCAGGTCTGCGTGCGCTCCCAGTGCGCGCCGTAGGGGCCCATGGTGAAGCCAGGGACCCGATCCGCCACTGGTTGATGCTGGAAGCGATGAAAAACGATGCGGTTGATCCCCACACAGAAAGCCCAGTCACCCTGGTTCTTCATCGCGCCGGGATAGAGTTGCCAGCGCTCGCGATCATCCGAAGTGAACGACTCCGCGGCCACGATGGGCCGTCCCAGGGTGTGGGCGATGGAGGTGGCCTCGTAGCAGCTGAACTCGGAACTGAAGCCGTAGCCGCGGGCCCAGAACTCGCACATGGGCACATCGGCCTCACCGCCCAGGCTGAGGTCCGCGCAGGGGTTCATGTCGTAGGGCTCGATGGACAGGCCGAAGCCGTGTCTGCGGCCGAGTTCCTTCAGATGCCGCGCGTGGTTCTGGATCACGAGTTCCTGCGCCGTCTGGCGCAAGTCCCACAAGAACCGCTCCGATACTTCCGGCGACGTTACGACGCGCCCCGTCATCGCGGGGACGTAGGGCAACGGATCGTAGCCGCGGCGGCGGACGAATTCCTCGCGGAACCGCCCACTCCAATTCTGCGCCCCCATCTCCCAACTGTCGATGTGGAGGGTGGTCCAACCGGTTCCGTGCTGCTTGCGGGGTCCCAGTTCGCGGAGCAGCGGCCCGATATATGATTCGAAGTGGGCTTCAAGGGCTACGGGATCGAACTTGTCGGATTCCAGTCCCAGTCCTGGCAGGGGCGCGGGCCGGGTGTTCTGGCCGGTGCTCCGCCGGCCAAACCGCAGGATGGTCCAGTTGCCGGCTGGCACCTCCCAGGTGAGGTGGCCGTCCGAAGTGAGGGCGGAGGTGAGTTCAACCAGGCGATTGGTGGCGATGCACTGTTCCGGGGCCGCAGTCGGGTATTCGGCTGGGGCAGGCAGGGAAGGCTTCACCCCGGGCTGGGAGGAATAGGGTGCGCGAATGTAGAGTGCCTTCTCCTCGATGTCGCTGATAGTGGTTCCCGGCGCGGGGGTGGGGAATGCGAGTACGGCGACGTCCACGTAAAAGTCGTTCTTGGCTTTCTCCAAATCGCCCGGGAGGGGGGATTCACCGAAGAAGGGAGGATGCGCCTTGGGCCGGGGCAGTGTCCCTGTGAAGCGCTTGGGCCCGGTCACCTGCGTTTCGCTGGCAACCAAGTGCTGCATGGATTGCTCTGGCTTCACCCACGGTCCGCCGCTGCCGGTCCAACCCGGGCCGGCATTAAGGGTGATTTGCAGGCCCAAGCGCTCGGCTTCGCGTACCGCGTGGGCGAAGAGCTGGCGCCATGCCTCACTCATGAAGCGCACCGGCCCGCGCGGCACCCCCACATCCACTTCCATCAGAATCACGCCGCCGATGCCGGCCTTTTGCATCGCTTCCAAGTCGGCGGTGATGCCCTCCCGGCTGAAGTTGCCATCCATGATGAACCAGTAGACCCACGGGCGGCATTCACGGAGGTCGGCAGGCCAGGTGGTCGGGAGGCCTGCCGCTCTGCCGGGTGAGGCGGCAACCAGCGTGGCCAGCGCTGCCAAGAGGGAGAGGAATCGACGGTTCATAGTGCTGGGGGCACTTCAGCAAGCCCCACCGTTTCGCGCAAGGGGATTAGGGGGTGCCTGGACCGCCAATGGTTGGAAAAGCGAGGCCGGCACACGATGCAGACCGTCGTCTAATCGCACCGTAGCGCAACCATCGGGTCCGCATGTCGGGCAACAACGACTTCGGGCACAACGACCTGTTCAACCAGACCGGTCACCACCTTCCGGGTAACGATCTTCTTGGCGCAGAAAGCCCCAAAACCGGGGTGGGAAATGTCGTTGACGGTCGCGGCGGCGGGATTATGATGCGCTGCTCGTTGGCAGTCCAACGAACCGTCACAAACCGAAACCGAAAGAAAGAACGAATTATGGCAGTCAAAGTCGCAATCAATGGCTTCGGCCGTATCGGCCGTCTGGTGTTCCGCGCGATGGTGGAACAAGGCCTCGTGGGGAAGGAAGTCGAGGTCGTTGCGGTTGGCGATATCGTGCCCGCCGACAACCTGGCCTACCTGCTCAAGTACGACTCCACGCAGGGACGCTTTAACGGCACCGTCGGCTCGAAGAAATCCGCGGCGGACAAGGCTGAAGACGATGTGCTCGTGGTGAACGGCGCCGACATTTTCGTCGTGAGCGCCAAGGATCCCGCCGACCTTCCCTGGAAGAAACTCGGTGTGGACATCGTGATCGAGTCGACCGGTTTGTTCACGGACGCGACCAAGGCGAAGGGCCACATCACGGCGGGCGCCAAGAAGGTCATCATCTCCGCCCCGGCGAAGAACGAGGACATCACGGTCGTCATGGGCGTGAACCACACCAAGTACGACGCCGCCAAGCACAACATCATTTCGAACGCCTCCTGCACGACCAACTGCCTCGCGCCGATCGTGCATGTGCTGCTGACCGAAGGCTTCGGGATCGAGGAAGGCCTGATGACCACCATCCACGCCTACACCGCGACCCAGAAGACCGTGGACGGCCCGAGCAAGAAGGACTGGAAGGGTGGCCGCACCGCCGCCATCAACATCATCCCCTCGACCACCGGCGCCGCCAAGGCCGTGGGTCTGGTGATCCCCGAGGTCAAGGGCAAGCTGACCGGCATGGCCTTCCGCGTGCCGACGCCGACCGTCTCCGTCGTCGACCTCACGGTCAAGACCGTGAAGGAGACCAGCTACGCTGAAATCAGCGCCGCGATGAAGAAGGCCAGCGAGACCTACCTCAAGAACATCCTCGGCTTCACCACCGACGAAGTGGTCAGCACCGACTTCACCCACTGCCAGCTCTCGTCGATCTTCGACGCGGGCTCCGGCATCGAGCTCAACAAGCGCTTCTTCAAGCTCGTGAGCTGGTACGACAACGAATGGGGTTATTCCTGCCGCGTGGGCGAACTGCTCAAGTACATCATCGGCAAGGGTCTGTAATCCCTTCCCGCTTCTTTTCGACAGGGCAGCCTCCCGATGGGGGCTGCCCTTTTTGCTTCTGCAGCCGACCGTACCGTCGCCCGCTGGTCAAGCGTCGTTCGTTCCGCTCTCGGGAAGGCCCTGTTTGGTGGACGCGCCAGCGCGAACGTGGTTAAGTTTCGGCCGTGACGGTCTTGGAAGCATTGCAGAAGGGCGCTGAGTACTTGGGACGCAAGGAGGTGGAGTCTCCCCGCCTCCAGGTCGAATGGCTGCTGGCCAACCTCCTGCAGATGCCCCGGCTCCAAGTCTGGCTGAACCATGAGCGTCAACTCACCGAAGCCCAGGTGGAGGTGTTGCGGGCGGGCATCAAGCGACGCGGCAATCGCGAACCGCTGCAGCATATTCTCGGTACGGCGGCCTTTTGCGGGCGCGAGTTCAAAGTAGACCGCCGGGTCTTGGTGCCGCGCCCGGAAACCGAGTTGCTGGCCGAAGAGGGATGGAAATGGTTGAACGACAAGGCCAAACGCGGCGAGAGCCAGCCCAAGGCGCTGGACTTGGGCACGGGCAGCGGCTGTCTGGCCATCACCTTGGCGTGCGAATGTCCCCAAGCGGCGGTGTTGGCAACGGACGTTTCGCTCGATGCGCTGGCGCTGGCGAGGGAAAACGCCCAAGCCTTGGGGGCGGGAGAAGGAGTGGAGTTCCGCGCTGGCGAAGACCTGTCACCCTTGATGAGCGGGGAATGTTTTGACCTGCTAATCACCAACCCGCCCTACATCCCGAGCGCCGAAATTGACCAACTCCAGCCCGAGGTGCGAGACTTCGACCCGCGCCTGGCACTGGACGGAGGAAGCGACGGTCTGGCCGTCTACCGGCGGCTGGCCACCGGGGCCGTAGGCTGCCTCAAGCCCGACGGTCGTTTGATGGCCGAGTTCGGCGACGGTCAGGGGCCGCGGCTGCGGGAGGTGTTCGCCAGCCAGGGTTGGCGGGTGGAGACGCTGCTGCAGGACTTCTCGGGACGCGAGCGAATCTTGATTGCGCGCCCCCCGGGGAGCGTGGAATAGTCCCCCCGGTTCGACCTTAAGGCAACGGCTTCGACAACATGGATTGTTTATTGATTAAAGGCGGCGTGCCCCTTTACGGGGACGTGCAGGTCAGCGGCGCCAAGAACTCGGTGCTGCCGATCATGGCTGCCACGCTGCTGACTTCCGAGCCCTGCGTCATCCGCCGCGTGCCTGACCTGAGCGACGTTCGGTTTATGGGCGACATTCTCCGCTCGCTGGGGGCGGAGGTGAAGTTCGAGGGGGACACCGTGACCGTCCATGCCAAGGCCATCAATGGCCACGGCGATTACGACCTGATCCGAAAGATGCGCGGGTCGATCTGCATCCTGGGCCCACTGCTGGCCCGACTGCGCAAGGCGCACGTCTCCCTGCCCGGCGGCTGCGTGATCGGCACGCGCCCCATCGACCTCCACCTCAAGGCGATGCGCGCGCTGGGCGCGCGGATTACGATCGAGGAGGGGTATGTCTGTGCGACCGCGAGCCGGTTGACCGGAACCGAGATCTTCCTAGGCGGGCGGGCGGGTCCGACGGTGCTGGGCAGCGATAATCTGATGATGGCCGCCACGCTGGCCGAGGGGACCACGGTGATCGAGAGCGCCGCCTGCGAGCCCGAGGTGGAGGATCTGGCGAACTTCCTGCGGTCGATGGGGGCGAAGATCTCCGGCGCTGGCAGCCCGTTCATCCGCGTCACGGGCGTGGAAGAACTCCACGGCACGGACTACGAGGTCATCCCCGACCGCATCGAGGCCGCCACGTTCGCGATCGCCGCCGCCGTGACCGACGGCGAGGTCACGCTGCAAGGGGCACGGCCGGACCACATGCACGCCATTCTGGACAAGCTGCGCGAAGCCGGGGTGGACGTCGCCCGCAAAGGCAACGCACTCACGGTCCGGCGGGGCGGGCGCTTGCAGCCCGTGGACATCACCACCCAGCCGTATGCGGGTTTCCCCACCGACGTACAGGCGCAGATGATGGTGCTCATGACGTTGACGGAGGGGATCAGCATCATCACCGAGCGGATTTTCGAGTCCCGTTTCACCCACGCCAGCGAACTGACCCGCCTCGGGGCGGACATTGCCATCGAGGGGCCCAGCGCGATCGTCAAAGGGGGCCTACCCCTGAGCGGGGCCCAGATCATGGCCAGCGACCTGCGTGCTTCCGCCGCCTTGGTGCTCGCCGGCCTGGTGGCCAAAGGGGAGACGCTCGTCAAGCGCATCTACCACCTTGATCGCGGCTACGAAAACATCGACGCCAAACTCAGCGGGCTGGGCGCCCGCGTCCAACGCGTTCCCGAGCCATGAGACAAGTCCTCACCATTCTGCTCATCGCCGGAGCCATCTGGCTGGGCCTGAAGTTCAAGAGCTACTTCAACACGGAAATGAAGAAGGCCGAGATGCAGACCGATGGCCGGCCTCAAACCGCCCCGGGCAAGCTCCCGGGCATGACCGCCGAACTGGAACCCTCTTACGAGACCGCGCGCAACAGCGGCGCCGCCGCCATCCGCGAATGGCTGAACAAGCACATCGAACAGGTTGAAGACCCCCGCCGCGCCGACATACAACTCGACTACGTGCTGGCGGTTTCGCGCACCGATGCCGCCGAGGCCAAGCGGGTCCTCCAACTGATCAAACAGCGCGTCGGCGCGGATTCGCCGGTCAACAAGCGGCTCCAGCAGATCGAGTCCACCCTGCCCTGAGCCTTGAGCCGAGCGGGTGACCAGACGGCAGCATGGCCCATTTGCGCGAATCGGCCGCGATACGCCACTGCCGTGAATGCAGGCATAGGATGTCGCCCCGTCCTGGCGCGCGCTTGGAAATTCCCTTCGGTTCTTGCGCTCGGCACAGAGCCTGCTGATAGTTGCCCCTAACGCCCCCTCACTGGGGCCAGCCCGGCCAGATCGCAGTGGGTACTTTAACACTTTGTCCGTCAACATGATGGACACAACAAATTGGTCCTGCATGACTCCTTACGTTCGCATGAACCGCTTCCTTGGCCGGCTCGGCTCAAGGCATCATTCCCTCGCCGCTCGTGGGAAGAGCTGGGTAAACCTGCTCTTGGCCGGCCTGCTGGGTCTGGTGGGTATGGCGGGCCTGCAAGCGTTTCCGGCGATTGACAGCTTCAGCCCGGCATACGGCGGTCCTGGCACGGTCGTGGTGATCAACGGTTCTGGCTTCTCCGGCTTGACGCAAGTCCTGTTCAACAACACCCCGGCCACGTCGTTCGCTTCGACCGCCACGCGGATCAATGTCCTCGTACCCGCGGAGGCCACCAGCGGGCTCATCACCATCTACACCCAGTTCGATTTCGCGAGCAGCTACACCGAATTCACCGTGGCCCCACGGGTAACGGGATTCAACCCCGCCTTCGGCGGCGTGGGCGACCAGGTGAACGTCGAGGGGGCGAACTTCATCGTGGGCGCCACGACGGTGAAGTTCGGGAGCGTGGCCGCCAGCGCGCTGGTGGTGGGCCCCTCCCAGATCCAGACGGTCGTTCCCACCGGAGCCAAAACCGGCGTGATCACGGTGGAGACCTTTGCGGGTACCGGGCCTTCAGCCACCAACTTCCTGGTGGTGCCGCCCGGCCCGTATGTCACCGGCTTCTACCCGGAAGCGGTGGCGCCTGGCGACAATGTCACGATCAACGGCGTTCGCCTCACCGGGGCGACGGCAGTCTCGATCAACGGAGTGGCGGCGAGTTTCGTCGTGACGGCGGACACGCAGATCCAAGCCCTGGTCCCGGCCACGGCCAAATCCGGCCCGGTCACCATCACCACGCCGCTGGGTACCACGATCAGCGAGCTGCACCTCACGATCATCGGCCCCGCGCCGACGATTACGGACTTCACGCCGGTGCGTGGGCCCGCCGGCACGTCCGTGACGATTACGGGCAAGAGCTTTCTCGATGCCCGCGGGGTGAGTTTCGGGGGCGTCGCCGCGGCGTTCGTCGTCACGGCCGACACGCTCATTCAGGCCACCGTGCCGGACACGGCAGTGACGGGCCCCATCGTCGTCACCAACCTGTTTGGCGGGGCCACAAGTGCGGTACCGTTCACAGTGATTTCAAGTCCGACCATCACCGAGTTCGAGCCCGCCAGCGCGCCGGTGGGGAGTGCCATCATCATCCGGGGTGAGCGCTTCCTTGGGGCAACCAATGTGACCTTCAGCGGGAGGAGCGCGAGTTTCACCGTAGTCTCCGACTCCCAGATCCACGCCACCGTCCCCACCGGCGCGAGGACGGGCAAACTGGCCGTGTCCACCCCCGCGGGAAAAGGCACGAGCGCGGTCGACTTTGTTGTCCTGTCCCCCGGGCCGGTCATCGCCTCCGTCACTCCGGGCTTCGGCAGTCCGGGGCAGGAGGTGCAGATCACGGGCTCCTATTTCCTGGAAACCACCAGCGTCAAGTTCAACGGCCTGGCGGCCGCGTTTGTGGTGAGTTCCGATACCCAGATTCATGCCACCGTGCCGCCCGGAGCCACGACCGGCCCCGTCTCTGTGACCAGCTCCAGCGGCTCGACCACTAATGCCGTGAAGTTCTACGTGGCCGCCCAAATCGCGTCCTTCACGCCGGCGGCGGGGGCCGTCAATGCGGAGATCACGCTCACCGGCGCCAATCTGGCCGAACTGACGGCGGCCAGCATCAATGGCGTCCCGGCCACGTTCACGATCACCTCGGGGACGGAGGTTCGGCTCAAGGTCCCGATCGGCGCCACCACCGGACCGATCACGCTGACCACACCGGCCGGAAGCGTGCTCACCGCCGAGTCCTTCACCGTCACGACGGGTATCGACCGGTTCGAACCGGAAGCGGGTTTTGCCGGCACGTCGGTGCGGATCTACGGAACCGGCTTCCTGAACGCCAGTGCCGTGTTCTTCAACGGGATGGCGGCCTCCTTCACGGTGGTCAGCCCGGGCGTCTTGGATGCCGTGGTGCCCCAAGGGGCCACGACAGGCATAATCGCCATCTCCAGCCCGTCCGGCACGGCGCAGAGCGGCAAGTCGTTTGTCGTGGGCGTCAGCACGGACTTGAGCGTAAGGCTGGACTTGGGACCGGAGCCTCACCTCCTGAACAACAGTTTCAGTTACAGTATCGTCGTCACCAACTACGGCCCAAGCGCCGCCAGCGGCGTAACCGTGACCAACCCTTTCCCAGCGGACACGGCCTTTGTGTCCAGCACCGCCAACCGGGGCGTCGCCGGTCTGAAGGGGCAGAATATTGTCTGGACGCTTGGCAGCCTGGCCAAGGACGCCACGGCGGAAGCCGTCATCACCGTCACGCCCATGAAGCTGGGTGCCTGGAGCAACCAAGCCACCGTCCAAGGAACCGCGCCGGATCCCACCTCGGGCAACAATCAGACCGCCCGGACGACCCGGATTCTGGGGTTGATGGACCTGAACCTGCTGCGCAACGCCGGGGCTGATACCGGCTCGGGCGCCGCCTCGGTATCGGTCACCAACGCGCCCGCCGTCTGGCGGCTGAACGGTTCGCTGACCGCCATCGAGTACGCCGCGGTGGCCGGCTATCCCACGCGGACTTCGCCCGGTCCGGTCGACCGGGGGATCAACTTCTTCGCCGGGGGCGCCTCGGCGAACACCGCCACCGCCCGGCAGGTCGTGGAGCTGGTCAGCATCGAGCCGCTGGTGGATACGGGCCTGATGCCCTTCACCCTGAGCGGCTACCTCGGCGGATTGGGCACACAGAGCGACGAGGCCGGCTTGACCGCCAGTTTTCTCGCCTCCGACGACACCGTGCTATTGGGGGTCCAGGTGGCCTCCGTTAAGGCCGCCGACCGCACCAATACCACGGCGCTGATCGCGCGGGCCTATGACGGCATTGTCCCGGCCGGCACCCGCCGCATTGCCGTCACCCTGGTGCTCAAACCCGGTACGGCCACAGTCAATACGGCCTTTGCGGACAGCCTTTCGCTGGTGCTGCACACCGCGGGATTGCCGGCGGTGACCGTCGCACGGGGCGAGGGGGCGGTGCTGCTCTCCTGGCCCGCCTACCTGACCAACTGGGTGCTGCAAACGACTCCATCGATGAGCCCCCTGATTTGGGCGAATGTCACCAACGTCCCAGCGTTGGTCAGCAACCGTTTCGTGCTGACCAACGCCACCACCAACCTGAACCAATCTTACTACCGACTGGAACGGGACTGAACCGCGCTTTGCGGGACGGCCTCCCCGACCATCCGAGGTCAGCCCAGCCGCTGCGGCTGGGAACTGACTGAGACTGTCTGGGAAGCGAAGACCGTGGGCCGCACGGAATCCCGGTGCGTCGTCAGCTCGCCGGACTGCAACCGGAACCCGATCAACACCGCGGCCGCCAACACTGCGAGCAGGATCGGCAGGCCCACGACCCAGATGATCTGGCGCAGCCAGCGGGCCGGTTGCGGGCCAAGATTGCGGTAGTTCCACCCGCCAGCCAACAGGGCCATGGCTGCCACCATCAGCACTGCATTCACCAACGTCACGGAAGGGAAGACGGAGTTGATCAACTCGAGCGGATCTGAAACTTCGACGGCGCTGAAGCGCAACAGCGTGAACAAGCCGGCTGTGGTCGCCGAAGCTCCCACTCCGGCCGCGAAGGCCATTCCGGTAACGAGCGCGGCCAGCGCGAGCGTCCAGATGAACGCCTTCAGACTGCTGGTGGCGAAGGACGAAGCGTAGACCGCCACCCCCAGCAGGCATAGCAGCATCACCGCCCCATGACTCTCGATCATGGCGTTCCACCAGAAATTCTCCCCGCCGGGGCACACTCCCGCCGGGGCCAGGTGGACACAGACCGCTGGGGCCACCAAGCCCAGCAACCCTCCCACCATCGCTGCCACACCAACTTTGCCCCACCATTGTGCCATTGCGTTGCGGGGCAGGATCAACTGGCTCGGCAGAATCCCGAGGCGGCGCTCTTCGGCGCAACAGGAGGCCCCGGCCAGGACCATGACCAGCGCCTGATAGAGCGTCATCAACGTCCAGAAGAGTTCCCGCCACGCCTCCCCGGCGCCGTGCTTGGCCGCATGGCTGAACAACGCGAAACCGCCCATGAAGAGGCCCCCCAGCAGGAAGGTGGTGGATTGGAGGCGCACCTCCTTGGCGAGCATCGGCCAGCAGGAAGCCCCACGATGGACACGGCGGGCGACCGCCTGCTCGCCAGCGCGGGCCTTGACCATTCGCCGCAACCAGACGGCCAGACCGCCCCCCTGCCCCTGCGTTTCCACCGCCTGAAGCCGGGCAAAGCAGCGATAGTGCCCCACCAACCCGAGCACACAGTAAAGGCACAGCGCGGCCACCCCGTACCGCACCAGGAAGGTCTGTGCCGCCGACGATTCATACTCCGCCTCGCCAAACCGCAGATAGGTGATGAGGCTGCCAGTCAGCCAAAGGGCCAGCGGCGCGGCATTGGCGAGCACGGCCGCCGCCAAGGTATTGCGCACGCCCAGCGCGACCAGCGGCGCACCGCACACGCCGCTAAGGACCGCCGCGCACCCAGCCCCGAACAGGGAAGCCAGGGCTTGGGGAGAGCCCGTGTACCGATGCCATTCGCAGACCAACGCGAGCGGGACGTAGAGGAGGGCGATAGCCAGCATGCCGCCCAGCAACACCGTCATCTTCACGCCCCAAAGGAGGCGACGGTCCACGGGTTGGCTCAACAGTAGGCCCATGGTCTGATAATCGTACTCATGCCCCATCACAACCGCCCCCAGCAGGTTGCACCCGATGAAGAACCCAACCCAGGCGGTTTCCCATTCGCCTCCCGCAGGCAGACCGAACAGGAAGGGCAGCGCGAGCGCCCCCAGCCACGCCGGCATCAAGGCCCGGATTTCCTTCTGCCAGCAAGGCCACGGCACGGTGCCATCCAAGGACCAGCTCGCCCGTGTTTCCGTTGCCGTGCTCATGAGTGCCTCCTCTCCAATTGCAGGGCCGCCACAAAGATCTCCTCCAGCGTCAACGATTGCGTAGTCAAGGCCTCCGGCGAGTGAGCCTGCAATTGTGCGATCAACTGCGGCCCATGACCGTTGACAACCACTTCCAACTCCCGCCCGGTTCGCTGCAATACCTGGGCTCCGCTGAGGTCGAGGCTCGGCACCGCGCCCGGGAAGCGTGCATGGATGCGCTGGTAACGCGCCCGGGCCGCGTCCGCACTGAGGCTCAAGAGCTCCCGGCCATGCTCGACCACGGTGAACTCGTCGATCAGCCCTTCGAACTCGCTGATCAGGTGGGTAGAGACGAAGATCGTGCGGCGCTCCGGATCCCCTTCCTGGTAAGCGCCAATGACCGTCTGGATGAACTCGCGCCGAACGACGGGGTCCAGGCCCGACGTAGGCTCGTCCAACACCAGCAATTCCGGCTCGGAAGCCACCGCCGCCACCAGCGCAAGCTGCGTGCGCTGGCCTTTGGAAAGGGTCGTCACCTTCTGACCCAGTGGCAGTCCGAACCGGTCGATCAACTCCCGCTCGAGTTGGCTGTTCCATCGGGGGCGGAAGGACGCGAGGTAATCCAACGTCTGGGCCACGCTCATCCACGGATAGAAACTGACTTGGTCAGGCACGTAGGCCAGCCGTGACTTGATTTCGACTTCGTCGTGGGCGGGATCCAGGCCGAAGACGCGGACGTGGCCGGAAGTCGGGCGCATCAGGTTTAGCAGGCACTTGATCGTGGTGGTCTTGCCGGCGCCATTGCGACCGAAGAAGCCGTAGCAGCGACCTGGCAGGACCGAGAAGCTCAGGCCATGCACGGCATCCGTGCGGCCATAGCGGCGCACGAGCTCCTTCACTTCAATGACAGGGAGGGGAGAGGTCATAGGCATCGCTCACTTGGATTGGGCTTGGTTTCGTTCCTGCTCAAAATGGTTCCATCGCCGCTGCACGAGGCCAAAGAACTCCTTCTGTTCCACTTGCAGGTGATGGGCTTGAACCACGGCGGTGTCGATGTCCGCCGTCAGCAGACGGTCACGCACCTCCGAACTGTAGGGGGAGTGGTTGGGCCGCAGGTAGCACCCCCGACCGGGTTGGTTTTCCGCCACTCCCTGGCTTTCCAGTTCGGCGTAGGCCTTGGCGACGGTGTTTCGGTTCAGACGCAACTGTTCGGCGAGTGGCCGGATACTTGGGAGAGCTTCACCTGGCTTGAGCGCGCCGGAGGCCGCGGCCGCTTTGACCTGATCCACCAGTTGCAGGTAGACCGGTTTGCCAGCTTTGAAATCGATGTAGAAGAGCATGGCGTTAATTCATCTGTCCTATGACAGTAGGACAGTTGCCCACCTTTGTCAAGCGCTCCCACCAAAAAAGCGTCATCTCCTACTCCGCGTAGGCCATCACCTCGACCAGATGGCGGCCCGGGTTCGCCGAGTTGCCGGTCTCAGTAACCCGCAGGTAACGCACTGCCTGAGGCGGAAAGACGCACACGTACCCATCCGCAGTGGAGGGCGCGCGGTTATCCCGGCGGTCGGCCAGGATCGCCCATTCGCGTCCGTCGCTCGAACCCTCAACGATGAAGCCGTAGACTCGCTCGTCCCCGTAGTAGCCCACCACCACCACGCGACCGACGCGGGTGGGCCGCTCGAGATCCACCTGCCACCAGGCCGCGGGGTCCTGTCCCGCATCGGTTGCCCAGTATTGCTCGGTGTTTGACCGGCGTCCGTCGTTGGCAAGGTGCGCGGGGAAGTTCGGCAGGGCCGATGAGCAGGTCGCCGGATGCCCCGTGGTGAGACTCCGAGCCTCGGGCTCAAGCACGCCCTGGTACTTGGCGAGCAGGCGTCGAGCGACCGCCACTGGGTCACCGTGGGGCCGCGCGGCATAAGTCTCGGTCCCATGACACCACTCCTCCTCCCAGGCCCGGAGCCCGTTGTCAAACGCCACGGGGTCGAAGGCCTTCCCGGTCTCCAAGGCCGCCTGTTGCGCCGCCAAGTATCGTTCCCAGCGTTTCCCGTAGAACCCCTTGAACATCCCGGACCACTGCCGCACGGCGTATTCGTGCAAGACGCTGTCTTTCGGTCCCCAAAGCGTGATGAGGTTGCGGGCGTTGAATTCGTAGAGTTCCCGTTCGGAGCGGTTCCCGGCCCAGCGCTTCGCATCGGCAAGCCAGCGCCCCAGCAGGAACTCCTGCCGCGTCGCGAGCAACTCGTCGAGGTCGACGATCAACCCCAGCAGCGCCCGGCCGGACGCCTCCAACCCGGCCCGGTCTTGGCGCTTGATGGCAGCCGCCACCCGCGCGTGGATCAGCGGTGCCGACTCGGTCAGGGCCTCCCGCGTCACATGAACGACGTCGTACTGAAAGGTGTCCAGACGACCCAGTGACTCGGCTTCGCTCAGCAGCTTGCCGGCCGCCCGATACAGCAAGGCAGGGTCGTACAGCGGGCCGCCCGGCAACGGGCCGCCGGGTCGCGCGCAAAGCAGGGTGTCGCTGCGGCCAGCCTGCTGGTAGGCGCTCTGTCGCAGGAGGCGCCACGCCTCGTCCACCCCTGGCAAGAGCCGCCCGTACCGGCGCAGCACGAATTCCTGCCCCCACGATTCCAGCTCCGGCACCTCGGTTCGCCAGGTCATGTCGGTGACAAAATCCTGCACGATGGGATTGTAGTCGCGCCCCTCGAAGATCAGGCCGACGCCGCTGAGGTGACCGCGCTGCGGACTCGTCATCGCCTTGCCCAGATCCGCCGCCATCCGGGGTAGGGCGCCATGCAGGCTGACCGTGCCGCCGAAGTTCTGAATCACGCACCAGATCCACGGTTTCCCGTAGAAGGCCTCGGTCTTCTGCCACACTGGCGTGCTCTCGCAGTAGAGATCCAAGGCCAGCAAACGGTCGTCCGGCACCGCGCCGAAGAGCGCCCGTCCCTGCGGCGGTTGCCAGAAATCCGGCGCGTTCACAAACAGCCAGCCTTGCAGCACCCAAATCGCGGCGGGATCCGCCGAACGCATGGCGTCAAAAACCGCCTTGCCCATGGAGGTCAGGAACGCGGGGTCGCGATTCGGAGGAGGCATCTCGATAAACGTATCGGCCGCGTAGAGATGGTCGGTCCCGAAGCGCCGCGTCTGCGCTTCGACGAATCGTTTGCCGATCTCCTGGAAGAGCGGGTCTTGCGGATCGATGAAGTGCGTTGCGGGAAAGTCGCACCACTTGGGCAGACGTTGAAGCCGGGCTTGGGGAAACCGGTTCGTCAGAGCGGCGGGAACGTGGCCCGTGAAGCCTTGTAGCACCGGCGTCATTCCGAGTTCCCGCTCGCGGGCGAGAATCTTGCGGCCGAGCTCGGCGTGCTCAGTGATCCACCGGTCGGGCAATGGCCCGCCCCAGCCATCGAGGCAGCCCATCCAGCCGAAGGGCAGGAACGCCGGGCCCACCATGAAGTCCTTGATCTCCCGGTCCGTCAACCCGAGCCCCCGGCCCACATCGAGCCACACCGCTTCCTGGCCGGTCACCGCGAGCGGCAGGTTGATCCCGTGCAGCGCCATCCAATCGATCATGCGCTCCCACTGCTCCCAGTCCCACCAGGCGAGCGAGTAACTGAATGCGCAGTAGTTGAAACAGTATCGATAACGGAAGGGGGTGACGTGCCGAACCTTCACGGGCACCACTGGCAGTGGTTTGGGCAGTTCGAGTTGGCTGCCGCACCAGGACACGTGGGCGTGACAATAGTACTTCAGGTACCAGTTCAACGCGGAAGCGAGCGACACCCCATCGTTGCCTCGCAGCACGATGCCTTCTTCCATGCTCTCGAGCTCGAACACATCGCCGCCCGGGTCGCGGGGGATCACCTCGAGCGAGAACTCCGTGGCCCGGGATGCCACCACGCGTTTGATCAAGGCCTGCGCGGCTTCGGGAGGCGCCGAAGCGGGTGGCGCCGCCAGCAACCCACCGCACAGGCACAGGCCCATGAGGGCACACAGCCACCCTCCCCTTCCCCAGCCCCAACGTGTTCGAGTGGTTTCTCGTTTCATTTTGCTTTGGCTGTGGCGGGCAACCATCGCCCCGGCAGCGCAAAACCCGATCTCCGACAGCCCGTGAGCTTCCTTGTCGAAGACGAAAGCGGCGACCCGCTACTGGGACGGCCGCTCGTAGTACTTGCGCCCTGATTCAATGGCCGCCCGGTTCCGCTGCTCGGCCTCGCGCCGGGCGAGGTAGTTGCGGTCCCGCCACTGGTCGATCTCGCAGGCCACGAAGCCATCCGCATCGGCCTCCGGTTTCTCCGCCAACCGCCGGGCGCCCGCTTGGATCAAGGCCAGGGCCTCCCGATAGGCAGGCGCATTCTGATCCTTGAGCTTCTGCAGGCAGGGACTCAATTCAGGGCGGTCGAAGCAAACCTGCGGCCCCTGGTTGCCGTTGTGAGACGCCTGGGATCGCACGGCCACGCCCGTAAGTTTCTCCAACTGCGTCAGCTCGGGGTCCGTGAGCGAGCATCGTCCCGAGAGATTGCCCGGATAGGCGCACGCGTAGGTTGGATAGTACGGCGCGTTGATATCGATCCACGTCACCACCCGGTCGAATTCCTCCCGCGTCAGTTTGCCCTCGGTGTACCACCGCTTCATGGTCTTGCCGAGCGCGCCGGTGTGCGAACCCCACGCATAGGCCGGCTGGAACTCCGCTGGACCCGCCCCGATGGCCCCCACCAGCTTCCGCCGCCAAAGCTCGTTGTACGAAACGTTGAACGTCAGGTCGCGATCCCCAGCCAGATTCAACTTATCGCCCTGCGGCTGGCCGAAATCGTGGCAGCTCACGCAATGCCGGTCGAACACCGGCTGCACCTCGGCCCGGTAGTTGAACAGTCGCGGGGGGCCGTACCACCCCGTCAAACGGCTGGGCGGACGCTTCAACGCCAGGGGCGCGGTTGGTTGCGCGTAGGCCGCCGTTTGCGTGCGGTCTTCATGGCATCCGACACACGTGGCCCGCTCGGCCGATTGCACGATGGTCCCACTGCGCATCGACTGCACCAACATGCCGTCCCCGTCCAGCAGTTGGAAGTAGACGAAGGTGTCCGATGGGACCTCGAAGAACGCCGAGCCGTCCGCCTCCACCGGCACCGTGCCCAGAATCCGCTTATTGTTGAAATCGTGCCAGTTCATGGCTGGCGCCTCCTGGCCTTGGCCATTCCACGACGTCCGCGTCCAATGCCGCTTCTCGGGAGACTCGACCACGCGCAGCGACTTCACCGTCCCGCGCGCCACCCCCTTCATGTGGGTGCCCTGATAGACGTCCGCCACATAGAAGGTCCCCGGATCGTTCTTGTAGTCACGCCGGGCTGGCACCACGAGCGGACGCGGTCGGGCCGCCAGAGGCATCGGATCGAAGCACCCCGTCTCCTCGGCATGCAGAAGGATCTCGTTGCCGAACACGTCGAGCAGGTAGATGCCGGTCTGCTCGCCCTGGCCGGTCATGCGCGTGCAGAGGAAGAACTTGTCGTTCAGCGGAAAGGGATCCTCATACTTCAGCTTCACCGCGGTGAAGGCGTCAAACACCTCCCACCCCCGCTCTTTGACCAGGTCGATGGCATCGGCGGGCCAGGTGCGGACCACCGACTGCCGGCCATCGACGCCCTGACGTCGATCCAGAACGGCCAGCGCCCCCCAAGGCCGGTCATGGCACGAGCCGAAGACGCACATGGCGAGCTGCGTGCCGGGAATGGGGCGACCGTCGATCACCGCCCCGGGCGAAGGCGTATTGTTGCCCCAGTAGATCGCGTGGTTGGAGCCGTCGGGGTTGACGGTCCAGAGCGCCTGGGCGTCGCCGAAATTGCGGTCCACGTACTCCCAGCGGTCGTAGAGGATGCGGCCGTCCGGCAGGAGCGAGGCATGCCCCTCAAAGAGCGTGCTCTTGCCGATCTGGACGATGTTCGCTCCGTCCGCCTCCATCCGGTACAGGTTCGCCATGATGTGCCGGTTGCACATGCAGTACTTGGGCTCGCGGGTCGAGGAGAAGACGATGCTCTCGTCGGGCAGGTAGAGCGGATCCAGATCGTCCACGTCGGCCGCAAACGTCAGTTGGCGCAACCCGGTGCCGTCGGCATGGATCTCGTACACATGATAACTGTCGTCCGCGCCCCGGCGAAGGGAGAAAACGATGCGCTGGCCGTCGAAATGGACCTCGGGATCGCGCACCCCACCCTGGCGTTGGTCGAGCAGCATCTTTACCGATTTGCCACCCGCCAGGTTGAGCAGACGCAGCGATGAGCCCGGAACGAAGTGCCCGTCATTGTACTCCGTCTTCGCTTTGGGAAAAAACGTGGCGGTGTTGTGGTGATCGGGCCGGTACTGGGGACGCTCCACAAACAAGATCGGCTGCCCGCTGACCAAGGGATTAGCCACGAGTGCTTCCTGCCGAAGCGCGTCAAACTCCGCCCGCGCCCCGCCTTCCCCGGCCGTCAGCCGCGAATCTACTGCCTCCAACCGGCGCAGATATCCCTCGGCCCCGGGATAACGCGACCCGAACTCGCGCTGCAGTTCCAGCACGGCAGCGCGCAAAGCCGCCGCCTCGGGGGTCGCGGCGATGGCCCCCCACGCGCCGGCGAGCAGGCTGAGCCCCAGCGCCAAGCCCGGCTGCCAGCGGGGACGGCGCAAGGGCTTGATCGGGATGAACGCGTCACGAGCGCCGGGTGACCGCCAGCACTCTCGGATCTGCCGGAGAAGGGCTTTCATGTATGCCATCGCAGCGCAGACCCACGGGATTCCGCCCCGCCTAGTGGCCTGATCGCCACTTCTGCTGAACCAAGCCTGCGTTGGCAGCAGCATGCCTCCCTTCCCGCGCTTGGGCAATCCCCTTGACGCCCCCTCCTGCCACAGGCCGCTCCCCGGCTCTGGCGACCGCTACGTGTCCGACGGTGCGCCGTTGCCGCCGACTTTCGCACGATCCAACGCTGCGCGCACGACTTTGGCCAGGTGTGTGGGCAGATACGGCTTCGGGAGGTAGTTGATGTCTTCGCGGAGATTCAATTCACCCTTGCTGGCTTCCTCGCTGTAGCCGGTGGTGAAGATGAGGGGCAAGCTCGGACGATCGGCCAGCAATCGCTCGCTCAGTTCCTTGCCGTTCATCCCTCCCGGCATGACCAGGTCGGTCATGACCAACTGGATGCTCGCCCGGTTTGCTTCCCAGATTTCCAAGGCCGAGGGGCCATCCTGCGCCTCGAAAACCTGGTAGCCTTGGCGGCGCAACCACCGCCCGGCAAACTGCCGCAGGGCGTTCTCGTCCTCCACGATGAGCAGGGTCTCGTCCCCGCGCGGCACTTGGGGATCCAGTGTCCCTGGGTTACTGGCAGCCGCCCGGCGTTCTTCCGCCGGCAGGAAGACCTTGAACTGGGTTCCTTTGCCGACCGTGCTGGAGACTTCCACCCAGCCGAAATGCTGCTTCACAATCCCGTAGGCGGTCGCCAGCCCCAGACCTGTTCCTTTACCTGGCGGTTTGGTGGTGAAGAACGGCTCGAACAGCCGCTGCAAAGTGGCTTCGTCCATGCCGCAACCGGTGTCGGACACCTCGATGCATACAAACGCCCCCGCCTTGGCATCGGGATGCTTGGCCAGATAGGCCGCGTCCAAGTGGACGCGGCTGAGCGCAATTGTCAGGTCGCCCCCTTTGGGCATCGCATCCCGGGCGTTGACGGCGAGATTGATGACCACCTGCTCGATCGAGTGCACGTCCGCCCGGATGGACGGCAAATCCGGCCCATAATTAACGTGGAGGGCCACGTGCTCTCCCAGCAGGCGCTGGAGCATCTTGGCCAGGTTGCCGAGGACGTCGTGCAGGTCCACCAACCGCATGGTCATCACCTGCCGCCGGCTGAAGGTGAGCAATTGCCGGGTGAGGGTGCGGGCGCGTTCCGCCGCCGCCTCGATCTCCCGGGCCGACTCAGCCAGCTCGGGGTCTTCCGCCACGGCCGTTCGCATCAGTCCCACATGCCCGAGGATCACCGTGAGCAGATTGTTGAAGTCGTGGGCCACGCCGCCGGCCAACTGGCCAATCGCCTCCATCTTCTGCGCCTGGCGAAGTTGCTCCTCCAACCTCGACCGCTGGGTCATCTCGGCGCGCAGTTGCTCGTTGGCGCGGGACAACTCCGCTGTCCGCGCCGCCACGCGCGTTTCGAGCTCCGTCCGCGCCGCCTCCAGCGCGGCATCGCGGGTCTGGAGTTCGTGCAGCATGGTATTGAAACCGTCCGCCAGCCGCCCAAGCTCGTCCTCTCCCTGACAGGTGACTCTCACGCTGTAGTCCCGCACCTGGGCCACCCGCCCGGTGACCGCCGCCAGTTCCGCCACCGGCTCGACGATGCCGCGGCTCAGCCGTCCGAACAGCACATACCCGAGCGCCATGGCCACCGCTGCGGCCGCCAGCATGATCCACAGCGTCCGGCGCAGATTCTCCCGCAACTGGAGGTCGTCCGCCTCCAGCACCACCCAGCCCAACCGCTTGGCGCCGCCCTGATCCATCACCGCCCGCACCACCGTCAACCGCGCGCCCGTATAGGTCAGCCCCTCGTCCATCTGCCGGGCCAGGTTGGGCAGCCGGGGCGAGCTGGGTTGCTGTCCGCCCGCCAGCAGGTGGCCTTCGCTGGTGTAGAGCCCCACCGCCTGCAAATAGGGGTTGAGCAGGTGGGCATTCAGCAGTTCGCGCGCGGCCTTCTCATCCTCCAGGAGCAGGAGCGCGGGACCGTACTGGGCCAGGACACGGGCTTCGGTCTCCAGGTTGCGCTCGATCTCGGCCCGACGCGACGCGTAGTCGAACAGGCCGAGCAGAATGCAAACGACCAACAAGGAGAGCCCCGAGGTCAGCAGGCTGGCCCAGACCAGCTTGCGCCGGATCGAGGTCTCGCGCGTCAGTCGCGTCATGAACGTCTGAACCGGGGCGGTCATGGTCCCACCACCCGGGAAACCTGCACCAGCTTCGCACTGATGCGGAGCCCAGCCTTCCGGGCCGCCGCCACGTTCAGCTCCAACCGGACTTTTCCCTCGTCTTTGTAGAAGTTGATCATCACGCCCTCCCGGGCCAATCCGGCGCCGTCGCCCGCGGTTAAGACCGGTTTGCCCTCGAGTTGCCTCAGCAGCGGGGCCAGCACCCCCTCCGCCGCCGCCCCCACAAACAGCACGTGGCACCCCTCGGCCTCCGCCACCGTCCGGCAGCGCGTCAAGTGGATGCTCCGCCCGGCCACGGTGACGCCACGCAGGCTCTCGTCGAATTTCGCGCCAAATGGATCCGGCTCCAGAATCGCGATCCGAAGGGGCGCAGTACTGTCGCTGAAGGCGCTCGCGGGCCAATCCACGAAC
>CAYYMW010000046.1:0-24728 GCA_964472515.1 uncultured Verrucomicrobiota bacterium | reverse complement strand
CCTCAGCGTACCTATACGCGGTCGGGGTGCAGCCGGACGGCAAGGTGGTCGTCGGCGGCGATGGCGTGCTCGCGCGCTTTCATCCTGACGGAAGACGCGACACGAACTTCACGACCGCGTTGACGCCCGGTTCTTTGTCGTATTTCTCGGTTTCCGACCTGGGCCTCTCCGGAAACGGCAGTCTGCTGATTACCGGCGATTTCACGGTGGGCAATCAGTCGGCGCACCGCAACCTCGCGCGCCTGGCTCCGGATGGTTCAGTGGACGACACGTTCATCGGCAACCTCAACACCCGAGGCCGCGTTCTCGCGCTGGCGCCCGACACGACGCTCGTGGTGGGCGGTGACTTCGGGTTGGTCGATGGCTATGCCCGGCCATACGTGATGCGATTGCTTCCCACCGGGGAGGTAGACCCGGCGTTCCTCAACGGGGACGCCCCCAACGGTCGCGTCACGGCCCTCGCGGTCCAGAGCGACAACCGCATCCTCATCGGCGGTGAGTTCACCCGGCTCGGCGGCTACTCGTGGGGAGGCGGCACCTATCGCAACCACCTGGCCCGGCTCCTGCCGAACGGCAAGGTGGACGCCTCCTTCGATCCCGGCGGCGGCATCACGGGAGGCACCGCCACCGTCCTCGATCTCGCGATCCAACCGGACGGCAAGATACTGGTGATCGGCGGTTTCACCAGCTACAACGGCAGCAGCGCCCGTGGCATTGTACGACTCCATGCGGATGGCGTCATCGACACCTCCTTCCAGTCTGGATCGGGCTTTGCCAGCAACTTCGAGCCAGTTCCGTCGGATTTGGTCATCCAGCCTGACGGCAAGGTGGTCGTCGTGGGTTCGTTTCGTTCCTACAACGGCGTGAAGCGCAACGGAATCGTGCGCCTCATGACCGATGGGGCGGTGGATGCAGGCTTTGACCCCGGCCTGGGGGCGGACCCTATCTACGCCGTGGCCCTATTACCCAATACCCAGCTCTTGGTCGCGGGTGGTCTTGAAAGTTATGACACCGTCTCCTGCAACCGCCTGGCTCGCATCTACGGCGGTGAGCCCAACTCTCCGCCTGCCCTCGTCATCGAGCCTGCGGACCAGAACGTGGTAGCTGGGCAGAGCGTTACGTTCTCCGCCACCGCCTCGGGCACGGAGCCGATGTTCTATCAGTGGTTGAAGGATGGCGTCGCCATCACCGGAGCCACGAACGACTCCTTTGCCATGACGGTGGTTCGCACGGTCGACGCCGGCCATTATCAGCTTCATGTGACCAATCACTTCGGGGAAACGCTCAGCCGTGCCGCAAAACTCCTAGTGGACCCCTGGATCATTGCCCATTTGCCGCTGGACGGCACGGGAGAGAACGCCGTGACCAACGAGATGCACGGGGAGTTGACGGGGCCGTGGAGGACGGTGCCCGGTCGCGTCGGCCAGGCTATCGAGTTGGCCGCCGGAGCCTATGCTCGCATTCGCAATTACGGGCAGTTGAACTTTGAAGGCCCGATCACCATGGCGGCGTGGGTGAAGCCGACCACCGCGAGCGGCACGCAGAACATCCTCGCCCACGGCTACGCCACCAACCCGCCCGCCGAGGTCTTCCTGCGCCTGCAGAACGGGGGCTTCCAGGCGGGCAGTTGGGATGGCACCAACTCGGTGGCGGCCTCTACGCCCATGACGCTTGCTCAAGTTGGACAGTGGACCCATCTGGCGGGCGTGTATGACGGCCAGCGATGGCTCCTTTACACGAACGGCGTACTGGCGGCCGCGAAAGCCTCGGCGAAGGGCTCGATCCCGATCAACGCCGACTGGGCCATTGGCGCTCGCGGGGGCGGCGGGGAACGTTACTTCAAGGGAACCGTCGACGACGTCCATCTCTACGCCCGCGCCCTGAGCGTGGAGGAAATCCGCGCTTTGCCCGGCGGGCCGGGCCTCTACCCGCCGGTGCTGGAACGAGCGCCGGTGGACGCCTTGGCGGTCGTTGGCCAGTCGGCCACCTTTTCGGTCGTGGCGAGCGGGGATGCGCCGCTTACCTATCAATGGCTGAAAGATGGCCAGCCCATGAGCGACACCCCGCTTGTGACCGGCTCAGGGGCGGCCACCCTTCAGTTGTCGCGCGTTACGCTCGCAGATGCGGGCGCCTACAGCGTCGTTCTCACGAATCCAGCAGGGAGCATCGTCAGTGCGCCGGCTCAACTCAGGGTGGACAATGCCCGCTTGGCGCACTGGGCGTTGAATGGCAACGGCGAGGATGTGGAAGCCAACCACTTTGGCGGCGAACTCCGGGGACCGCTGACGACCGTTCTCGGCCGGGTCGGGCTCGCAGTTGGACTGAGCGCCGGGGCCTACATCCATATCCTCAACACACCCGACCTCAACTGGGAAGGGCCGATCACCATGGCCGCTTGGATCAAGCCGGCCCAACTCTCGGGCACCCAGAACATCCTCGCGCACGGCTACGCCACCAACCCGCCCGCCGAGGTCTTCCTGCGGCTGCAGAATGGCGTGCTCCAGGCCGGCTCATGGGATGGGGTGACGGTGCTCGCCGTCGCAGCCACCTTGCCGCCGGAGCAACTGGGGCAGTGGACACACGTGGCCGGCGTGTACGACGGCCGACAGTGGCTCCTCTACACCAACGGGGTGCTGGCGGCCGCCAAGAACGCCGCCAGAGGCTCCGTGTTGGTCAACGCCCCGTGGGCTATTGGCGCCCGGGGCGGCGGTGGAGAACGCTACTTCAAGGGGACCATCGACGAGGTCCAGCTCTACGCCCGCGCCTTGAGCGCGGAGGAGATCCGCGCCCTGCCCGGCGCGCCGGGTGTGGAGCCGCCACTCTTGTCGGTCGCCGTCCAGGGGAGTGAACTCGAACTCCGCCTTACCGGCACCCCCGGCACCCACTACCGCGTTGAGGCCACCACCTCGCTGGGAACCCCCATCGGGTGGCAGACCATGGAAGAGTTGGTTCTTACCGAAGCCACCCAGACTTGGACACTCCCCGCGACCACTCTCTCCACTCGCTACTTCCGAGCCCGGAGCGAGTAGCGTCGGAGACGGGCCGGGCGGTCGGCGGGCCCCTCACGCGGCGGCTTTGGTCTGCCGGTGCTTCTCGATGGCGGCGGCGATGGTGTCGACGCTCTGGAGGATCTCCCGGGCGGCGCCGGGATCGGCAATCTTCAGGCCGTAGTTCTTGTCCAAAGCCACCACGAGTTGGAGGGCATCCACGGAGTCCAGCCCCAGGCTTTCGGGGCCGAAGAGCAGTTGTGCATCTGCGATTTCCGCCGCCGTCACCCGCAGCATGAGGTTCTCCACCATCATCTGCTTGACTTCCTGTTTGAGCGTAGCCTGTGCGTCCATTAGAGAGTACCGCTGTCGGTTGTCGGCCCAGAGCCTGTGGTGTAAAGGCCTTGGGGACAAGCCTGAAATCGCGGGTGACCGGCGCTGTTCACATTCAGCCTAGGGCGTGGGCCCGGGACCCCGGCGAACGCACCGAAAGCCGCGATCGTCATCGAACGGCTCCCCCCGATGCTCCGGCCGGCGCGAGGGCACGGCCGGGAGGTCGTAGCCGAAACGATCCGGGCAGCGTGTCCAGGATCCACCGAAAGGCAGGACCAGCGATTCTCCCGGCTGCGGATCGGACACGGCCAGGCGGCAGTACTCGTAGACGTTGCCAAAGGCCTCGTGCAACCCCCATGCGTTGGGCGGAAGCGAGCCAACGGGCCGGGTGGCATCGCCCGCATTGCCCCGGTGCCAGGCGTGGGCGTCTTCGACCTCATCGCCCCAATGGTACTGGGTCTTGGCGCCTGCGCGCGCGGCGTAGAGCCATTCCACATCCGTGGGCAAGTCCACCCCGGCCCAGCGGGCGTAGGCCTGAGCGTCCTCACCTGTTAGGTACACCACCGGATGGTTGTCTGCTTGGGCAAACCCCGGCTGCTTCCAGTTGAACCGGTTGGTGGCGCGCTCGGCATCGGTAACGTATCGGGTGGCCGCCACAAATCCTCGGAACTGCTTGACCGTGACCTCGGTACGGCCGATCCAGAAACCGTTGGTGATGGCGAGTCTCTCCGCGTCGTTGCCCGGCCGGGTGGCCAAGGCCCCGGGCGGCACCCAGATGAACTCCATGCCATCCTTGGGATTGCGCCAGGTTGGGAGTGGCTTGCCGGCGTCCCCTGCGATCGCGGCGGCGAGACCGCCCGCGGCCAACAGGGTTAACACAGTGCGTGCGCAGTCCATCGTGCCCTCTCCTTTCATGCCAAGTCCACCTCCAACCGCCCGTCGCGATAAGTCACCGGGTACCGTTTCAGCGGCGTGGGCGCGGGTCCCTTGATCACCCGCCCATCCAACCCGAACACCGAGTGCCCGAAGTTGACGCACTGCAGCACCTTGCGCTTGTGGACGTACCCCAGCGGTCGGCCCGCGTGGGTGCATTCGGCCGAAAGCGCGTGGTACTGGTCCGCTTCCGGACGCACGACCACCAGCTTCAAGTTGCGTTCGGCGAGGGAGATTTGGGCGGCGCTGCCCGGCGTGGCGAGACTGGGCGCTTTGGCGAGATCGATCAGAAGTCGCTTCTCTTCCACCTTCAGGCTCCCGGCCTCGAGCTCCGGCAAGCCGCACGCCAACCCCTTGGTCACCGTCCCGGCCTTGGCGCTGCCACAGAGACAGACCGTACCCACGAAGGTGGCCGCATCACGCAGCAAATCTCGTCGGCTGATTCCTGCTTCTTTCATGTTCTTCCCTTCGTTCCCGGCGTCACAGTTCCACCTTCTGGGCTGGTGCTAATCCCGCCGCGCTTGTTGCGGTGCCTTCGGCAGGGGTTGGTACCACAGCGAGCGCCAATACTCACGCTCGGCGGCATAGTAGTCGACCGGGTCGCTGGGTTTAAGGTCGCGTGGCAGGATGCCGTACCGCTTCATTTCCCGCAGCCAGTCCACCCGGGGACGGAAGCCGGCCATGTCGAACCTCTTGATCTGGTTGAGGTGCTTCGAGGCTTCCGTCAACCCACCCAAGACCGCTTGGTAGTCCGCATCGGAGGTATCGGCAAAGACCGGCGCGGTGTTCCTGGCCCAATTGCCGTCGGCGCCTTTGGGTCGGCAGAGTTCATAGCCTCCAGCGGCGCGGCCCAGCGGCGCGAGGACCAGCATGGACTTCTCGGGCCGGCTCAAGTTGTACAGCAGATGCCGCGAGAGGCGCCGGCGCGCGTCATCCTTGTCCATGAACTCCCAAGGCGGGCGGATGTGCTCGTGAGAAGCGGACATCGGCAGCGGCAACTTTTCGTTATGGCACGAGTCGCAACGCCGGTGCAGGGCCTGCTCGGCGGCCTGCGTGGCAGGCCATTGGAGGTCGGGCCGGCCGATCTGGTTCTCCTCGTAACTGCCGATCATGCCGCTGCCCAGCGCAGCGTAAGTGCCCGGGTAGGCCGCGCCGCTCTCGATCCACAGCCGGACCAGCTTCTTTTCGGTGGGGGTCACCTGCACACCGTGATGTCCGGGTTCGAGTTTCCGCATGAGCGGGCTGGCGGCGCTGCCCAAGGCGCGGGGGGCGTAGTTGCTGCGGGGGAGGTTGCGTCCGTCCGCCACCTGGCTGCGCGCGGTCAGGGCGAAGTAACTGTGCGAGTACAGCGGCCCGCGATCCCCGGTCAGGAACACGCGCGATTGGTTGGTGGGGGAGTAGTCGTGGCAGCCTACGCAGTGGCGGTCGAGAATGGGCTGGATGTCGCGCGGAAAATCGAAGACCTCGGGCGCGTCGGTGATCGGTTCGATCCGGCTGGCCGGGCGGCGAAATGCCAGGGTGGCCTTGGCGCGATAGCCTGGCGCCTGGGTGCGTTGCTCGTGGCAACCCACGCAACTCGTCACCTCGCCCGGTTGCACCGTGACGAAGCTCTGCATGCGCTTCACCGCCAGGTCGTTCTGGTCCAGCGCCACAAAGAAGAAGCTCCGTAGCGCGGGCAGCTCAAAGTAGGCCGAACCATCGGCCTCAACCGGGACCGTGCCCACCACGCGTTCCAAGGTGAACGTGCCCCCATAGCTCATCGGCTCCATGCCGCCGGTGTAGTGAATGGGCATCGGCAGGGTCTCCATCACCAGCAACTTCTTGATCTCGCCTTCTTTGACGCCCTGCATGTTGCGCCCCACATGCGCGTTGGCCAGCAGCAGCCGCCCGGTGCCGGCGGCCAAGTCCACCCGTGGGTGGACCAAGCGCTCGGTTTCGCGTCCCACTACGGGACGCGGTTCATGCGCCTCCAAGCCGGCCTTGCGATCCGCCTCGCCCACCTCGAACACCTTCTGCTGGTTGCCTTGGCCGTCCATGACTACCAACGACGGTCCGCTCGCCGCCAGAAAGCAGTCTTCGGAGAAGGCCCACGGGTCGCGGAAACCCGCCTTGCTGATCCGTTTCACCGAGGCAAGGTCGTCCGGCCCGCGCTTGGGGTCCACGACCGTGATCTCGCCATCGTGTTCGCGCCAGCCGTGCCCGGGCGAAAAGACCGTCACCACCTTGTCGGTCCCCGGAATCGGCTTGGCGTCGATCATCAAGATGCTCGGGTGCAGGTTGCCGTAGTACACCATCTGCGAGGTGCCGTCCGGGTTCATCGTCCAGAGGTGATGGTAATCCACCTGGCTGCGGTCCACGTATTCCCAGCGGGTATAGAGGATGCGTCCATCCGGCAGCGGCCAAGGGGTGTTGTCCTGTTCGTTGTTGCTGGAGAGCGCGCGGATATTGCCGCCGTCCGCATCGCAACGATGGATGATGGCTACCTGCGTCAGCCAGCAGTTCACCCACCGCTTGCAGCGGCTCGAGACGAACACAATGCCGCCGTCGGGCAGATAGGCCGGTTCGAAATCGTCATAGTCGCCCGTTGTCAGTTGTTTGAGCCCTGAGCCGTCAGTATTGATCTCGTACAGGAGGTAGTTGTCCGTGCCGCCTTTACGGTAGGAGAACACGATTTTGCGGCCGTCGTAGCTGACCTGCGGATCGCGCACGCCGCCTTGGGGATCGTCCAATAGGTTCGCCACCCTGCCCGAGCGCAGGTTCAGACGGCAAAGCCGGGCACCCATCCCGTAGGCTTTCCGATTGGCGTCAGCGGCGTAGTAACTGAAGTTCGCGTACCAGTGGCCGTCGTGGCCAAGCTTGCGCATGGCAAAGACGATCTCCTCCGAGTCCTTCATCGGACCCGCCAAGAACTTCTCCAGCAGACCCTCGGCGTGGGCCAGGCCTGCGAGCAGCAAGAGCGCTGCCGCTCGGGGCAGCAGGCGGAAAGTGGATGCCGGTTTCATGGGCGCTACGGGTGAGAGTGGACTAGAGGGAGAGCAGGTAGGCCACCAGATCGTCGATCTGGGCGGGGGTCAGGTGCGAGGTCTTGCCGTGGCGATCGCCTTCGTTGCGGCTGCGCAAAACCTCTTGGAGCGTGCGGGCCGAGCCGTCGTGCAGGAACGGAGCCGTCCGCCACAATTCGAACAGGCTCGGGGTGTCGAACTCGGCCACCGAGTCGGTCGCATTGCGGGTGCCCACATCATACGCTTTTGACGTCGTGAAGAGCGGCCCCGGATGGCACTTGGCGCACTGGGTGTCGCGGCGGCGAAAGATCGACTTGCCCCGTTTGGCCGCGGCGGACAAACCGACCTTCTCCAAAAGCGGGCTCGGGATCGGCTTGAGCGATTTCAGGTACTCGTCGATGGCCTGGGGCACCGCGGCGGGTTGCACGCTGAACTGGATGTGCCGGATTCCTGCCCGCACGGCCATTTCGGCGCTTTCGCGGACGCCCTGTGACATCGCCGGCGGCGTCCGGTGGCTGAGCAGCATGCTGTGGCTATTCTTGGGATTGCCGATGCCGTCGTTCAGCAAATCCCAGTTCAGGCCGTCCACCCGCGCGTCCGAGGAATGGCAACTGGCGCAACTCTGCCACGTCTGGAAACACAGCCGCGCGTCGTTGAAATAGGCCTCGCCCTGCCGTTCGACCGAATTGGTGTGGGCCGGCCCCAGCGCGAGCGTCGCCACCAGCGGTGGGTTCTTCGTGAACTCAACCACATTCAGGTCATCCGAGAAATGGTTGCCGGCGTAAACGCGCTCCCCGGCCACCGCTACCGCGCGCGGCCCATTCCCCGGCAGCGGCACCCGCTTCCGGAGCCCCACCAGAAACGCCAAGTCATCCGGCGCGTTGCCAAAAGGGGAAGTCACCGGTGAGGGTAGCTTGGCCAACTTCTCGAGCACTCCGGGGGCATCGATGACACTCAGTTCATGCGTTCCCGCGTGGGCAACAAGGATGCGCTTGCCATCCGCCGTCCACACCACTCCCCAAGGATTGGCCGCCCCTTGGTCCAAGTCATCCAGCAGCACCGTGTTGTGCCATTGGATTCGGTTCAAATCGATGAAGCTGAGCGCGTTGCAGTTCATCCAGCCGCGATCCACCTGGGTCGTCGGCAGGTGATACCGGGCCAGGATGTGCGTGACCGCGGCAAACCGCCCATCCGGCGAAATCGCCACCCCGCGCATCACGCCGCTCCCGTTGCCCAAGGTAACCTTGCCCAAGACCCGGTTCTCGCTGGTGCTGATGACCACCACCTCGGCTGCGACGATATCCGCGTCCGCACGGCCGTTGTGTAAGTGATTCACCACCACCAGGCGCTCCCCGTCTGGTGTCAGCGCCGCTGCCACTGGTTCGCGTCCGGCAGGGATCTTGGCCACCTCGCGGTGGTCCTTGACCGAGTAGGCGACTACGTTGTTGTTGAACCGGTTACAGATGTAGAGCACCTCTTCGTCGGCCCCCAGCACCGGGGCCATCGCCATGTGCCCGGCGGTCCACTGGTCGGCGATGACCGCCTTGGCGGTGTCGATGACCAACACGGAACTCACCGGCGCCGAGCAGGTCACGAACAACTTGGCGCCGTCACCCGAAAGGGCCAGGCCCGACGGCGGTTCCGGGGTGGCGATGACGACCAGGACCTTGCGTTGTGCGGCGTCGAGCACCAGTACCTCGCGGGAGTCCTCGCACGCCACGTACAGGCGATTGCCATCCCGGTTGAGCGCCAGCGCCGACGGACCGCTCGCCCGCGCCGGTTCCGATTTCGGAGCGGCTTGGCCACCGGGCAGACTGGCGAGGAGCAAGGCCAACCCGGCAAACGGAAGGAGGACCAGGTTCGAGAAGCGGTGCAATCCCCTGAGCCGAGGCAGGTAAGGTAGGCTTTTTGACATCGGAACCTGTGTTTTGGGTAGTATGGGCATACGGCCCGTGAGCGCAAGGCTTCCTACGCCCAACCGGACACCGGCTACAAACGGAAACCGTTCCACGTTGGTGCTCAACCACTAGACGCAAACGGGCGGCTGGAATTCAGGCCTCTACGCGCCAACGGGCCAGAACCGGCGTTGCGATGTGAATTCAAACCGCACACACCGGCTCAGTTGAGAATGCCGGACTCATAAGAGTCTATTTATCAACGTATTGAGTCGGATATCTACTTTTGACTAGTATGCCGTCGTTTTTACTGTAAATATGACGGCGTCATGACAGCTGCCCGCTATCCGCGGCTCTTGCAGCCTCCAGCGCAGAGCTTCTTCCTCTTTGGTCTGCGCGGGGCAGGCAAGAGCACTTGGGCTCAGCAGGCGTTCCCCGACGCCGCCAGGTTCGACCTCTTGGACGAGGGGCTTTTCCAAGGCTACCTGCGTGACCCGAGGCTTTTCTCCAACGAACTCAATCTCCTGCCATCAGGAGGGTGCGTGGTAGTTGACGAGGTGCAGCGCCTGCCGACGTTGCTGAACGAAGTGCATCGGTTCATCGAGCGCAAAGGCTTGCGCTTCGTACTGCTCGGGTCCAGCGCACGGAAACTCAAGCAGGCTGGCACCAATCTGCTGGCGGGCCGGGCGCTGCGGCGGGTGATGTCTCCGTTGTTGCCGCAGGAGTTGGGAAGCGACTTCGATCTGGCTGAGATCCTGCGGTTCGGCAGCCTGCCGGTGATCTGGCAAGCCGCCTGCAAGCCAGAGAGCTTGGAGGCCTATGTACAATTGTACCTCAAGCAGGAGATCCAAGCCGAGGCCCTCGTACGCAACCTGCCCGGCTTCGCCCGTTTTCTGCCCATTGCGGCCCTGTTCCACGGGCAGGTGCTCAATATGGCCGGGTTGGGCCGCGACGCCGGGGTGGCGCGGACCACGGTGGCGGGTTACCTGGAAATCCTCGCCGACACCCACCTGGCCTGGCTGCTCCCCGGATATGAGGGCAGACTCCGTGTCAAGGAACGTCGTCATCCCAAGCTCTATTGGACCGATCCAGGAATCGTGCGCGGCGTGAAGAGGGAATTCCATCCCCCCTCCGAACAGGAACGCGGCAGCTTGTTCGAGGGGTGGATCGCCAACCTGCTGCGGGCCTACGGCGAGCCCGGCTGCGGGGTGGGGCATCAGTACGACGCGCTCTTCTATTGGGCCCCGCTGCAAGTCGATACCGAAGTCGATTTCCTGATTCAGCGGCGTGGGCAATTTACTGCCGTTGAAGTCAAGGCCAAGGAGAGCTTGAGTAACAGTGACCTGAGCGGGCTTCGGGCAATCGCCGATCTGAAGGGATTGGACCGGCGCGTCCTCGTCCATCTGGGCCAACGCCCCCAGCGAACCGACGACGGAATCGATCTCCTGCCGGTGACACAATTCCTCGACGCGCTGGCAAACGGGCAGATTTGAGCAGCGGGTGGCAACCTCACGACGGAATCCGCCCTCAGACATGGCCTGCGGAATCCGCTAAGTCTGGCTTAACGCCGGTGTGACTTGGGGGTGGTTCCGGCCGGCACCGTAGTGCCGACTCTTCGACGCACGCTACTGCCGTCCCCTTTCGACGTTGAACCGATCGTATTCCGGGGTATAACGGGCTCGTGAGCACGGGGTTCTCCAACGATCAAACGACCCTTGCCTTGGAACGCACCGCCGGGCAATGGTCGGTTGGGGCGAAAGCAGTCTTGCCAGTGCTCCTCTGTCTTGCCCTGTTGGGGTGCTGGTCACGCCAAAGTTCAAAGGTGGCACGCATCAGACAGGTTCAGCGCGCGATTGCCGTTGCTGGCGGCGAGACCAACGTTCTGAACGAGTCGCGCGTGCTGTTTTCGCGCCTTTCCAAGCACACCCCCCTGCTGCTGGGTCCTGAGAGCAGCTGCTTCGAGGGCTTGCGAGGCATCACGAACCTCGGAGACGCGTACTTCTACCAACATCACACATCGGATCGAGTACGTGTCCGGGTCTACAATAGTCACTTCGACGTCTTTTTCATCCACATCTTGAACCCGGACATGCCTGAACCGGCCGGATTTGAGCGTGTTGCCGGAAACGTGGGCTTCATTGTTCCATCCGGTGCCGGTAAGGGAAGCGAATCGGCGCGCGTTCCTGCGGATCAAACATCATCAGCGGCGCGCCCCCGTCGCTAAGGTGGGAAGGGAGTTGGTCTGAGCCCATGTTCGGTTTGCCCATCTTCGAAATTGAGCGTGCCGTCATGGCAGGCCAGCAGACCGTCGAGGTGGTTGCTGTGAAGATCGCGATCTTCGCCTTGGCAATGTCGCTGGTTTGCCGGGGTGCGTTCGCGCTCGGGTGCCGCTGGTTCGATCCACACCGAAGCCCTCGCATGGTTCGGCGGAGCCGAAGGAGTGCGGGATCCGGCCCTGCTGAAATCGACGGTAGCAGCGCCGCAGGCGACGGTGGCCGGCCAGTCGCCTGGATCGCGAAGCGGCCATGCAACGCCTGCGCGCCCTGTTGATTAGACCACCACGCTTCCCCGGCTCCGCCTACCCAGCCACATGCCGGCGGGCAAGCTCGGCGCAAGACACCCATTCGAGGTTCTTGCCGAAGACCCTGCGGATGCGTTCTGCCAAGGCATCCAACCCCTCGAGGCCAAGGCCGGTGCCCTGCGTAAAGAGCGATTGCCAGTGGGTGACGAGGACAATGGGATGGCCGGACTCCAACAACTCGCGGATGCGCCCCTGGCGGCCATCCTCCGAGACCACGCGGTCGATCCCTTTGCGAATGAACTCGCGCCGTTCGCTCTCCGTACCCAGGTCCATGCTCCAGAAGATGTCGCTTGCGTTGGCCGGGATGCTGACCACCCGCTGGCCGCGCGCGGCGTTCTCGTACTCGACCGAGCAGCGCCGGGGTTTGCCCCAGTCGGTGGCGTGCAGGAAATACCAGGTGAGCTTGCGCTGGAAGACCTTCCACTGCGCGTCGGCGAGCGCTTGCGCGTACTTCGGCTCCACGTCGATGCCGGAAACCCACGGAGACGTGATGCCGCTGGCCGGCAGACCCACGTTGTTGAGGATGGTAAAGGCCAGCGCGAAGTACTCGACGATCTCCTCCAAGGGCGCCCCGGTAATCCAGGCATCCTCGTAGATGTGCTGGTAGCCGCCGGACTTGAGGTCGTATGCGCGCAAATGGGTCAGGAACTCGGGGGTGATGTCGAACCGCGGGGCAATGCGCTCGCGCACGAGCTTCAGAAACGCCTGGAGGTGCTCCGCCGGCACGCGCTTGAGGCTTTGATCGATGCGACCCAGCGTGCTGGGCATCGGGATGATGGTTAACTTCCCCCGCAAGCCGTGGCGCTCCATCGTCTCAGCCACACGCTGGGTGAACCCGGCGGGAACCAGCAACGGCGTCTCGTAGCCGGGCAGTTCGTAAAAGAGGGGGTCCACCGGCGCACCGTCGTCGATGATCAGCGAGATCGGAGCGGCGCCGGATACGGTGGCCGCGGGTGCGGGCTTGGGTGCCTCCCCGGCGTCCACGGCCCCCATGGTGGAAGTCAGCACCCCGGCGGCGCCCCCCGTGCCGGCTCGCTTGAGGAGTTGGCGGCGCGAAATCCCGCGCCCCGGGCCGTCTTCAGAACTGCGTGCGGTGGTCATGGTGGGTGAATGAGTGCAGTGGCCTCGAAAGCGCCGTTGACGCGGGCAATCTCCCTCCCCGGGGCAGCGGCGTCAAGAATGCCGCGCCAGGAGCCCTGCACGCGATTCGCATGAATCGTCACCCTGCCTCGCCATGCAGTCCGTTGACGGGACCGCGGCTGGAGACAGCCCGTTCTCCTGAGTCCGGGCCGATGGGGCCGGGCATCCGAGCGGATTGGGATCGTCCACACACTCCTTGTCTGGGATGGGGGTTGTGGTAGGTTGCCCGTGAATTGACGATGAAGACTCCTCCCAAAGTGGGTGTGGTGGGCGAGCGGAAGTTCGTTGTCGAGGCGCAACATGCCATCGATTTCGCGGCGGAAGGCATGCCTCCCGCCCTCAGCACGCCCGCGCTGATCTGGTTCCTCGAGCACGCGGCGCGCGAGGCCATGCTACCCTGCCTGGAACCCGGCGACAGCACGGTGGGCACTGAAATCGAACTGCAACACCTCGCTCCCACCCCGCTCGGACACACGGTAGTCTGCCAGGCCCGGGTCGTCCGCGTGGACGGTCTGGAGGTATGGTTCCACGTCGAGGCCCGCGACGAGGTCGAACCCATCGCCCGCGGCTTCCACAAACGCCGTTTCGTGCGCGCCGAGAGGTTCCAGAGCCGCCTCCGAAAGAAGGCGTCGTCGGACGGCCACTAAGGCGCCGGGAGGGCGTCGGGAAGGAAGTGAATCCCGTGCTCCAGCCCGACGGCGGTGATCTGCCCGAAATCCGGCCCTCCGGGTCGCTTGAACTCCTCCGCGCAGCGGCGCATGAACTGCTCGAAGCCGGAAGGACTGGTGCGAATCAACTGCCGCAACGGGCTCCTCCCGGTATTCCTGAACGTGTGCACGCTCCGGCGCGGCGCATGCACCATGCTGCCCGGGGTCACCGTCGTCCATTTGCCATCCGCGAAGAAGCTGGCCTGGCCTTCGAGCACGTAGAACGTCTCGTCCTCGTGCTCGTGGTAATGCAGCGGCGGCCCGCTGCCCGGCGGAGTCGTATTCACGAAGGCCGTAAACTGGCCGCCGGTGGCGGCGGCCGTGGCGAGGAAGAGGAACTCGTCACCGAAGGCGTGGAGCACTTCGCCCTGCCCGGCATGGAGCACCCGCACAGACGCGGACGCGACGGCGGTCGAGGACGACGCAGCGGACCCAAGATCATTAAGCATAATGCTTGGATATATTTGTCCGCCTTACGCGGGTGCGCAAGGGCCGTTCCGGGGAAACCGTTCCGCCCAGGCCGGCGGCTCCCGCCCGGGGCCAGGGCCGGGCCGGCCCCGGGGATTCCTCGGGATGGACGGCGCTACCGGGCGAGCGGGTGCCGTTCGACGCCTTCGCGGGTGATCCGCACGGGCTGGATCAGGCCCTGGTCGTCGAATTCCATGCGGTCGATGCAGGTCACCCGATGGTTGGCGTCCGTCTCGCCCAGCGGTCGGCGGTGGTAGAAGAGGTACCAGCGATCCGATTCGGCCACGTGGACAACCGAGTGGTGGCCGGCGCCGGTGGCGATGGTGGGGTCTTGCTGGAGGATCCGGCCGATGCGCTTGAAGGGGCCCAGGGGAGAGTCGCCGATGGCATAGGCCACGAAGTAGTTCGGCCCGGTCCAGCCGCCCTCCGACCACATGAAGTAGTATTTGCCGTTCCGGATGAACATGCACGGACCCTCGACGTACTTCTCGGGGGTGATCTCCTTGAAGGTGGTTCCGTCCGGGAGAGGCAGGAGCTCGGTGAAATCGGGCTTGAGCCGGGCGATGTTGCAGTGGGACCACCCGCCGTAGATCAGATAGTCCTGGCCGTCCTTGTCCTGGAAGACGAACTGGTCGATGGGCTGGGCGCCGTTGACGATCTGGTTGACGAGTGGTTTGCCGAGCAAGTCCTTGAAGGGCCCTTGCGGCTGGTCCGCCACCGCGACCCCGATGCCGCCCACTTCGCCCTCGTGTACGTCGTTGGCGCCGAAGAAGAGGTAGTACTTGCCCTTGCGCTCGATGGCGGCGGGCGCCCACATGGCGCGCCGGGCCCAGCGGATCTCCTGGTTATCGAGAATCCGGGGATGCTTCGTCCAGTGAACGAGGTCGGGCGAGGAGAAGGCGTCGAAGAAGAGCTGCTGGTCGTAAGGCGCGGAATAGGTGGGGTAGATCCAGTATCGGTTGCCGAAGCGGACGGCCTCGGGATCGGCGTACCAACCTTGCAGCACGGGATTGCCCGCGCGCGGCGGTTCGACCAGCAATCCGTCCAACACCTTGCCCACCTCGGCCGGGGGCATCTTCTCGATGAGGTACCGGTGATTCCTGGCCGGGCTGGGCACCCACTCGTTATAGCCTTGGGAGACGCGGGCGTGCATGAGGCACAAACCCGGCTCGGAGAGGGTCCAGTAGTCGCCCGCGCCGCGCACCGCGTAGAGGACGGCGGTGAGATCCCAAGCCTCGCGGTCTTGAAGGCCGTTGTAGTGCTGGTAGCAGGCACGGACGGGATTAGCTTCGGGGGTCTCCTTCAGCCGCGCACCGGCCTTGACCCGCGCACCGATCTCGAAGCCGCTGAAGACGATGGGCGTGGGCCAGTCATTGATGGCGCGCACCGAGGCGACGGTGTCCCACATGACGTTGTATTCGCCGTTGCCGTCAGGGAAGCGGCCTTCGGGAAACTTGCCGCCCATGCAGACCCACTGTTTGACCTTCTGCTTGACGAGGGCTTCGCCATCCAGGGGGCTGTGCTGGTCAGGGCGGGAATCGAGCAGGTTACGGAGGTTGGTGAGGAAGCCGACCGTGACGAAGGTCACACTGTGGTCGGGTTGGGTGGCCAGCAACTGGCGGCAGAGGCCGGCGGCCTCGGGGGCGTCACTGCTGCGCTGCAAATCATGGGGAAAGGCCTTGGCGACGGGTTCCGCGTACTTGGAGGTCGTGTCGCGGTCGGGGTCTTTGGCGTTGCGATAGCCGAATTGATGGCCCTGCTGGTAGCCAATGGGAAGGTTGGGCCGGCCGTACCAGGTGTTAATGGCGTCCAGGCAGGGACCAACCGATTCGTTCTTGGAGGAAACGAGGACCCCCAGGATCTCGGCTTCGCCGCGGTTGGCCAGGGCGTGCAGCACGCCAAGGGCGCCGGCATCATCCACGTCCTCCGCCAAATCGACATCGAGAATGATCTTGGGGACCGGTTCGGCGGCGGCGAGGTGGCAGACCGCGGCGAAAGCCACGAGGCCAGACCACCGTACGGCGGAACCAAGGAGACGGAATAGCGACGGATTCATGATGTTAAACGGGTGCCTCAAGGACGGACACGGTACCGGAGCTTAGCAGGCGCGCCCGCCGGCTTGAAGGGGAAAACCCGGGCCGGGTGCGGAAGAGGCCGCCACAAGCGACAGCCCGGAGTGAAACCGGCACCCCGGGCGCGGCCCAGCGGATGGCTGCGCGCCACCCGGACGCTGTCGATGAACCGAAGCCCCCGTTCCAGGGAGGAATCGGGGCTTAGAGGCCGCCGTAGAACTCCGCGACGGTCTGCTTGAAGGTGTTGTCGGCGACCTTGATGATGCCCATTTCGCGTTGAGCGCTCTCGACGGAGTCGCTGGCGTGGGCGGCGTTGACCATGATGTCCGAGCCGAACTCGCGGCGGATGGAACCGGGCGGGGCTTTGAGGGGATCCGTTGGGCCGAGGACCTGGCGGATCTTGCTGACGGCATCCACACCCTCATAGACCAGCGCGATGCTCTTTTGGCTGCCGGGCAGGGCACATTCGTCGGCCGGGCAACTGGAGGGGGTGCGGCCGGACATGAACTGGACGATGCTCTCGAACATGTCTTCCGCGAAGAGCGGGCAGCACATTTCGCCCAGCAGCTTCTCCTCGGCGGGCGGCACGGTAAACCCAAACTCGCGCTCGATGGCCGTCTTGGCGCGGATGCCGACCACCTCGCGCAGGCGCCGGCGCAACACCTCGCGCACGGGACCGTAGAACTCGACCGCCTCGGCCACACTCATGCGATGGACCTTGATCCCCACAATGAACAGGCCGGTGCGGGAGAAGAAATCGATCATGTTGCCCGGCTTGCCGGACGGGAAGCGGAAGTTCTCGGGCTTGATGATTACGAGGGTGCGCTCGGGCTTCTCGTCGGGGCCGTAGGCGATGACGTTGTCGAGGATGCCGCCGTCGGTGTCGGAGAAGCGGGTCCAGAGCTTGAGCTTCTTCTCGGCGTCCTCGGCGGTCGGGGCGGCCAGCACGGCGGGCTCGAAGTACTTCACCTGGCCCGACTCATCCACCAGCAGATCGCCATACGTGTCCCGGATGCTCTCCGCGCTGCGATGGCGCGGGCTGAAATTACCGATCGCCCCGCGGACCTTGGCGACGGCGTCCTCGCCCTTGAAGAGGAGCACCATGACGCGGCGCCGACGGCCGGACTTGGGTTCAGGCGCGAGGTTCTGGAGCACGTAATCGCGGATCAGTTCCTGAATCCGGCGATCCTGCGGGTCGGTGGTCAGCGGCGAGACCAGAATGTCAGCATAGGCGCGAATGAGTTCCTGGCTCGGCGCAAACATGCGCACTCCCACGAGCTCGAGACCGGTTCGCGCCACCAGACGAGCCACGATGCCTCCTGTACGGGACTTGTGCAGGGAGTAAGGAGTGATAATAGCGTAGGCAAGCTGTTCAGCCATAGGTCAGAAAACGGACGCAAAGTGCTTGGTTGTTCAGGTGTTGGCCGGTGTCTCCCCCGCAGGGGCCGGCCCAGGCGCGGGAGCGGACTCGGGAGCTGGCGCGGCGGTGGCCGCCTTGCCACCGAGAATCTTGAACATGACGACGCCACACGTCGGGCACTTGCCCTTGATCGCCTTGCGGCCGTTCTTCATCGTCTCTTCAACCGCTTCAACGATTTCTTTCTTGGCCTTGCACTTGACGCAATATCCTTCAGCCATAAGCCAACATGCTCCCAAGACGCTCAACGCGCCGTCGGACCGTTAATGTTTACGGGGGGAGGATCGTCCGTCAATCGGGAAAAATGCCCTGAGCCAATCTGGCGCAGTTTTACAAATCGTTGGCTTCAAGCTATTTACACAAACTCCAGAGAACCGTCGTGAGACGGTAACTCTACCGCAGCCAGTTTCCGTGGACTCCGGGAGCCCCGGCGGCGCGCGCGGCGCGGGGCTCAGGCCTTCATTTCGCGCAGAGCCGTCTTGAGAATCTTGCCCGTCGCGTTGCGTGGCAAAGCAGGCAGGACAATGACATGCTTGGGCAGCTTGTAGTCCGCCAAGCGCTCGCGCAAAAACTCGTGCAGGGCCGGTTCATCCAGCGTTGCGCCTTCGTTGAGCGCCACGTAGGCCACCGGTTGTTCGCCCTTGCGGGGATCGGGCCGCCCAATGACCGCCGCTTCCCGGATGCCGGGGAATTCGTACATCACCTCCTCGACTTCGCGGGGGTAGACATTGATGCCGTTGACGAGCAGCATGTCTTTCTTGCGGTCGGTAATGTACGTGTAACCGTCCTCATCCATGTGGCCGATGTCGCCGGTGTACAGCCAGCCGTCGCGCAGGGCCTCGCGGGTTTCCTCCGGGCGGTTCCAGTAACCCACCATGACATTCCCGCCACGCACGCACACCTCGCCCGTAGTCTTCCGGGGCACTTCCTGGCCGGCCTCGTTGCGGATCGAGAGTTCCACGTTCGCAATGGGCAGACCGATCGAACCGGGCTTGCGCACGCCGCGAATGGGGTTGATGGAAGCCACGGGGCTGGTTTCGCTCAAGCCATAGCCCTCGATCAGAGGCACCGGCCAGCGTTCCGAGAAGGTGCGCAGCGTCTGCAACGGCAGGGGAGCCGCCCCGCTGATGCACAGCCGGAGCGAGAGGTCCGGCGGCACCGGCGCGTGGGCCAGGGTACGGAACAACTGCGGGATGCCCGGCAATACCGTGGCCCGATGCACCGCGATCTCGTGAAAGATGTTCTTGGGCGGGTTGAGCGACTTGACCAGCACGATGGTGCCCGCCACCATCAGCGGCAGGAAGATGCACACCGTCAGCATGAAGCTGTGGAACATGGGCAGCACCAGGGCGAAGCGATCCACTTGCGCCGCCTCCAGCACTTTCTTGCAGCTGTTGACGTTGTGCAGCAGGTTGCCGTGGGTGAGCATGGCGCCCTTGGGGTGTCCCGTGGTGCCGGAGGTGTAGATGAGGACGGCCAGATCGGCTTCGACGAGCGTCTCGGGTGTCCGCCATCCGGGCAGCGCGGGGGCAAAACCGGCAAAATCGCTGACCGCCACGAACTTGAGTCCGGGCAGCGCCTCCGCCAGACGCGGAAGCGCCTCCTGCATTGCGGCGTCCACCACCAGTACATTGATGCCGGCATCCTTCAGGATGTAAGCCACCTCGTGGGCTTTGAGGAAGTTGTTAATGGGCACCGCCACCGCACCGGTTTTCAGGATGCCGAACAGGGCGGTTATGAACTGCGGGCAGTTGTGAAGCCAAAGCCCCACGCGGTCGCCCCGCCTCACGCCGTGGGTGGCCACCAAGTGGCTCGCCACCCGGTTGGCCTCATCTTGGAGTTGGTGGTAGGAAAAGGCGTGTTCCCCCCAAAAGACGGCCGTCTTGTCGGGAACCTGCCCGGCTACCTGATCGAACGCGGCAGCGAGATTCATGTGGCTAGGTCGATTCGGCGTAGCGTTATGCCCCAAGAGTAGGGGCTAACCTCTTGCGAGTCAAGGAAGCGGACACGTCTTGTATGTCATGTCACCACGGAGGCCGCCCGTTCGAGGCCGCGACTCGCCCTGCGATCAAGATTGACCCGGGGTGGGGCACAGTGCTACTTTCCCCCCAATGATGCAGCGAGTCTCCGTCAGGGTCCTGGTAGCCGTCATCGTAGGATGACGGGTGAACCTGACTTCCCGACTCGTTGCTAGCAGGTCGCCCGCATCCCCCTCCCCGCCCGCCGCTCATCGCCGCGTGCCTCGGGGGGACGAGTCAGGCAGGTTCATCTTGGGATCGTTCGGCAGCGAATCCCCGCCCGTACCGGACGGCGTCCGCCAGCGTCAACGATACATTATGCGACACACCATCTCAGTGCTTGTGGAGAACAAGTTCGGCGCCCTCACGCGCATCGCGGGCTTGTTCAGCGGCCGGGGCTTCAACATCGATACCCTCAACGTCGCCCCCACCCAGGACGCCAGCGCCTCCCGGATGACCATCGTCACCCGCGGCGACGACGCCACCCTGGAACAGATCGTCAAACAGCTCAACAAGCTCGTCGACGTGATCAAGGTGCAGGACTTCGGCGAGGGCGAGTATGTTGATCGGGAGTTGGTGCTGGTGAAGGTGGGGGTGAACTCCGCCTCGCGCTCCGAGGTGATGCAGCTCACCAGCATCTTCCGCGGCAAGATCATCGACGTGCAACCGGCGTCGTTGACCATTGAAATCACCGGCAACGAGAGCAAGGTCGAGAAGTTCATCGAGCTGATGTCCCCGTTCGGCATCCTCGACCTCACCCGCACCGGCAAAGTTGCCTTGCCGCGCCGGTAGGCGCTCCTTTCGCCCGTCCCGGGAGCCGGGTGGGGGCTGTTCAAGCCTCCGCCCGCAGGCGATCCCGCAACGCGCGCAGATCCTCGTCCACCAGCGCCATTTCCCGGACTTCGCGGGGTTTCTGCGCCACCTGCAACGCCCGCTGCAGCCAGTCCCAAGCCTCGTCCAACCGCTCCATCTGGGCCGCGTAACAGGCGAGGTTGTAGGGGATGAGAAACTCCTGGGGAAAGCGCTCCACCGCCGGATGCAGCGCCTCCCAGGCCTTGACCAAGCCGCCTCCCGGCATCCGCCGGGCGGCATACGCGCGATGCACCCAGCCCGTCGAGTTGCCCGGGGCGGCGCTCACCAGGCGCTGGGCCAGGGCGTAGGCCTCCGTCCAGTCCTTGAGCAGGGCCTTGGCGCTCCAAGCCAGCTCGAGCACCAGCGGTTGCTGGCGCGACACCTCCGCCATCCGCGCCAGCTCCTCGCTGGCGGACGCGGCGTCTCCCAGCATCAGCCAGCCCACGGCGGCGTCGTAATGCAGGTTATCCGGATAAGGCAGCGCCTTCATACGCACGCAATATACGGAATACCCGACCTTCCGGCAACCTGCACTCTGGCGTGCGGCTGACGCCCGGAATGCCTTCCGGGGGACAAGCCCAGGCCGAACGCCGGGCGGTTCTGAGCGGGGGCGGTCTATTCCTTCCGGGCCACCTTGAGTTCGAGGTGCAGGTCGCGCAGTTGCTTGGGCTCCACCTGGGCGGGGCTGTCGGTCATCAGGTCGGTGCCCTTGGCGGTCTTCGGGAAGGCGATGACGTCCCGGATGCTCGGGGTGCCGCAGAGCATGGCGATCATGCGGTCAAAGCCCAGGGCGATGCCGCCGTGCGGCGGGGCGCCATAGCGGAACGCCTCGAGCATGTAGCCGAAGCGGGCCTTCACCATGTCGGGCGGAATTTGCAGCACTTCCTCGAAGATCGTCTTCTGCACGTCGGGCTGGTGAATGCGGATGGAGCCCCCGCCGAGTTCCACGCCGTTGACCACTACGTCGTAGTGCTGGCCGCGGACCTTCTTGGGGTCGCTCTTGAGCAGCGGGATGTCGTCGGCCACCGGGGCGGTAAACGGATGGTGGCTCGAGTACCAGCGGTTCTGTTCCTTGTCGAAGCTGAGCAGCGGAAAATCCACCACCCACAGGAAGTTGAACTGGTTGGCCGGGATGGTGAGTTTGCCCTGCGCGCGCAGGACCTCGGCGCAGTAGAGCCGGATGCGTCCGAGGATTTCGCAGGCATTGAGCCATTGGTCGGCGGCGAACAGGATCAGGTCGCCCTCCTCGATGGCCAACTTCTGCTGCAGGGCCTCCTTCTCGGCGGCGCTGAAGAACTTCACGATGGGCGACTTCCACTCGCCTTTCTCGACTTTGATGAAGGCCAGACCCTTGGCGCCGAAGCTCTTGGCGTAATCCGTCATCGTCTCGATCTGGCCCTGCGTGGCGCAGGCCAGGCCCTTGGCGTTGATCGCCTTGACCACCCCGCCCGCGGCGATGGTGCCGCTGAACACCTTGAACGTGCTGGCGCGGAAGTCATCGGTCAGATCCACCAGTTCCATGCCGAAGCGGGTATCCGGCTTGTCGATCCCGAAGCGGTTCAGGGCCTCGACAAACGGCATGCGCAGGAACGGCGTGGGGATGTCCATGTCCAGCGCCGTCTTCCAGACCCGCTTGAGCAGGCCTTCAATAAGATTATAAATGTCCTCCCGCTCAATGAACGACATCTCGAGGTCGATCTGCGTGAACTCCGGCTGGCGATCGGCCCGGAGGTCTTCGTCGCGGAAGCACTTGGCGAGCTGGAAGTACCGCTCCACGCCCGCGACCATCAGGATCTGCTTGAACTGCTGGGGCGATTGCGGCAGGGCGTAAAACTCGCCGGGGTTGGTGCGGCAGGGCACGAGGAACTCGCGCGCACCTTCCGGCGTCGACTTGAAGAGCATCGGCGTCTCGACTTCCAGGAAACCCTGCTCGTCGAAGAAATTCCGCGCCGCCGTGGCCACCTTGTGGCGCAGGCGCAGGTTACGGCTCATCTCCGGGCGCCGCAGATCGAGGTAGCGGTGCTTCAAGCGCAACTCCTCGTTGACCTTGGCGGCCGCCTCGGGGTCGTCGATGGGGAAGGGGAGCACCTCCGCCCAGTTGAGCACCTCCAGTTCGGTCACGGCCACCTCCACCTCGCCGGTGGGGATTTTGGCGTTGTTGGTGCCCGCGGGGCGCTGGCGCACCTTGCCGGTGGCGCGGATCACGCACTCACTCCGCAGCGCCGCCGCCCGCTCGAACAACTCCTTCGACAAGTCCGACGGATCGTACACCGTCTGAGTGCGGCCTTCGCGGTCGCGAATGTCGATGAAGATCACCCCGCCGAGGTCGCGCCGGGAATGAACCCAGCCGCAGAGGGTGACCGTCTGCCCGATGTCCGCCGGGCGCAATGCGTTGCAGTGATGTGTGCGCTTCATGAGTCGATCCGCCGGGGAGGGTCCGCTCCGGCCCTTCGCTGGCGGGAGCGTATGCTGCCGTCTCCCGCCGCCGATTTCAAAGCAAATTGCAGGCGGGCGGCAACCGTCGGCAGAGGGAGAAGCTCGGTTGGCGGCCGTGCCCGGCGACCGTGCGGCATCGGGGGGCGATCCCTTCAGGCGGGCTGGCGCGACGGACGGTCTACGAAACAGCAGGTTGGCGGCCCCGCAGGATTCTGCGAGGGCCGCCAGCCACTCGCCACCCCGACGAATGCCAAACGGTGATCAGGCCGTCAATGTCGGTTGACCGGCCCGCTTGAATGCGGGTGATTCGTTGCCGCCGCGACCCGCCACCAAGTGTGGTTGGTGCCCGTTGCGTCCGGGATGGCCAGGGCGATGCAGCGGCTCTCGCGCCGACGCCACCAGGCTGGGAGCCGAGACATGCACTTCGGCACGACCGCGCGCCGCGTTGGGTGGTGGTTCGAGATGGCGCGCGTCCGGGGCGCCCTCCTTCAGCGTGGCCCGTTCGTTTCGTCCCGGGCTGCCACCCATCATGCGGTGCAGTTCCGCCACGGTTTCACGCAGGGCGCGCGCCTGGCTGCTCAACTCCTCCGCAGCGCTGGCACTTTCCTCGGCACTGGCCGCGTTGCCCTGAGTCAACTGGTCCATCTGGGTAACGGAGCCAGTCACCTGACCGATGCCTTGGTTCTGCTCTCCGGATGCTTTGGCGATGCCGGCCACCAGTTCATCCACCCGGCGGACCTGTTCGAGAATGCTCTGGAGATGAGTGGCGACCCTCGCGCTGATTTCGGCGCCGCGGGCGCTCTTTTGAATCGAGTCGGCGATCAAGGCCTCCGTCTCACGGGCGGCGTTGGCACTGCGCTGGGCCAGATTGCGCACCTCGTTGGCCACCACGGCGAAACCGAGTCCCGCCTCCCCCGCCCGTGCGGCCTCGACGGCCGCGTTGAGCGCCAGGATGTTGGTCTGAAAGGCAATGCCGTCGATCGTCTGCATGATCTTCCCGATGTTGTTGCTGGCGGTCTTGATCTCGTCCATCGCCTGCGTCATGCGGTTGACGTCCGCGGCCCCGCGTTCGGCGGCGGCACGGGCCTGGTTGGCCAGGTCCTTGGCCCCTTGGGCCCCTTGGGCGTTTTGGGTCGTCATGGCAGCGAGTTCCTCCATGCTGGCCCCGGTTTCCTCGAGCATGGCCGCCTGTTCGTTTGAGGTCGTGGCGAGCGTCTGGCTCGTGGCGGCCAGTTGCTCGGAGGTGGAGGCGACCTGCTCCGAAGTGCCGCCCAGACTCTCGACGATCCGCATCAGGGGGGCGGCGATCTGGTACCGCACAATCGCAAAGGCCAGCAGCATGAAGACCGCCATCACCACCACCGCCGAGCCCAAGCCCACGGCCATCTGGTGGTGCCGCATGACCGCCATGGACGCCTCGGCCTTCTGCTTGGACTGCGTCAGCGAGGTCGTGGCGAAGCGGAAGACCGTCACGCCGCCAACGCCGGTGGCCGGCCAATCGGCATGGCAGCGGCGACAGTCCGGCGAAATGGCCTGCGGGGCGTAGATTTCGAAGGCCTCGGCCGTCTGGCGTCGCACAGGTTTGCCTTCGGTGAGGAGGGTGCCCCGCACTTCGTCCGGCAGCGTGCGCTTGAGGAACTTGGCATCCGAGGAGTGGGTGGCCACGCCCTGACGGTCGAAGAGGGTGAACTCGAGCAGGCCCTCGACGTTCCGCTGCGCGGCCAGCAAGCCGATGAATTTCTCCATCTCGCCGCGCTCGAGGGAGCCGGCCACCGCGTGCTGCACCGACGTGAAGACGTTCTCGGCCGCCTGCCATTCGCGCTCCTGGAGCATGGCCACGGCCAGTGACAAAGTCCTTGCAGCGAGGAACCGGGTAAGGTGGGCGGG
>CAYYMW010000045.1:22914-24784 GCA_964472515.1 uncultured Verrucomicrobiota bacterium | reverse complement strand
GGCCCCGCCCATCGGCCCATTCCCCAGTTCCATCACGATGTCCCCCGCGTACCGGAAGAACACCTTCGGGTTGCTGCAGATCCCGTCACCGCGCTCCTTCCCCTCGGGTTGCGTGTACGTCGGCGGCTCGAACGCCGGCCCCTCGGTCCACACCTCGATTGGCCCGCTCTCATCCATTCCCAACGCCCACTGGACCTGGTCGAATCCATGCGATCCCCACCCCGTCATCTCCCCGCCGGAATACGGGCGGAACGACAGCCAGCCCGGCTTGGCGCGCGGCAGATACAGGTCGTTGTGATACGGCGTCACTTCCGTGCCCCCACACCACATGTCCCAGTCCAACTCATCCGGCACCCGCTCGGCAGGGAGCTTGCCCTCCCATGGACTCGGATAGTTGTGCGCGACGACCCGCTGGATCTTCCCCAGCTTGCCAGACCGCACCAATGCGCAGCCGACGTAGTTCGGAAACATGGACCGCTGCTGGCTCCCCGTCTGAAACACCCGCTTGTACTTCCTCACCGCCTGCGCGATCAACCGCCCCTCGCGGATCGTCAGGCTCATCGGCTTCTCCACGTACAAATCCTTGCCCGCCTGGCAGGCGTGGAGGCAGATCAAGCCGCGCCACTGCTCGGGCGTCGCCGTCACGATGGCATCCACATCCTTGCGCTCCAACAAGCGCCGGTAATCCTGGTACGGCGCCGCGCTTTCCGCGGTGGCCACCTCGCGCGCCCGTCGCAGGTTCACATCCGCCACCGCCACCAACCGCGCGTCCTTGAGCCCGCGAAACACCTTCAGCAGGTCGCCTGCCTGGCGCCCCATGCCGATGAACCCCACCCCGATGCGGTCATTCGCCCCAGGCTGGCCGTTCGCGGCCAGCACGCCGGAAGGCAGGATCATGGGCGCCGCCACCGCTCCCGCCGCCATCGCCCCAGCCCGCCCGAGGAACCTCCGCCGCGAAAAACCATGGGCCTCTGAAGCATCAGCCGGCATCCCGACTGCCAACGGTGGACTCGTCCGACGCGCTTGCATATCCGCAACCATGTTGCAGACCCGCCTCCCATTCAAGCCGCAAGTCGGAATCTGCTACGCCCCCCCCATCTCCCGTAGGCATCGCGGATGATTCCCGTCGCATGTGATTAAAGACCTCGATAATCGGGTTCAGCAGATCTTCGTCGGGTTTGGCACCGCACGCCAGGATGGCCCTGTGGTAACCCGTACAGAGCAAAGCCATGGTGGGCGCGTGTGGCGTAGGTAGCTTCCGGAACAGCCTCTGCAGCGCGGCAATGCCGCCATGGAACGCCTCAGCGGCCTCAGCCGGGCGCTTCAGGCCAATCAGGATCTGCCCCTTCGCACCTAGCGACCTTGCCAAATCCGGCAGGAACGCCTCGGGTTGCGTGGCGGCCAGTCCCGCGTAAATCTGCACCGCCTCCTGCACCCTCACCACCGCTTCTTCTTGGCGTCCCGAGTCACTCAATCGGTTGGCTAGATTGTTCAGTGCCCCCGCCAGATACGGCAGAAATGCCCCGGGCCGCACCACCGCAAGTTGCTCGTAAACCCGTAAAGCCTCCTGCGCTCTTCCCAAGGCCTCGTCTCGCAGTCCCAAGTCACTCAAGAACATGCCCAAGTTGTTCAGTAGCATCGCCAAGTCCGGTAGAAATGCGTCGGGCTGCGCCACCGCCAGTTGCTCGTATATCCGCACCGCCTCCTGCGCCTTGCCCAGCGCCTCTTCCCGCCGCCCCAATTCGCTCATAAACTTAGCCAAGTTGTTCAAGGACCCAGCCAAGTCCGGCAGAAATGCGTCGGGCCGCGCCGCCACCAGTTGCTCGTATATCCGCACCGCCTCCTGCGCCTTGCCCAGCGCCTCTTCCCG
>CAYYMW010000045.1:0-22814 GCA_964472515.1 uncultured Verrucomicrobiota bacterium | reverse complement strand
CCGCCCCATGTCCCCCAACGCGGTGGCCAGATTGTTCAGCGAGCCAGCCAAGTCTGCTAGATACGCGCCGGGCCGTGACGCTGCCAGTTGTTCGCAAATTCGCACCGCTTCCTGCGCGTTGACCAACGCCTCCTCTCGGCTACCCAAGTCACTCATGAACTTGGCCAGATTGTTCAAAGACGTAGCCAAGCCCGGTAAATGCTCGTCAGGTTGCGCCGCCGCCAGTTGTTCACGAATCCGTACCGCCTCCTGCCCCTTGGCCAGCGCCTCTTCCCGCCGTCCCAAGTCGCTCAATCTACCGGCCAGATTGCTCAGGGACATCGCCAGATTGGGCAGAAACGCATCGGGGCGCGCCGCCGCGAGCTGCTCGCAAATCCGCACCGCCTCCTGCGCTTTGCCCAGCGCCTCCTCTCGGTTGCCCAAAGCGCCAAGCGCGTTGGCCAAGTTGCTGAGGGCGCCAGCCAAGTCCGCCAAGGACTCGTCTGGCTTCGCGACTGCGACCTGACGGCTCAGCGCAACGGCTTCCTCGAAGCAGAACCTCGCTGTCTCGAACCTGGCGTGCTCATAGAAACCGTTCCCAGCTCTCAACAGCAACTCGGCCCGGCTCGCCTCCATTCCGGGTTTGTCACGCAGCCGCTCCGCTTGCTCCAAGGTGTAGTCCGGGTCGGAGGCCGCCTCACCTAGCAAGGACCTGGGTGCCTCCGAGCCGCGTTCCATGATTCCTGTGGGAGATGCAACCTCCGACGGCGTTGGCTCAACCCGCACCACGGCTGTGCGCACGGACCACAAGTCCGGCGCCGCCTCCCGCAGCACGGGCAACAGCCACGGGGCGCCTACCAATACCACAGGGCAGGTGAACCGTTCTCGCAACGGATTTCGCCGCTCGTTCAAGGCCGCCAGGCCGTAGCGCCAGGCCTCCTGCCACTGCCGAATCCCGGGATCGCTATCCGGGATGACCGTCCCCAACCAAACCCCTCCCAAGTTCTCGGTTACCTCCAGAGCGAAGAGGCGCTCCGGCAACCGCCGGGCCTCCTCGAACTCCGCGCAGGGTAACTCGGCCAACCGCTTGTTGTTGGCCGCCAACTGCGCCATGAGTTGCCGCTTGCAGATGTCAGCCCCTACGGCTCCCGGAAGCAGCAGCACGAGAAAGGCGAACCCGCTGCCCAACTCGAAATGGGCAGTCAGCCGCCGCCAATCGTTCCAGGCCTCCGCGCCGTAGAACCGAATGAACTCCTCGCCAAGACTATCCAGAGTTTGAGCCATTAGACGCCTTGGGCATGGGGGGCTCTTTGGCCAGTTTGAGCGCCTCGTCACGCACCAAGGGGTGGACATCGTACCAGTCCTTGCCGTTGGTAAGGTAGAGCACGAGGTGCGAGTCGAGGAAGCGGCTCAAGCGGTCGATGCTCTCGGCGGTCGAATCCGGCAAGGCGGTATCGCGCCGGCGGGCAATCTCCGCCAGCCAACGGGCGTCCTCGACCGCGACGGGCAGGAACTCGTTGCGGAGGTTCGCAATGGCCCGTTCGATCACTTCTTCGCCCACCGGCAAGGTCGGCCGCCAAGTCGGGATCAGCACCGTCATCTCCCTGAGCAATCGCAGCAAATCGCGCAGGTGCCCCCCGCTCTGCGTCACCAGGCGCCTGAGCAATCGCTCGCCATTTCCGCCGGGCGGTCCAAACACGCTGTCGTAACCTCCTTCGGGAAACCGCTTTCGGACCAGTTTGAGCAGGTGCTCACAGCCAGCCGAAGCCGGAGTGCGCGACTCGTCGTTGCTCCACAACCGGACGCACGGCAGCGTCGTGATGCTGAAAGTGCCGGGCCGCACGAATTGCAGCCAGGGCGGCACGGTATAGACGACATGCACGAACGGCAGCCGCAACAACTCGAGGTGATTGGCAAAGAGCTTTTCCACGCTGCGGATGACGTCCTGTTCGTTCGTCCGCGAGCCCCGAATCTGCTCGAACTGGTCGAACAGCAGCACCACCGGGAGGTCGGGTTGGCCTCTTTCCTTCCTGACGGCCTTCACCCCTTCTTCCACAAACGCGTTCACCTCCTTCTTCAGTTCGCTCAAGCGATCCGCCAGGAAGCTCTGCAACCGCTGCCGGAAGCTTGGGGCAGTCCTGATCGCGGCCTTCACGTCGATGCCCCCTTTGAGCGTCTCCACAATGCCCCCCTCGACCCTGGCCGTCACCTCAGTACCCTCGATGTGGGTGTTCTTGACCAAGTTAGTGACTTTCGCCCAGAGGCTTTCCGCCAGCAGTTCTTTTCCAACCGCTTCGTTGAGCGCCTCTCCAAAGGCACCCGCCACACTCATCAAAACCGTGGCGATGTCCACTTCATCGGACGGACTGAGGTACTTCAGCGCGTCGGCGTAGAGCACCAGGTAGCCTTTGCCTTCGAGGTCCTGCTTGAGCCGAAACAACTCCGTAGTCTTGCCCGTCCCTCGAAAACCGGAGAACATCTGCACACTCTCCACCGTCGTCCATTCGATGTGCTTCTGCAGGACGGCAACAGGATCCTCGCCCTCCGTATTGGCATACAACGGTTCATAGAAAGGGTCGTCGGGCCTCAACGGACGATCCTCAATATTCCGATAGAAGCGCTTCAGCAGCGCCTCGTCTTGCTGGCTCAGTGCCATGATATTGAGCCTACTACCCAACGAGTTGGGCAGCAAGTCAGAAGCTCTTCTCCGGACGCGCGCTACACGTCGCTCTTGGCGCCTCATTGGCCTGCTCTTGGCCGAAGACACGCGCGAGGCTTTCGCTGGCCGGTTGGGCAGGCTACACTTCATGGCATGCGAACCTGTTGGCTCCTGGGGCGGTTGTTAGGCGGCCTTCTCGCCGCGGCCTTTGTGCATGGCGGCGCCACCACTGCCTCGTTGTTGCTTTCCGCCGTTGCCGCCCGCCCGGGCGAGACCGTCTGGGCCGCCGTGCGGCTTCAGATGAAAGAGGACTGGCACATCTACTGGCGCAACCCGGGGGAGTCCGGCCTGGCCACGAGCATCGAGTGGACCCTCCCCGCCGGCATCACCGCCGGCGACATCCTCTGGCCGACTCCGGATACCGTCAGTTCCGGCGGGCTGACAACCTTTGTCTACCACCAGGAGGTATCGCTTCTAGTTCCACTCACGGTCGCCTCCAACGCTTCCCCCGGCAAGGTCACCCTGAAAGCCAAGACCGAATGGCTCGAATGCCTCCAAGCGTGCGTGCCCGGGAAGGCGAAGCTGGAGGCCACGCTCGAGGTCGGAACGGATTCGCGCCCCGCTGCCACCGCAGCCGACATCAAGGCGTGGCTGGACCGCATCCCCCGGCCAGACGCCGACCTCAAGCTCACCACCGCTCTGCAGCCCGGTGCCAAGCCGGACGAGGCCAAACTGGTCGTTGGCGGAGCCAACCTCGCCGGGGTCTCCTTTACTGACTTCTACCCCTACGAAGGTACCAATGTGGAGGTGGCTCTGACCGCCACGGCCGTGCCGTCTCAACCCGGCAGCTTTAGCTTCACCAAGGACCTCAAACGCCTCAGCCCGGCTTGGCCGCCGCATTTGGCGGGCTTGCTGGTGCAGGCCAATGCCGAGGGGCACACCACTCGCGCCATTGAGGTGCGTTTGGCTTTAGCAGACAAATCCGCTCCACCCACCCCTGCCCAACCAACCGCTGCCACCTCCCCTCCGGCGGCTTCCAGCACCTCCTTCGCTTTGCTCCTGCAAATGCTTGGCCTGGCCTTTCTGGGCGGGTTCATCCTCAACTTCATGCCCTGTGTGCTTCCCGTGATTGCCCTGAAGGTGCTGGGCTTCGTCCAACACAGCAAAGAAGCCCCCGGCGAGGTGAAACGCTTGGGCCTGGTCTACGCCGTCGGGGTGCTCGTCTCGTTTATGGCTTTGGCGTTCATGGTGATTCTGGTCCAACAGGCCGGGCAGAACGCCTCCTGGGGCATGCAGATGCAGAATCCCTACTTCCGGCTCGCCTTGGTGGTCATCGTCTTCCTGGTGGCGCTCAACTTGTTCGGCGTCTTTGAAGTCAGTCTCAGCGGGCGCGCCCTCGACACGGCCGCTCAACTGTCCGCCCGCCAAGGCACGGCCGGCGCCTTCTTCAATGGCGTCCTGGCCACCGTGCTCGCCACTCCATGCACCGCTCCGTTTCTCGCCGTGGCGCTGGGCTTTGCCTTCACCCAACCCTCGTGGGTGGTCCTCCTGATCTTCGCCAGCACCGCGCTGGGACTCGCCAGCCTCTACGTCGCGCTCAGTTGGAATCCCGCCTGGCTCAAACTCCTGCCCCGTCCAGGCGCCTGGATGAGCCGTTTCAAGACCCTCATGGGCTTCCCCATGCTGGCAACCATGATCTGGCTGCTCGACCTGACCCACGTGTCCTTTGGCGAAGACGGTCTGCTCTGGCTCTCGCTGTTTCTGCTCACGCTCGGCACTGCCGCCTGGGTGTATGGCGAGTTTCTCCAAAGAAACACCCAACGCCGTGCCTTGGCGGGAGCGGTCGTCCTGGCCTTGCTCGCCTTCGCCTACTTCTACCTGCTGGAACGCCAGCTCAACTGGCGCTCCCCGAGCAAACCCCTGGCCACCCTTGGCCCCCAAAGCAGCCCGGAGGGGATCGCCTGGCAAGCATGGAGTCCGGAGGCTGTGACCCAAGCCCGGGCCCAGGGTCACCCGGTTCTGGTTGATTTCACCGCCAAGTGGTGTCTCACCTGCAAAGCCAACAAGCGTCTCGCCATCGAAATCCCCAAGGTCGCCGACCGCTTGCGCCAGATGAACGCGGTTGCGCTCCGGGCAGACAACACCGACCCGAACGAAGCCATCGCCGCCGAACTCAAGCGCTTTGGACGCGCCGGCGTGCCCTTGGTCCTGGTTTATCCCGTCGACCCCGCCAAACCGCCCTTGGTGCTCCCCACCCTCTTGACTGAAGGCCTGGTACTCCAAGCCCTTCACGCCGCCGCTCCGTAAACCCCGCCGCCTGCCGCTACTCCCAACTGCAGACACTCCCCCGTTTCCACATCGGGCGCGGTGGTTGGCGAGCGCATGGAAAGACCCCCGCGTTCCCCCCGGGTCGCCTGCTACGGGCCAGCGGCGTTGCGGACCGTCATGACGATACTGGCCAACGGCACGGTCATACCCTTCCGCTCATTGTCATGGGTTCAGTCATGCGGTTTCCTCCCAAGGCGCTCCAACACAAGCCTACGATTCGCTGCGTCGAGACGCTTCAGCCACTTGGTCTGCGCTTCAGGTCTTGCGCGCTGGAGCTTTTGCGCCATTTCCTCGATGGGATCCTTGCGTTCGAGGATGTAGTCACGGTCGATCCGTAACTGGTAGACAAAGCGAGCCATCGGCAGTCGGATTGGAATATCCGCCTCCAGATGGATCGCTATTCTATCCGCCGTTCGTTCAAGAATACGAACACTCCCGAGGGGTCTCCCTTGGTAGCGGCATTCCAGCGTGTCGTATCCCCGCATCCCCACAAGACTAAACTCGCCGAGCTTCATGGGGCCAAACCACCAAGAGTCCCAGCGCCAGGAATCGTCACGCGCAGCATCGGCGGAACGTATGGGCACAACAGCCCCGGGCGCTGAGTCGGCAGGGATCTTCAGCCAAAACCGATGGTGTTGGGGATGGGCGGTGGTGTCTTGGAGGCGTGCACCCTCATCAAGCTCCAACACCAATCCATCCCCGCGAATGGCGGAACCCCCTTCCCAGACTCCTGTGTAACTCCTCTGCATCAAAACCGAAGCGTCTTCGTAGAAATAAAACCGCCGCCACTCGATCAAACGCTCCCCAGGCAGATCCAAAGGAGCAGCCGATTCAGGTGGACCGGTGAGGGTTTCGTCCGGCAGGGAACGTAACCGGGCGCACGAGCAAAAGATCCCACTGATGACGCAGACACCCACAACGCGGGCAAGGGTGGTTCGGCTGACCTTGCACGCAAATCGATGAGGTCGGTCCATGGCGTCGGCAAGCCTCCGCTGCCAGGAGCGTGGATTGCCCCTATCGTTCGTCCCCGTTTCCAGCCCCCATCCGCCCAGAAGCTGTCGATGGATCCTCTTCGCCGCCCGCGCCAGGGTGGCAGCGCCGTTGCGGACCGGCATGACGATGCTGACCAACGGGACCTGCACGCCGTTCTTTTAGACCCTTCGCCACGAACCACAAGCCCGAAACAAGGCGCAGCAACCGCCCCAGTTGGCATCCAGCGAGGAACCCCATTCCGCCACGCCATGGAGCCGGCCCGACTGCAAGCAGGCCCATGACACCGGGCATCGGGCCAACTACGCAGTGACGGCAGACGGGTGGGCTCCGCGGGAGGGTGTGGCGTCGGCAGAGGGTCCACTCGCAGCCCGCTCCAGGACCGTGACCTCGCCGCGATTGCCATCCACCTGCACCAGATCGCCCGTGCGGATGATTCGCGTGGCGGCCCCCAGATTGGTCACGGCAGGCAGGCCGTATTCCCGCGCCAGGATACTCCCATGGCTCAGGACACCGCCCAAGTCGATGGCGACGCCCGCAGCGGTCAGGAAGTAGAGGCTCCAAGCGGGGTCCGTGCTGGGGGCCACCAGGATCTCGCCCGGCAGCACCCGGTCGGAGGCGTCCGGCTTGAGGATCACCCTCGCCCGGCCGGCCGCCACCCCCGGGCTGACCGCCATACCCTCGATTCGCTCTGCCGGGGCGACGTCCGCTTCCGTCTCCCAGGCACGAGGATCGCCGCGGCCGAGCACCACCGCCGGAGGATGCAGCCGCAGATTCCTGGCGTACTCCGCCCGGCGCGGCGCGACGAGTTCCCTCAGGTCCGACTCCGGATCAAAGAGAAGTTCTGGACGGAGCTCCTCGATTCGAAGGAAGAAGATATCGTCCGGCTCGGCGAGGCGCCCGCGTTGAACCAGGCGGCGGCCCAGTTCCAACAACAGCAGCCGCCCCTGGCACACCCATTGCACCAAACCGGACTTGACGTTCTCCTTGGCCGTGACGCCGCGCCGGGCGGCCTCGATCACCCGGCGGAACAACCAGCGCCTCAAAGGCCCACGGAGCCTCCGCAGGCATTCCCGCTCGAATGCCGTCCGCTCTTCGGCAAGCTCAACGGTGCGGGTAGCGCTTGGGGAAACACCCTGAAGGTTGCTCTGCAAGTAGTGTCGGACCATGTCCAGAACGAGATCCGGCGTCTCACCCCAGCGTGGGTTCATCAGTTCCACCTCGCCTCGGGCGTGGTGGCCGTGCCGGGCAAGGAAGCCGCGCCAGCGATCCAGGAACCCCCTGCCCTCTTCGAGCGCAAGAAGCCGGGATTCCAGGACGGCAAAGGTCGAGTCCTCCAGCACCGCGCGACAGACCAGAGGATGCTCCCGGGCATAGACGGCCAGGTGCCACAACTCGCGCCCCGCCTCGGCCGGGTTGAGCCTGCCCAATCCCGAGACCAGACGCCCGGCCACCTCCGGCCCTTGCGCGCCAAACCAGCGCTTGCATAAGGCGAAGAACACCACCAGGAAGAACGCGCCGAGCCCCATGAACCGCACGGCCGGATGCCGCCCGGCGTGTTCGGTGGGCAGGGAGGCCGGGAGGCGTTCCAGCAGAGCGCCGTCCGGCAGACGCTGGACAGCCGCAAGATCCATTGCACACGAACGCGACGGCAGACTCGGAATCGGCAAAGGGTTTCGAGACAGGAGGAAGCGGGCGCCTTGAAGGAGCACCGGCGGCATGCCCCGCAACACCTCCCACGGATGGAACCTGAGGCGGGGCACATCCTCGGGCCGAAGCCATAGCAAGCCCTGGCGCACCATGGGCTCATGGGCCCCGCCGAAGATGTCCCCCACATCCTCGGGACGGAGCCCCGGCGCGTAGCGCAACAGGGCCGCGGCAATGTTCATGCTGAAGTAGGGGCGGCCCGCAAGCAGGGTGATCAGTTCCTCCGGTCGCACGCGAAAGCCGATATGCGCCATGAGGTTGTCGACGAGCCCCTGCAGCAACCGCATCATCATCGAGTGGGTCATGGGGGTAAGCGGTTCCGGCAGCGCCTCTGCCGCGTTCGCGTTGGTCCAGATCTGCCGGTCTTCCCGAGTCCTCACCGCCGCGCGGCCCGTGGCTGGCCGCGCCTGAAGCAAGTGGATTGAGCCGTTGTGGGCCGCCCATTCCAAGTCCAGGGATCCGTCGATGACCGCCGCGACGCGCTGGCTGAGGAGCGCCAGTTGATACGCGGTACGGTCATCCACCACCGGGCCGTCTCCCGCGGGTTGCCCGCCAGCGAACCGAGCCACGACCGAGAACGAGGGCCGGGCCAGGATGATCCGCTCTGGAGCGACATGTCCTCCGACCACGTTCTCGCCCAAGCCGGGAGCCGCTTCGATGACGATGCGGTCGGGATCCCCGGTGATCGGGTCGAGGGTGAAGAGCACCCCGGCGGTGTGGGCGGGGATCATCTCTTGAACCACCACCGCCATGCCGGACTTGATCAACGGCAGCTCGTTCCTGGCGTGATAGGCAAGCGAGCGCGCCGAAAAGAGCGAGAGCCAACACTTCCGGACGGCCTCGATCAGGGCGTCAGGTCCCCGCACATTGAGGAATGACTCGAATTGCCCGGCAAAAGAATAATCCGTGGCGTCCTCGACCGTAGCGCTGGAGCGCACCGCATAGGCGCGCTCGGTTCCCTGGGCCCGCCATGCCGCCAGAATGGCGTGTCCCACCTCCGCCGGCACGGGCCGTTGGACCAGGCAAGCCAACGCTTCGTGGCTGAGACGCGCGGCCTGCCCGGGTGCGGCGGAGTTGCTGGAGGTCAGAATCCGGACCAGCTCAGCATGCTTGGGGCAGGCATCGAGGAACTGCCGGAACGCTGTTACTGTGATGCAGAATCCTGAAGGAACGGGGAGCTTGGCGCGCAACAGGACGCCCAAGTTGGCCGCCTTGCCGCCCACCAGCGGCAGATCTCCCCTGCCCGCTCGATGAAGCGGGAGGATCAGCGCGGTCTCGGTGCCGTGGTTCGTGCCTCCGGCAGGTTGCTCAGCCAGTCTCACAAGGGGTTAGACAGGGTCGGTCGAGTCGTATCCCGGTAAGGACTCGGGAATCTTCGTGCCGCGGTCGAGTTGCGTAGCTCCATCTTCCGCCAAGTGCTTGGTGGCTCATCCGGAGCCGCCAAATCCGATGGCGGGTCGCACGAGCGGATGGATTGCGGGAGATTCCGGGATCGTGCAGCGGTGGGAGGAACGGGCGCAATTCGCGGAAGTGGCGGCGGCGTGGGAAAATCGGCGAGACGCCGTTGCCACGCAGACGATCCCGAACGGGATCGCAGAGCGTGGCCGGTCGGTCGAGCAAAGCGAAGACCACCGGATAGCCGCTCTCGTCCGTCAAAGCACCCCGTCAAGGGGTGCCAGAATACAACCACCAAGCAGCGAGTCCCTCGATCATTCTCACGGCATCCGCTCGATCCGTTTCTACCATCCCTTCAGGATGCCTTGTCGTGTCGTGCCGTATTCCGGAGGTCTGCGCTGCGCTCCGACCCTCCGGCTACGATCTTGGAACCCTTCGGGTTCCCCGATGTGTCCGGTGAGGGCGCCGGACACGGCGCCCGAGGCGGGCGCGCTCCCCATGCCAAACAGGCTTGTGTCGCGCGTGAGGCTTGCCGGCTCGCGCCACATGTGTCGATTGTGGAGAGGTGACCCCTTGGACTCCGAGGACTTAGGAATCTCGCTACAGAACTGTGCGTCGGTTTTCACACTCCGGTTCTCCAAACAAAGTCCGAAACTGGTCCCGGGTCAGCGGGAGCGAATAGAACCTTTCGGCCCTTGCATCTCCGAGGGTGGCGGTTAGCCGTGTTCCACCCGGCAATACATACTCAGCCGCGGAAAACTCAACCAACCGGTCTCCTTCATAAATGAATGCAAAACCTCCAATCATGTAAGAGACGCATCCCGGCCGCTCTTCAGAACTGATGACATTCGTTCTAGTCGCGAGCGACCGAATTAGTTCCAAGGAAAAGGAATCGGACTTTATCGTCCGGCCTGAATCCAAACGAATCGAAAAAGAAAACTGTCGATCAAAGGGCTTCTCGATGGACCCTATAGTAATTTGAAATATCTCGACCTGGTCCTTTCCCTTTGCATTCCCTTGTGCGATCAGGTTCTGCTTGCCCATCGTGACCAAGTTGCCACGCATACATCCACCACAACAGGTCACAAGGGCCATCAAGACTATCACCAGCTTCTTCATTCACGTCTCCTGGACTCAAATCCCGTGGGGTCGCGTCTCAAAATCAACAATAAGGACTCGATCTGCCCGAGTTGGCGGCGCAGCGCCCTGTCCCGTGCGACGAATCGGCGCGTTCGCCCGCGCAACTCACTGCAACTGTGCAGTTTGAAACCCGTGGCAGACGGGACTACGCTCCGCTCGGCTGGGCTCCCTGTCAAGCCTTCTGACAGCGAAATCCAGGCCACCGCACGACCCTGGGGTTGCGCGAGGGGGTGTGCGGTGGATCGCCCGGTTGACGGGAGGGTTACTCCGTCTTAGGGTTACTATTAGCTTAGAAAGCTCATCACTTTGGCAAGTCGACCTGTCCAGCGCGGCCCGCGCGGGAAAGGGTCGAACAACGGATTAAGGCCTATGAAAACGCAGAGCATCGGGAGCAGATCAGCGGCATGGCCGGTGACGCTGGGCGTGGCGCTGGGACTGTTGTTGGGAGCGGTCCAAGGGATAGTCCAGGCGCAGACGACGACCACCACCGTCCTGGTCCCCAAGGGGGCGATTTGGCAGTGGCATCCGGCGCCGGTGGCGGCGGATTGGATGAAACCCGACTTTGCCGCGGATGACTGGGCCACCGGCCCCGCCAAGCTCGGCTTTGGACACTCGGACGACGCCACCGCCATCGTCCCTCCGGAGCCGGGGTTCGGGGCCTGTTACTTTCGGCACGCGTTCGAGTTCGGGGGAGAGATCAAGCCGGTGACGCTGCTCTTACGACTCTTGCGCGAGGACGGGGCCATCGTGTACTTGAACAGACAGGAGGTGCTGCGCACGGGCATGCCGTTGGGCCCGGTAACCGGCCAGACGCCGGCGTTGCAACCGGGCGGGATCAGCCCCGATTTCTACTATCCCTTCAAGCTTCCCGGTGAGCTGCTGGCGACCGGCCGTAACGTGCTGGCGGTGGAGGTCCATCAGGCCATCCTGGATCGGTACAGCTTGGCGTTCGACCTCGAGTTGTCGGCCATCTTCAACACAGCGACGGACCTGCCGCAGGTTTCCATCAAGGCCACCGTGCCGCAGACGGTGGAACCTTCACCCATGACCCGGATACGCCCGGGGGTGTTCACTTTGAGCCGGAGCGGCGGTGTGGCTGAAGTCCTGCGGATCTACCTGAAGTATGGCGGAACGGCCAAAGCCGGCTCGGACTACGAGGCTTTGCCAGCGGCGGTCGATTTCCAGCCCGGACAGGTCGCCATGGAACTGGCGGTGCAACCGCTGGACGACCGGGAGTTGGAACCGACGGAAACCGTGGAAGCGACATTGCTGCCTCCGCAGCCGGACGCGGCCGGGACCGCACGGGAGTCGTACATGCTGGCACCCGACGCCACCAGCGCGGTGGTATCGATCCTGGATAATGGCCTGGCCGGGAGCGCCCGCCTGCTCATCACCACCCCGGCGGACGGAACGACCGCAGTCGTTGGGAGCGAGGTCCTCATCACGGCCAAGGCCATGGACCCCAAGGGCTACATCAGCCGGGTGGAGTTCTATGACGGCGAGGAGTTGATCAGAGTGTCCGAGATGGTGTTCATCCGGGCGCCGTATCCGGGCGAAACGATCACGCACCATACGAAATGGACGCCCAAGACCGTGGGGGACCATTTCCTGACGTGTCGTGCCGTCGATACAGCCGGAGCGGCGGTGGTTTCGGCGCCGGTAGTCGTCAAAGTGGTGCCTGAGGATACGCGGCCAGTGGTGTCTATTCGAGCCACGACCCCGGACACGACGGAACCCTCGCCGCTGAGCCGCATCATTCCCGGCGTGTTCACTTTGGAGCGTCAGGGGCCCTTGACGGAACCGCTCACAGTCGCTGTGAAGTACGCGGGAACCGCCAAGCCAGGGAGCGATTACACGGCCCTCCCGGAGGTGGTGGCATTCGCCCCGGGAGCAGCGACGGTGGAACTCACCGTCACCGCGATGGACGATCAGGAACTGGAGCCCACCGAGACGGTGGAGGCCACCTTGGTGCAACCCACCGAAGACCCGTCGGGGGGCGTGGCGCTTGGCTACCGGGTTGACCCCGATCGTGCCACCGACGTGGTGTCGATTCATGACAATGGTCTTGCCGGAAAGGCGTACCTGACCATTACCTCGCCCAAGGCCGGGGCCTACCTGGCGGTCGGCAAGGAAACCGTCATTACGGCCGAGGCGGTGGACCCGAAGGGCTACGTCAGCCGCGTCGAGTTTTTGGATGGCAACGAGGTGATCGGGGTCTCCGAGCCGGAGTTTTTCCGCGCACCCTACCCGGGCGAGGTGGTTACGCACCAGGTAGCCTGGACGCCGAAGACGGAGGGGGAACACGTGCTGAACTGCCGGGCTGCGCTGGCGACGGGCGAAGCGTTGGTTTCCGCGCCGGTCGTCATCAAGGCGGTCACTGGCGATACCCGGCCGGTGGTGTCAGTGGAGGCGGTGATCCCCGAAGCCCGTGAATTGCCACCCTACTTCAGCTCCGTGAGGGCGGGCGCGTTCCAGTTGACCCGCACGGGCGACCTGAGCGAGGCCCTGACGGTGTTCTTCTCCATCTCCGGGACGGCCACCCCGGGGAAGGACTACGCAACGATAACCCCCCCGGTGGAGTTCCCGCCCAGGGCGGAAACCGTGACGCTGTACGTGACGCCCTTCCCCGATGAGGAAACCGAGCAACCTGAGAGCGTCATCCTGACGCTCGATCCGGAACCCACGGTGGGACCAGGACCGCTGCCGGACCGGTACGTTATTTCGTCGGACCAGAACACCGCCCACGTCGTCATCTATGATTGGGAACACCCGGCGGAGGCGAAGCTGATCATGACCACGCCGCCGGACGGCTCGGTGCTGCCGACCGGGGTGCCGATTGTGTTGGCGGCCACGGCGGTCGACCCGGCGGGTGAGATTCGCGAGGTTGAGTTTTACGCCGACGGGCAATTGCTGGGGGTGTCGCGCATCCTGACCAAGGAAATGACCGTGCCGGGCCGCCCGCGCTACCATAGCTGGATTTGGCAGGATGCGCCGGAAGGCAGCCATGTGCTCCAAGCCCGTGCCAAGACGAGCCAAGGCGTGGCGCTCGAGTCGCCAGCGGTGCATATTGAGGTGAAACCTTTGGCAGGCGAAGTCGTCGTCGAGCTCACCACCTTGGACGGCGTGGCGACCGAGCCACCTTCGGCCACGGGCGAACTGGATACCGCCGCGTTTGGCGTGCTCCGGGTGGGCGGTCCGCTCGAGGTGGATGTGAGAGTCCCCTACCTGATCGAAGGCACGGCGGAAAATGGGATCGACTACCAGAAACTGACGGGAGAGGTCATCCTGCCCGCCGGGGAAAAGGAAGCGAAGATCCTCATCGAGCCGCTGGCCGACGACGTGCGGGAATCGGAGGAGACGGTGGTGCTGCGATTGGCGCCGCCGGAAGCGGATGCCGCCGGGGTGGTGTTGAACCGGGGCTTCCGCCTGGGAGAGCGGTTCACCGCCGAGGCGGTGATCCGGGATGCCCAGCCGACCGGGAACCTGGCGCCCAAAGCGTGGCTCGCAAGCCCGGCTGACGGCGCCGTATTCGAACTGGGCAGCGTGATTGAGTTGCGCGCCGAAGCGGCAGACCCGGACGGGCGGGTGACCAAACTGCGAATTCTCGAGGGCGAGACCGTGTTGGGCGAGGCCGATTCAGGGGAGTTGAAGATCGCATGGACCGATGCGGCAGCCGGCGCGCACAGACTGTGGGCCCAGGCAACGGATGACCAAGGCGCCACCGGTCATTCCCAGATCGTCACCATCATGGTTCGGCCGGTGGAACTGGGGGCGTTCGTGGAACGCGATCTGCCTTCCGCGTATGTCCCCGGCCAGGGGTTTGTGGTCGCGTTGAAGGCGGAACCACCCGCCTCGGGAATGGCCTATGCGGTGGAGGACCAACCGCCCAAAGGCTGGGCGGTGAGCGAACCCAGCGATGGCGGCGCTTTCGACGCCGTGAATGGGAAGGTGAAGTTCGGACCTTATACCGACGGCGCCGCGCGGGCGTTGACTTACCGGGTGACGCCGCCCACCGGGGCCAGCGGGGTCTACGAATTCACCGGGATCGGCTCACTGGACGGCAAAGCCTATCCGATTCGAGGCGATCGGTTGATCTCCGCCTCGGCGGAGTTCCACCCGGCTGACATGAGTCCAGCCGACCACCGGATCACGATCACCGAACTGACCGCCTACGCCGCCGCCTGGAAGCGCGGAGAGGCGTGGCCGCAAGGGCCTTCCCCCATCCCGCTCGACTACGTGACCCGTGCCGGAGCCTTGTGGCAGGGGGGAGAGGTCTATGGGTACGATCCAGCGGCGCTGGAAGCCCCCTTGTGCTGGAAGAACCCGGACAGCTCGATCCCGCTGCCGCTCGCCGCGGTTTCGTGGCGCGAGCTGCCTGAGACCTTCCTGCCCGGTCAAGCGGCCACGGTGCGGATTCACGTGGTGCCAGCCAAGGGCGTTGCCTCTTACGCGGTGGAAGAGCGCCTGCCGGTCGGTTGGAAAGTGCTCTCAGCCAGCGATGACGGAGATGTGACTTCCGAGGCTGGCTGCGTGCGGTGGGGACCGTTTGCCGGCGATGAGGCGAGAGTGCTCAGTTACGAATTGGTGCCGCCTGCGGCGGTAGCCAGCGTGGGGGCGTTTGCCGGCAAGGCGTCATTCGACGGGGTGGGCCGTTGGACCGAGGGGACCAAGGCTGGAAACGCGGCGGACGCCGAGACGGCCTGTCGCATCGGCCACGCCGAGCGGACGGCGGACCAGAAGGTGTCACTGCGACTGCACGGTCGGCCGGGACAACTCACGGTCTTGGAAGTGTCCACGGACCTCGTGCATTGGAAGGAAGCCGGCCTCTCCGTCATGGGGGTGGAAGGCGCCGTGGACGTGACCGACACCGGAGCGGAAGGTAACCAGCGTTACTATCGACTGCGAGTGCCGCCGGCACCGTAAGCCACGATTACCAGGACTGAGAAAGCGGCCCCTCGCCAAGCAGTTCGATTCGCGCTCCCGAGTGCTGGGCACGCGGAAGCCGCGGCTCCTCCCGTGATCCGAGACGCCGGGCTGCCCCCCTTTGGGAGCTGGCACTTCCTTGTTTCCCAATAGGATAGAACAACGGCGCCAAGCTGCGGCCGGGCTTGGGGACGGAATTGGAATCGGAGCGGAGCGAAAACTCACTGACTTGGCTCAAGAATTGCGTTCGGGGTTGCAGAACAGCCGTGCGAACGGGAGAATCTCCAGTCATGCGCGCTTGCCAGTGCCTTTGCCTCGCCGTCGTGTCGGCGGTGATCAGCTCTCACGAAGGTCTGTCTCAGACCCTCGTGCGTCAGACCATTCCTCAGAGCCTGAGCCGGCTGGAGTACCGGATCGACGGCTTGCCCTCCTTTCCGAACCCGTTCGATCCCGAACAGGTGGCGATTGACGCCACCGTCACCGCGCCTTCCGGCAACGTGCGCAAGGTCCCGGCGTTTTGGTATCAAGCCTACCGGCGCACGCTGTCCAACGGCTCGGAGGTTCTGGCCAAGGTGGGTTCGCCCGAGTGGCGCTTGAGGTTGACGCCCACGGAAACGGGTACCCACCAGGTGGTGCTCACCGTCACCACCAACGGCCAACCCTCCAGCCTGAGCGCCCGGGATGAGGTGGAAGTCCAACCGGCAGCCGTGAATGCGAAGCCGGGATTCGCGCGCCTATCGACCAACCAGGTTTTCTTCGAAACGGCGGACGGACGTCCCCTCCCCTTCATCGGCGAGTGCGTGTGCTGGCACGGCGCGAAGGGCACCTATGACTATGATCGGTGGTTTCCCGCCCTGGCCGCGGCGGGCGGCAATTGGGCGCGGTTGTGGATGTGGCCGAATGCATTCGGACTGGAAGCGGACAGCAACACGCTCACCAACTACCGGCTGGATCGCGCCTGGCAACTGGACTACGTGGTCAGTCTGGCGGAGCAACAAGGCATCCACCTGATGCTCTGTCTCGATTACCACGGGATGTACGAGGTCGAGCCGGATTACTGGGGCGGAAACAACTACTGGCCAAAGAACCCCTACAACGCAGCCCAGGGCGGACCGTGCGCCAACCAGAACGCTTTCTTCACGAGTGCCGCGGCGCAGAAGCTCTACCAGAAACGGCTGCGCTACCTGGTGGCCCGGTACGGCTACAGTCCCCAGTTGTTCGCTTGGGAATTCTTCAACGAGATCGATAACGAGGCCCGGTATCTGAACATGACCAATGTGGCCACCTGGCATGGCGTCATGGGCGACTGGCTGCGCGCCAACGATCCGTATCGTCACCTGATTACGACCAGCATGACCGGCGGCAGTGACCAACCGCTGATCTGGAAGCTGCCGCAGATGGATTTCGCCAATTACCACTCCTACAACCAAGTGGAGCCCACGACCGCCTTGGCGAAGTTGGTGCCGTCGTTCGTCAGCCGGTACCAGAAGCCGGTCTTGGTCAGCGAATTTGGTGTGGATTGGCGCGGTTGGGTGCCGGAGGCGGACCCGTACCTGCGCGGCTGGCGGCAGCACTTCTGGTCCATTGCCTTGAGCGGTTCGGCGGGCACGGGGATGTCCTGGTGGTGGGAACGCATCCACGACGAGAACATCTACCCGTTGTTCCAGGCGTTCGCGGGGTTCGCGCAGCAGACCGGCTGGGGCCGGGGTGGCTGGACGCCCGCCGTGTTTCTGACCTCCGGAGCACCGCCCACGCGCGTGGGGGACCTGGTGACTGATGGCACTCCCTTCGCCGCGCGGGTGAACCTGAGCCAGGCTTGGGGCGCGAAGCAGAAAGGCCAGGCCGCCATCACCTCGCCGTTGAGCGCCCAGGCTGCCAGCAGCGCGCTGAATGCTTTTGTGCACGGCACCGGCCATCCCGAGCTGAAGATCCCCTTCAAGCTGGATGCGTGGCTGGGGACCAACGCCACTCTGACCCTGCACGTCAATTCGGTCTCCGACGGCGCCATCATGGCGGTGCTGGTGGATGGGAAGGAGGTTCACCGCAAGTCCCTGCCGAACAAGGACGGCACCTATCAAGTCAACAACGAGTATAACGAGGATTTCGTGGTGTCTTTACCGGCCGGCAAGCACTTGATCGACGTCGTGAATCGAGGCGGTGACTGGTTCTGCCTGGACTGGGTGCGGCTCGACCCGGTGCAGCCCTCGACCTACGCGAACGGCTGGCGGCCTTCCCCGGCCAGTGCCGGGATGATCTCCGACCGGGAAATGCTGCTCTACACCGTGAACCCGGAGGTCAACTACCCCGCCAACGCCACCAATGCGACGGTCAACCCGATGATCAACCAGACCGTGGTGGTGACCAACGTGGCTTCCGGCAAGTACCTGGCACTGTGGTTCGACCCGGCCACCGGAAAGCGGGCGGGCGAGACGACCGGCGCCGCCACGAATCAGGTGCTGACGCTGCCCGTGCCCCCGGTGAAGGAAGACCTGGCGGCGGTGGTGCGAAGAGTCGGAGAGTTCGGGTTGGTGGAACCGCAAGTGGACACAGGAGGGACGTTCCGCGTCCGGTTGTCTGGTGAGGACCAGGCGCGCTACGCGATCGAGAGCAGCGTGGATCTGGCCAGTTGGGATTTGGCGGGCGCCGCCAGCAACCTGACGGCGGGCGCCTGGCTGACGGAAACCAACGCTTTGACCTTGGAGCGCGGCTTCTATCGCGCGCGGAGAACCGAATGAGCGCATGAAGTCCGTTCTCGTTATCGGCGGAGGATTGGTGGGGTTGGCCACGGTCTACCACCTCATGAAGCGCTTCCCGAGGGCGCGGGTGACGCTGCTCGAGAAGGAAGATCGCTTCGGCGCCCACCAGAGCACCCACAATAGCGGCGTGCTCCATGCCGGGCTCTACTACAAGCCCGGCTCCACCAAGGCCCGCCTGGCGGTCAAGGGCATCCGCGACATGGTGGCCTTCTGCCGCGCGGAGAACATCCCCCACGAAATCTGCGGCAAGCTGGTGGTGGCCACCGCGCCCGAGGAGCTGGGCCGCCTGGACGAGTTGCTCCGCCGGGGCAAGGCCAACGGACTCCAGGGCTTGGCCAAACTGGACTCCAGCGAGATGCGGCGGCTTGAGCCGCATGTCGGCGGCATCGCCGCGGTGCGGGTGCCCGAGGAGGGCATCGTCGATTATAAGCGGATCTGCGAGCGCCTCGCCGCGCACGCCCGCGAGCGGGGGGCGTGTCTGGTGACCCGCGCGAAGGTAAAGCGCATCCGCCGCAGCGAGGGGGAATGGATGGCCGCCACCTCCGAGCGCGAGTACCAGGCGGACCTGCTCATCAATTGCGCCGGTCTGCACTGCGACCGCGTCGCCTCGCTGGCCGGGGAACCTCGTGACGTTCGGATCGTGCCGTTCCGTGGAGAGTACTACCAGCTCAAGTCCGGCCGGCAGCATTTGGTCCGCAACCTGATCTACCCGGCGCCCGATCCGAAGTTCCCGTTCCTGGGCGTTCACTTTACCCGCCTGATCGAAGGGGGCGTCGAGGCGGGTCCCAACGCCGTCCTGGCTTTTGCGCGGGAAGGCTACAGCCTCCTTCACGTGAATCCGCGGGACCTGCTCGACAGCCTTGCGTTTCCCGGGCTTTGGCGCTTCCTCAAGCGCTATCCCGAGATGGTGAAAACCGAGTTGCAGCAGTCCGTAAGCAAGCGCCGGTTCTGTCGTTCGCTCCAACGTCTGGTGCCGGACATCCGCCCGGATGACCTCGAACGCGGCGGCGCCGGCGTGCGCGCCCAGGCCATGACTCCCGCGGGCGAACTGGTGCAGGACTTCCGCATCGTCTTCAAGGATCAAGCCCTGCACGTGCTCAACGCGCCGAGCCCCGCCGCCACCGCCTCGCTCGCCATCGGCGAGCACATCGTGGGCATGCTCTAACGCCCCGCCCGGCGCCGCCGCCTGGCCATCGTGGCTTCAGCGTTTCCGGTTGTGCTTGTCCTGGCTGTACTTGGCCGCGGCGAGTTCCGCGGCGCTGGCCGCGACGGGCGCCGGCAGATTGATGCGCTCCCACGTTACCTGCCACTGACGCGCCGCCACCTGGAGGAACTGCGTCTGCCAGTGCCGGCGATCCAGCGCAAAGACGGGCGGCTGAATGGAGCCTTGGATCAACAAACCGTGTCGGGAGCGCCGCTGCGCCGCGCCGGCCACTTTGGTTCCGTGGTGCAGCACATCGAATTGCTCGGCGCCCACAAAACACTGGCCGGGTGTGGCGTGGAAGGTATGACTGGCCAGTTCGGTGGCCATTCCCATCGGAACGAAGGAATGCTTGATCCACTCGTGCAACAGCCGGTAACTGTCACGCGCGGCAATCCCGTACCACGGGTGCGAGGGTGGAAAGACCAGGGAGTAGGTCCAATCGCGGTCGTGGGGCACCAACCCGCCCCCCGTGCAACGGCGGATCAACGGCCGCAGCGAAGTAAGCTGCTCCAGTTCGGCAATGTGCTGGGAGTAGCCGAAGGTCGCGGCTCCCACCGTCCAGCCATAGAAGCGGAGGAGCGGCCGGCTGGTCTCCGCGGCATGGAGCAGCATCGCTTCATCCACAGCCATGTTCCAGGCCGGTTCCCCCAGGGCCGTATCGAGCCACAGCCACGGCTCACCGGGCTTTACCGGCGGAGCGGCCAATAAACCCGCCGCGGGGCTGACACTCGAGTCGGACCCGCTCATGACGCCGCGTCTCCGACGCCCAACCTCGGGCAAAACCGGGCGATTTCACAGGCGGCACATTCCGGGGAGCGCGCAAAACAGCGCCGGCGCCCGTGCCAGATCACCCAGTGGCTCAACTGAGTCCATTGCACCCGGGGCACCAAGGCCATCAAGTCCGCCTCGATCTTCTCGGGCTTCTCCTCGCGCGTGAGTCCCAGCCGGCCGGACAGGCGCGCCACATGGGTGTCCACGACGACGCCAACATTGACGCCGAAGGCATTGCCGAGAACCACATTGGCCGTCTTGCGTCCCACCCCGGCCAACTGCACCAACTGCTCCATGGTGCGGGGCACTTCGCCGCCATGGTGGTCGACCAAAGCCCGGCAGCAGGCCTGGATATTCCTGGCCTTGGCCCGGTAGAGGCCGATGCGGCGGATGTCCTCCGCGAAGCAGGCGGGGTCCGCTTGCGCGTAGTCCGCCGCCGTCCGGTACTTCTGGAACAGGCCGGCCGTGACCAGATTCACCTGCTTGTCCGTGCATTGGGCCGAGAGAATCGTAGCGATCAGCAGTTCGAGCGGATTGGTAAAGTTCAGCTCGCAGTGGGCGTCCGGATACGCGCGGGCCAACTCTCCAAGCAGGCTTTCCAAGCGCTTGGCACGGGCAGCTTTGCTTTCACGCGTACTCATGCGGACCTCCCGGCGGCTTGGAACCTGGCGCTCCCCACGCTCAAGCCAGCTCCGGCTCCTCGCAGCTCGGGGCTTTGAACAACGGGGCGCCATCGTCCGCCTCAGGGTACTCGAAGAGCCGGCCCTCGTAATTGCGAATGAGCACGCGCCCGGAAGTGCGGCTGAGGACGTACTCGGGGCTCACCGGCACCTTGCCGCCGCCACCCGGGGCGTCGATCACGTATTGCGGCACGGCGTACCCGGTGGTGTGACCGCGCAACTGTTCCATGATCTGCAACCCGCGGCGCACGCTCGTGCGGAGGTGGGCCGAACCCGCAATGAGGTCGCACTGGTAGATGTAATACGGGCGCACCCGGCACATCAGCAGCTTCTGCACGTGGGCCTTCATCACCGCCGGATCGTCGTTGACGTGCCGCAGCAGGACGGACTGGTTGCCCAGCGGAATGCCGGCATCGGCCAAACGTTCCAAAGCTGCGCGCACCTCGGTGGTCAGCTCGCGCGGGTGATTCGAGTGGATGCTGATGAAGAGCGGGTGGAACTGCCGCAGCATCTCGCAAAGCTCGGCGGTGATGCGCTGCGGCAGGAAGACGGGAATCCGCGTCCCGATCCGGACGAACTCGACGTGCGGGATGGCGCGCAGGCGGCTGAGCAGGTACTCGAGTTTCTCATCGCTGAAAAGCAACGGATCACCCCCGCTCAGGAGGACATCGCGAATGGCCTTGTTGCCGGCGATATAGGCGATTTGGCGGTCGAACTCCGGGTGGAAATCGTAGCCGCTGGCGTTGCTGACCAGGCGCGACCGGGTGCAATAGCGGCAGTAGGAGGCGCAGCGATCCGTCACCAGGAACAAGACCCGGTCCGGATAGCGATGCACCAAGCCGGGGACCGGGGAATGAGAGTCCTCCCCGCACGGATCCTCCAGCTCCCAGGGGGCGACCGCGGTTTCCTCAATGCGAGGGATCACCTGCCGCCGGATGGGACAGAATTCGTCGGCGGGGTCGATCAGGTTGAAGAAGTAGGGGGTGATCCCGAGCGAGAGCTTCTGGTTCGCCAAGACCGTGCCAGCGCGCTCCTCTGGACTCAGCGTGGGCAGATACCGCTCCAGTTGTTCCAGAGTGGTGATGCGATGTTTGAGCTGCCAACGCCAATCCTGCCAGTCGGCCTCCGTTACGTTCGCCCAAAAACCCCGACCGGCCGAGTCGAAGCGTTTGAGCGCCAACGACTCTTCCGTACTTGGGGGCTCTTCGCCTCCCTGCGATGCCTCGGTATCAAGCATTGAGCCGAACTATAGAAGCGATCAACCTCCTGTCAAGCGACCCGCCCCACCTTCCCCAAGGCCGCCGCGCCTTTGCGCCGGTATCGACCGGCATTGCAACACCTTGCATTCGATATGGATAGCCCGCAGGAAGGAGCGCAAACCAAGGCTGACCGCCTCAGTTCTGTTCCGGTTGGTGGCGCTTCAGGCCGACCGCGTGGGCAATATCGTCAAACTCCTGCGGCTCCACCGTGTTCAAGCACTTGCCCCGGGCGGTAAGCTTCTCGTTGATCTTCACCACTTTCTCGGTCATCTCAGCGTGGGTCTCTTCGGTGCCCCCCACCAATGCGAAGTTCTGCCCGGTGGTGACCCGCTTGTGGCCGTCCGAGTCCAGACCCACTCCGAGCATCATGGCTTTACCCTGCTTGCCTGCGCGCTTAGGCATGCCAGAACGGTAGGGGCAGTCCCGGCGGTTTCCAAGCGAAAATGCCGGTGTCGTCTATTACGGGGAAGAGCCGGGGGCGGAACCGGACGGACTCCATGGGTGACTGGCGGCTCCCGGCCCGGCCAACCACTCTCTTTGGGATCAAGCGTTGACCCGCGCCGCAGAGGCCTTTGCCAGCACGATCATCCGGTGGGCCATGGCTCCCAATTGGTCCGAGGTGAACGGCTTCATCAGCACGTCCCACACGCCGGTGGGCAAGCCGCCCTCCTGCTCGAAGCAGGTGCTGTAGCCGGTCAGGACAATCACGGGAAGGTCCGGCCGAATCCGGCAGACATGCTCCGCCAGCGCACACCCCGTGACGCCCGGCATCGTCTGGTCGGTGATCACCAAGTCGAACAATTGCGGCTGGCTGATGACCATGTCCAGGGCCATTTCGCTGCTGACCTGGGTGGTCACGCGATAGCCCAACCGCTCAAGCATCCGCTTGCCGACCGCCACGAGCGTCGCTTCGTCATCCACCAACAGAACGCGCTCTCCTTGGCCGTGGGGCACGGCGGTGGGGAGCAACCCCGGCGCCGGGGCGGGCTGGCGGTAGGCGGGAAAGTAAATGTTGAACTCGGC
>CAYYMW010000044.1:0-24844 GCA_964472515.1 uncultured Verrucomicrobiota bacterium | reverse complement strand
GCTCCCCGGCGGCGCCCTCCCCAGCCCGATGAACCAAGGCGGGTGCCGAACCGACGTCGCGGAATCCCTCCCATTCCGTACTTGCGCACCCGGGCCCGACCGAACATTTTGAAGTCATCGTCACGCCGTGCTCGAGCCTGGATCCGACTACCCGGTGACGCGCAGCTACCGATAACGGAAAGCCAAACCTCATGAGACCCTCCCTCTACCCACTCGCAAAGCGATTCCCCCTGGTGGTTTCCCTGCTGGCGCTCGGCCTGCTTTGCCCAGCCGCCCGCCCGGCCTCGTCCGCGCCCCCGAACCTCATCGGGCAGCCCTACCAACTCGACACCGGGCTGACTTCCCGCTCGATTTCCTTCGAGAACCCGACTGGCGCGCCCGGGGAAGGGGGCAAAGCGGCCAGCAACCTTGGCCCCGGCCGCAAAGGCGCGCCCGCGCGCGAGATCAAGCCCGGCGAGACCGTGCAGCTATGTGATATCCAGGGACCCGGCACCGTCCGCCATATCTGGATGACCACCCAGGGCGATCCCGCCGTCCAGCGCGAGTGCGTCATCCGCGCCTGGTGGGATGGGCAGGAGCACCCGAGCATCGAATGCCCCATTGGGGATCTCTTCGGCTTCGCCCACGGCAAAATCGCCTCCTACCAATCCGCCGTGCATTCGTGCGGCCCCACGGGCGGGCGCAATCTCTGGCTGCCGATGCCCTTCGCCAAGCGGGCCAAGTTCACCTTCACCAACGAGGGCAAGAAAGCGATCCCCTTCTTCTACCAGATCACCTACACCTCGGGCGACAAGCACCCCAAGGATGTCGGCCGCCTGCACGTCCTATTCCGCCGCGAGAATCCCACCACCGAGAAGCGCGACTTCGAACTCCTGCCGCAACGCACCCAAAAGGGCAGGTTCATCGGGTCCATCATCGGCGTTCGCAACCTGCATCCCGACCAATGGTGGGGCGAGGGCGAGATCAAGGCCTACATGGACGGCGACCGGGACTGGCCGAGCATCGTCGGCACCGGGAGCGAAGATTACGTGGGGTTGGCGTGGGGCATTCAGAACGCCACCTTCCTCTACAACGGCTGCAGCCTGAACGACAAGAACTTCATCTCCATGTATCGCTGGCATCTGCCCGACCCGATCGCCTGGCAGAAGGAATGTCGCATCACCATCCAGCAAATCGCCTGGAAAGACGGACTGCACGAAACCAAGGATGACTGGTCCTGCGCCACGTTCTGGTACGAACCGGTGCCCAGCGCCAGCCTGCCCCCGTTCCCGGATCTGGGCGCCCGCACCGCCGACATCTGGAAGGACTAACCCCGACGTAACCTCGCGCCATGACCTTGCCTGTTCGCCTGTCCAGTCGGCTCTGCGGATCGTTCCTCAGCGCGGCTCTGCTTTGCCTCAGCGTGTTCCCTTCGACCCAGGCGGCCGAAGCCTCGCTGCCCCGGGGGGAAAACCCCCGCCCCGCCTCCCCGGAGCAGATGCAATGGTTCCGGGACGCCAAGTTCGGACTCTTCCTGCATTGGGGACCGTCGAGCCTCAGCGGGAAAGAGATCAGTTGGGGACGCGTGCGCGATCCCAAGCTGGGCCTGAAGCAGGAAGGCGGCGGCGGTCCCGAACTCCAGAAGGTCCCGGGAGACGTCTACGACAACCTCTACCGCCAGTTCAACCCGGTGCAGTACGACGCCGAGGCTTGGGTACGCCTGGCCAAAGCGGCCGGAATGAAATACGCGGTGCTCATCTGCAAGCATCACGACGGGTTTTCCATGTGGCCCACCAAGCAGGTGCGCTGGAAGGACGTTCCGGGCCGCCCGACCCACTACAGCATCGCGGACACGCCCTTCGCCCCCCGTGATCCGGTGCGCGAGTTCGTCGACGCCTGCCACCGCGACGGCCTCAAAGCCGGTCTCTATTACTCCACCCGGGACTGGACCCACCCGGATTACCTCGAAGGGGACAACCGTGCCTACAACGCCTACTACCAGGCGCAGGTGAAGGAGTTGATCAGCCACTATTCACCGGACATTCTCTGGTTCGATCATTGCTTCGGAAATTGGAGCCAGTACACCATCGTGGACCTCTTCAAGATGATGTACACCCTCAGCCCGAACCTGCTGGTCAACGACCGCGCCGCCCGCGGGTTGGACGGGATTCCGGCCGAATGGCGCGCCCTCTGCGAGGGCGACTTCTCCACCCCCGAGAACCGGATGGGGACCTTTCAGTACGGCCGGGCGTGGGAATCCTGCATGATCCTGAGCAATCACCCCGATTCCGGCGGATGGTCGTACCGGCCGGATGCGGCGACCCGCCCGCTCAAGGAAGTCATCCAGCTCCTCTGCTCCGGCGCCTGCGGCGACGGCAACGTCCTGCTGAACCTGGCCCCGATGCCCACCGGGGAGTTCCGGCCGGAGGAACTGGCCGTGCTCCGGGGTCTGGCCCCATGGATGCAGAAGTATGGCGAAGCCATCCATGAAACCCGGGGCGGGCCGTGGGTCAACGGTCTGTGGGGCGGAGCCACCCATCGGGGCGACACCGTCTACCTGCACGTGTTTCAATGGACCGACGGGATGCTCCGCCTGCCCGCGTTGAAAGAGAAGATTACCCGCGCCGAGTTGTTGACGGCGAGCGGGCCCGTCGCCGTGGAGCAGACCGATGCCGGGGTTACCGTCAGCCTTGAGGCTCGCCTGCAAGACCCAGTGGTTACCCTCATCAAGCTCAAGCTGAGCGCCGCGCCCGCCGGCCCGGTCGGGACGCCCGGGGCGGGGAAATGATCACCACGACGGCGGCCATGACCGCGTTCCCGCACTCAAGATCCCGGAGGGATCGAAAGCAGGTAGCCGGTGGGAAGCGCAGCGCGCCCACCGGTCAAACCCACCCAGCAATTCCAACCGCACCCCGGAGGGGTGCGCAGACCCCACTCCTGCCGCCACCTCACCCGGCAGCTCCCCGCCCGGGCCGCGGGGGGGAGGAACGGCCGTAGTCTCATGCCATTGAGTGCGCTGCGCTCCCGACCCTTACAGGTTCCTCCTGGCTACGGTAGGCCGTTCCACCAAAGTTAACGCCAACCGAGTCGCCGCCTCGTCCCCGGGCCTTGTCGAAGCAAGGCCGCGGAATCACTCCACAGCGTGCCGCCGCGAGCCCGGGGAGGTGAACAACGCTATGGCATTGGGAGCGAGGAATCGCTACCGTGGGACCACCGATGTCGAGCAGCGCCATCCAGTTCGAGCGGATCACGAAGGTCTACGCAGACCGGCAGATTGCGCTGGCGGACGTCTCCTTCGCGGTGCCGCTGGGCGCGAAGGTGGGGCTGTTGGGAGCGAACGGCTCGGGCAAGTCCACGCTGCTGCGGATCGCGCTGGGCCTGATCGCTCCGAGCGCCGGACACGTCCATGTGTTCGACAAGCGCATGGCGCCGGGCAGCAAGGCGCTGCGCCAGCGCATCGGGTTCCTTTCGGATTCCCCGGCCTTTCCGCAGGATCTAACCGCCATCAGCTACCTGACCTTTGTGGGCGATTGCTACGGGCTGGAGCGGACGGTCCACCAGGCCCGCATGGCCACCCTTCTGCGGGCGGTGGGGCTCACCGACGACGCCGGCCGCAAGATCGCGACCTTCTCCACCGGCATGCGGACGCGCCTGGGCATCGCCGCCTCGCTGATGAACGATCCGGAGCTGTTGGTCTGGGACGAGCCCACCGCGGGGTTGGACCCCATCGCCCGCCGCCAGACGCTGGACCTGCTCGAGGAATTCCGGGGCGACAAGACCGTGGTGCTGAGCTCGCACATCCTGGGGGACATCGACCGGGTCTGCGACCGGCTGCTGATTCTCAACCAAGGCCAACTGCTGTTCAACGGCACGCGCGCGGAGCTGGAGGACCTGCTCCCCAAGAGCCTGCTGGAGCTGCGGGTGGCCGGGAATGTGGCCCGTTTCCGCGCGTTGATTCTGGAACGGCTTCACCGGCAGGACTACTCCCAGGACCCGGAGAAAGTGCGGCTGGAGTTGGGCCAGGACGAAGTGGCCGGAGAAGTCATCGAGGCCCTGCTGGCGCTGGCCAAGGAGGCCCAGGCCACCGTGCTGGCGATCAACTCCACCGCCCGCCAGTTGGAGGACGCGTACCTGAAGCTCATTACCGAGGATGAATTCCGTGGATTCCTGCGCCTCCAAGAGACCTGAGCCGCCGGGGCAATCCGCCGCCGAGTTGCCGGAACGGCCCTTGAAGGCCGCTGCTCCCCGGCGCGTGCCCGGCCGGTGGAAGTCGATGCGCATCCTGGCCCGCGCGGATCTGCGCTCGATGTGGCGTTCGTGGCTCTGCCGGGGGTTTCTGCTCGTCAGCGCGGTGTTGAGCGTCCTGGCGCTGAAGGGCATGCAGGCGGAGCAGAAAGTGGCGAGCCAGATGCTCGAGGCGATCTACGCCAGCTACCTGCTCGTCTGGATGCACGGGGTGATTTTCATCGCCGGGGGTGCGTTGTCCCGCGAGCAAGATTGCCTGAATGACGCCATCCTCAGCCGGGGAGTAACCCGCGGGGAGTACATCTCCGGCAAGCTGCTGGCGCGGTTGGTGGCGGTGCTGGTGATGGTTGGAGGCGTCCTGCTCCCGTGCAGTTTCTGGGCCATCCGGCAGGACAAGCTGGTGCGGAACGAGGGCGGCTACGTCACCTCGAATGCGCGCAACACAAAGGTCGAGGCCTGGGAGCCCAAGAAGGTCTTTGCCGCCGCGGAGGGGCGGATTCTCACCATGACGCTGGTCGTCGGGGACTCGGTCCACGCCGGCGATGTGCTGGCGCAGTTGGATGACCGCCAGCTCTTCGATCAACTGGAAGCGGACCGGCGGGCCGAGGAAACCGCCCTGAACGAGGTGGCCAACGCCCGGCGGCGCTTCGAGGACGCCCAGCGGGCGGTCGCCCAAGCCGAGGACGGGCTGGCGCGCGCGGAGCGCGGGTTGACAGGCAAGGACCTGCTCAGCAAACAGGAGCAGGGAGACCGCGAGACGGAGGTGCGCACGCGCAAACGCGATCTGCAGAACGCTGGCAACCAGTTGCGGATTGTCGAGGATGCCATCGCCACCTCGGAGCGGGCGGTCGAGAACGCCCAGGCCCGGGTGCGCGAGGCCCGGAAGCGGCTGGGGTATGCCACGGTGGTGGCGCCGATCACCGGCTATGTAACGGAGGTGCAGGTCCAGGCCGCCCAGTACGTGGCGATGGGTTCGCATCTGTTCACCATCGCGCCTTTGGACGAGTTCCAGGTGCGCGTGCCCGTATATGAGTTCGACGAGTTCAAGCGCCTGCGCAAGGGGCTTACGGCGTACATCAAGATCGGGTCCACCGAGTACAAGGGGGAGATCGACCGGCTGGCGGCCACCACCCAGGACGACCGCTGGGGACGGCCGAGCAATGTGGCGATCGCGCGTTTCAAGGGGGATGGCACACTGGGCTTGCTGGGACAGAACGCCGACGTGCGCCTGGTGTTGCCTCCGCGCGAAACGAAGGCCAACCGGGTTACCACCTTCCTCAACGCCCTGACCGGCGGCGGCACGGATGACCTGGAGTCAAGAACCGCTTCGGTGACGCCCGGGTGGATGGTGATCGGGTTGGGGAAGGTGCTCGGATGTGCCGCGCTGCTGGTCTGCCTCACGCTGTTCGCGGCCACCCTCTTCCGGAGCGCGCTGATCGCCATCCTCGGCACCATCGGGCTCTGGCACGTCTCCAACCTGCTGTTCGACTTCGCCGGGCTGCCGGACCTCTCCTATCTGGAAATGGTGCGGACGATGGACAAGGTGCTGGGGGGCGTGGCGAAGCCCTGGCCCGAGTTGGCGGCGCTGGGCTGGCTGTTCGGCCTGGCCGCCGTGCTAGCCATCGCCACCACGGCGCTCTTCGTCTCCCGCGATCCACCCCGATGAAGCCCCCCGAAGCCCATCCCAGCCGCTGGCTGACCGTGCCCGGGCTTTGCCTCGGGGCGCTGCTGGCGCTTTGCCAGGCTGGGTTTTCGCCCGGATCGGCAAGCGCGGCGGAAGCCGGGGCGACGAAGGCGGCGGAGGCCCAGCCGGAACGCGCCGCCCGGGCCTTGCCGGGTGACGATCAACTCGTCCTGCGGAGTGGCGAAACGCTGAAGGCCCGCGTGCAGAATGAGGCGTTTGCGCTCCGCACGCCGTACGGACGGCTGACCGTGCCGCGCGCACGGATCGCGCGGCTGGACCTCGCGCCCGAACCCGCGCAGATGGATGTGTTGGTAACGACGACCAAGGACCGCTTTTCCGGCCTGCTCGAGGACGCGGATTTCCTCCTGGCCTCGGCGGGCGCCGAGCCAGTTCGGTTGCGTCGGGAGAAAGTGCAAAAGGTGTCCCTGGCCGCCGGCGAGGCGGGGGTGACTTCCGGGCCGAAGGGCCTGTGGTTCCGGCTGCGCAACGGGGATGCCTTCACCGGCGAGTTGCCGGACGAGAAGCTCACGGTGGCAACGACGCGGGGCGAAGAGAGCCTGCCCGCCGGTCAGATCACCGCGTTGGAGCGGGTCGGCAGCGCTCCGGCTGCCGTGAAGATCCAGCTCGGCGATGGCCGGACGCTGCAGGGGAACCTGGTCGCGGAGGATCTGGAGGTGGCCTTGGGGATCGGGCCGCGCATGCGCATCTACCAGGGGTTTTTCGAGACCATCCAGACCCGGGCCGCGGGTGATGAGTCGAACCTCACCCCGGGCGAAGCAACGCCGGGCCGGATCGACCCGCCGCCAGGCGCCCACCCCGAAGGCATGGTCTGGATTCGTCCGGGTACGTTTCTGATGGGGAGCCCGCCCGAGGAAGCGGGCCGCGACTTCGATGAAGGGCCCCAGACCGAGGTGCGGCTCACGCATGGCTTCTGGATGGCCACGGCCGAGGTCACTCAGGCTGAGTACAAGAGCGTCATGGGCATCAACCCGAGTACGTTTGTGGACGATCCGCAACGCCCGGTGGAAAAGGTCACCTGGCGCGAAGCCATGGAGTATTGCGACCGCCTCACGCAACTGCATTCCGCCAAGGGGCTGCTTCCGCCCGGGTACTCCTACCGCCTGCCGACCGAAGCGGAGTGGGAGTATGCCTGCCGGGCGGGCACTTCGTCGCGGTTTTCGTTCGGTGAGGACGCCGACCTCAGAAACCTGCCCGAGTACGCGTGGTTTGGCGAGAATGCGGATTTCAGCACCCACCCGGTGCGTCAGAAGCAGGCGAACCCGTGGGGCCTGTTCGACATGCACGGCAACGTGCTGGAATGGTGCTTGGATCACGCCACCACCCTGCTGCCGGGTGGCAAGGTCGTCGATTACCGGGCGCCGAAGGAGGGCCTGCTCCGGGTGGCACGCGGCGGTTCCTGGCTCTACGGCGGCAAGGCCTGCCGCTCGGCCAACCGGGATACCTACGGCGAACTCACGCGGTGCAGCGATGTGGGTTTTCGCGTGGTGCTGGTCTCCGGAGATAACTGAGCCCAACCGACGCCCCGGCCCGGCGCCCGCCGATCTTCCCAAGCGCACCCTGAAGAGTGCGCCAGGATTCTACGTCGTGCCTTCCCGGTGGTGGGCCGATTCAGCGCCTCCCCGCTCCCACCGCTACTTCGCCGGCCACTGGAGCTGCCGGCGGAGGAACTCGAAGGTGCCCTGGCCGTGGATCGTGTGCGGGCCGACGAACCACTCAATGGCGCAGCGGTCGGGCAGGCGCAACTTGGCCTCGTAGAGGTGTTGCACCTTGGCGAATTCGTACGCCACGGTTTCATCGGGCGCCACGTTGTCGAAATGCCCGCGCTCCACCATGAATGGCCGGGGAGCGATCAGCGCGGCCATCTCGGCGTAGTTGAAAGTGCTGCCGAGATCGAACTCGAAAATCTCGTACTCGCCAGTCCAGACGTAGCTATAGGGGCTGCGGGTGGAAGCGTTCTTCCATACCCACTCGTTGAAATCGCCCGAGCAGATCGAGAGGCAGTAATCGGTCAGCAGGGCCGGGACGCGCATGGCGGTCTTGCCGCCGTAGCTCAGGCCGTAGAAGGCGAGCCGCTGGGGGTCCACGTACGGCAGGGTCTTGAGCCAGTTCAGGATCTGCCGATGCTGCGCGGTCATCACGGAGTAGAGCGTGAGCCCGAGCGGGTTGGCCTTGCGCTGCAGGGTGCGGAAGCGGTCGCCGAAAAGATACAGGTTCTGCGGCGCGAAGGTGATGTAGCCCAAGTCAGCCAGGCGGGCGGCAAAGTCGTGGTAATACTGGCTGTCACCCTCCACCACGTCCTTCGGCCGGCCTTCCAAGCCATGCTGGCAGACCACGACCGGGCGGGTCTCGTCCGCGCGGAGGTCCTTGGGAACCAGCAGCAGGCCGTAGGCAATGACATCGGGAAAGACGTCGAGCACCACGTCGTAGCCGGTCCATTTCGGCCGGTCATAGGCCACCCGGGCGCGGGGATTAAGGGGCAGGAGCGGTTCGGCGCATCGCCCGATCACCTCCTCATAGAAGAACTGCCGGTATTCCGCCGCCACCCGCTCATAGTCCGCCGACGCGGCCTTGGTCAGGCGCGCGAGGAACTGCTGGCGCACGTAGGGGCTATCGGTGAGCAGTTGTTGGTTGTGGCGGTCCAACTCGTGCAGTTGCCGCTCTGCGCGCGCCGCCATCGCTGCGGGCTCGGCGCGGGTCGGCAGGTTCGAAGATACGGGCAGCAACGCGGCCTTGGGCGCCAGTATGCCCAGGCAGCGTTCCAAGGTGGGACGGGCGAACGCCGGGCCGTCGCCGTCTCCGCTCACCAGCAACTCTAGGCGCGGGGCCGGCGTGAGGCCGTTGACGAGGGAACGGGCTCGCTCGAATTCGCTCCGCACCCGGTCCAGCGGCGGGGTGACGATTCTGCCCGGGGCGCCGCCCTGCCCGGCCGCGATCCGGACCTGGGGCGCGCGCGAAGCCTCGATGAGGAGCGTCCGCGGCGCGACCATGCTCGCAAGCTCAGCGTCGCCAAATTCCTTGAGCAAGCCGAAGATGTTGCGGTCAACCGGTTCCTGCCAAAGGTCCTGCCGGGAGTCGAAGTAGCCGCTCACGCAGACCACGTCGATGCGTGGGTCCAGCGCGCCGGCGTAGAGGGCCACGAGGCCGCCCTCACCCCAGCCGAGCACGCCCACTTTCCGCCGTTCGGAGGACGCCGCCGCGGGGTGGTCGCGTTGCAGGCAGTCGACGCCGGCGAGAACCTTCTGGACCTCGTAGCCAATCAGCGTGCGGCCCAGTTCGAAGGCAGAGCGCTGGATGAACTCGCGATCGGTCAACGCGGCCCCGCCGCTTCCCCCGGGGGGATGGCGTGGGGCCAGCCGGCGGCTGGTCAAGGCGGGAACCAGCACGCGGCAACCACTGGCCGCCAGCACCCGGGCGGCCTGTGCCTCCGGAGCGATCCCCCGGCGAGCCCGGCAAGCTGCTCGGGGGTCTGGTCGGCATCGGGCAGCACGATGACCTCGGCCAGGGGCGCTGGCTCACGGGGAATCAACAGCAAACCCTCGCCATGGACATCGCCAAAGGCATCCCATTCGACCGAAAACAGGTCATAGCGCTCCTCGCGTGCTACCGACAGCGGCTCGCCCAGACGATGGAGGATCCTGAGTTCGGGCGGGGTTTTGCGGGGGTCCCGCACGCCCAGGAGGTGCGCCAACTGCTGGCGGTTCGTGGCGATAGACGCCGTGTAGCGGTCGGCCGACGTGAAATCACGGTGCCAGCGGGTGGCACGCTGCTCGAGGGACACTTCCGTTTGGCGAAGGAGGAAGCGGTCCACACCCGCCACGAGGTTGGAGGCGATGTCGCCGTCCATCGTCAACGGAGCGGCGCCGTGCAGCCGGGGAAGGTCCGTCTCGGCGGCAGCGGCGCGGTTCTCAACTGCCAACGCCAGAGCGACGGCGCACCCCAGCCTGGCCAGCGCGGTTTTCATACAGCGTCGGGTACGCGGTAGGCCTTGCGATAAGCGGGCTTCAGCAACTTGTTCGCGACGTCGTGCTTGGGGAACGATTCCGTGGCGGCGTCAAACGCCAGTTCCCGCGCCCCGGAGCGGTAGGCGGCGTTGGCCAGATGGACGAGGCACGCGCTGTAATGGCTCTGCTCGATGTCCGCGTTGGGCCGCTTGCGCGAGCGCATGCACTCGATGAAATTGGGCTGGTGCCACTTGTCCGGGAAGTAGCCCTTGTCCTGGGCCACCACTTTCCCGTCGTCTTCCAACACCTGCCACCCGCAGCCGTGCCGGCCCAAATACATCATCTGCTTGGTGCCATAGATTTCGACCCGGCAGGAACTCTGGGGCCAGTTGGGCCACTTGGCGCCGTACCGCACCTCATTCGGGAATTTCTTCATGTACGGCATGAAGGTGCCGTTTTCGCAGGTCATCACAAACGTGCCGAAATCGTAGCTGATGGTTTGGATGTCCGGGGTCTCCCGCTGGTCCGGGTAGGCCAGACGCCCGCCCACGCAGGTCACTGAGCGCGGGTGGGGCGGGTCCCCGAGCGCCATACGGGTGAGGTCGAGTTGGTGGCTGCCGTCCCCCGCCAAAACCCCGCCTTCGTAATCCCAGTAGTCGCCCCAGCCATGCGCCCGGCTCGGCGTGTAGGGAACCTCCGGCGCCGGCCCGAGCCACAAATCCCAATCGAGCGTGGCGGGAGCGGGCGCGTCCGGCTGGGGCTTCCACGGCCCACCGGAGAGGAAGTTGAAGACCTTGACCAGGACGACCTGGCCGAGTTTGCCGCTCTTAAGATACTCGCGCGCCGAGGCGGCGTACGGGCCGCTCCGGTTTTGAAAGCCCACCTGCACCACCCGGTTATACTTGCGCGCCGCCTCGATCATCTTGCGCCCCTCCCAGATCGTGAGCGAGGGGTTCTTCTCCACGTACACATCCTTGCCGGCCTGGCAGGCCCAAATCGTGGCCAGCGCATGCCAATGCTCGGGGGTGGCAAGGACCACGCCGTCCACCTCCTTGTCCTCCAACGCACGGCGAAAATCCTTGAGCCGGTGCGGGGCCTTGCCCTGGCGCTTCTCCAACTCGCGCAACAGGCCGCCCCCTTGCTGCTCATTGGGGTCGCAGACGTACTTGAAGGCGACCTTCGGCACCTCCGCCAGGTTCATCGCCAGCGCGCTGCCGCGCCCGCCGGCCCCCACCAGCGCCAAGGCAATCTTCTCGTTGGGGGACTCCGCGCCGGCTCCGCGCAAGCGGGGCCCGACCAGCGCGCCGGCGGCCAGCCCGGCCACCGTCTTGGCAGTGGTGGCGGCGAAGCCACGGCGTGAAAGGGAAGTGGTTGCTCCAGGGGGTTGAGCCGGTTTCGAGGTCTGCATGGTGGGCAACTTACGCGCCAACCCCCCGCGAAGCCACTCCGAATGTGCCCTGCATTTGAACCCTGTCCGGTGTTGGCGGCGGCTGCCATCCCATGAATGCATGGCCGGACTGGTGCCGTGGCCATCTTGGCCGGCGGCTGCGTAGCGGTGTCAGCGGGGTTGGTCTGCCACGGGCAGTTCAACTGCGTCGGCCTGCGTCTGGCGCCGCCGAGGCTGGCCCGCCCGCAGCACGCGCAGGGAGAAGCCGCGGCCATTTTCAAACGGCTCGACGGTGGCGGTGACTTCGAGCACCGGGTAACGAATCGTTGCCAGTCCATAGCTGCGGTAGGTCGCCGCAAACAATTCCGTTTCCACCATGCCCGTCCAGTCCGCAAGGGTGAGAAACTTCATGGCCTCGCCCGTGATCTGGTGGTGGGTGCGCTGCTCCACCACCAGTCCGCAAGTGACCACGGTTTCGCCCACATGTTGCCCCAGGCGCGCCACCGGACAGTAAGTGTCCCAGGCCACGTCGGCAAAACGCTCCAGGGGATGGCCGCTGACGGCATAGCCGAACAGCTCGTTTTCGCTTTCCAGCCGTTCGCGGTGCGTCGGCTCGCACAGGGGCATCGTTGGAAACTGGTCCAGGGAGGGCGGCGGCAGCAGCCAGCCTTGGCCGGAAGCGTTGGCGCCGCCGAAGGTTCGATGCCGGTACTGCGCCTCCCAGAACTGGCGCGCGCGCGTCTGGCCAAACTCATCGAAGGCGCCGGCCCGGATCATGGCTTCCAGCTCCTCCGGCAGCGGCTGCACGCGGTCGTGAAAGTCGCCCAACGAGGCGAACGGCTTCCGCGCGCGCTCCGCCAGCAACCGCTTGATGGTGCGGTCCGTCAGGCCCTTGGCGCGGGTGAGCGGCACCCGGAGGGCCTGGCCATGCACCGCAAAGCCGGGCCCCGGCTCGTTGACCGACGGAGGCAGCAAGGTCAACCCGAGCCGATGGCATTCGAGCACATAAACCAGCGGATCGTAGAAGCCCTTGCCGTTCGTCAGCACGGCCGCCATGAATTCGGCGGGAAAGTAGCGCTTCAACCACGCCGACTGGTAGGCCTCCACCCCGTACGCGGCGCTGTGCGCCTTGCAGAAGGCGTAGCCGGCAAACCCGGCGACCAAGCCCCAGACTTCGGCGATCTTCTCCGGGGCATGGCCCCGCCGCCGGGCGGCCGCAACGAATTCCTCCTGCAGCTCCGCGATGGCTGCCCGCTTCTGCTTGTTCAAGGCCCGGCGCAGCAGGTCGGCGCGTTGTGGCGGCAGGCCGGCAAAGGCTTCGCAGATTTGCAGAATATGCTCCTCGTAAACGACCAGGCCGAACGTGTCGCGCAAGGCTTCCTCCAGCGCCGGATGCGGATACGTCACCGGCTCCAGGCCTTGGTAACGCCGCGCAAAAGCCTGCTTTTTGCCCTCGTTCGCCGCCCCGGGCCGGATCACGCTGACGATGGCCACCAGGCCGTCCATGTCGCGCACGCGGCACATGCCGCAGAGGCTCGTCATGGCCGGACTCTCGATGTGGTGCACGGCCCGCGCCTGGCCGTTGGCCACCAGTTCCCAGACCTGCGGATCGTGCCACGGTTCCGGCGCCTCCGGGTCGCCCAGCAGCAGGCGGCCGTCGAGCTCCTCCCGCGCCACGCACCGCTCCAGGTCCAGCGCCACGCCGCGCGCGCGCAGCAGGGTCTTCACGTCCCGCATCACGGCCAGCCCGCCCTGCGCGAGAATGTCCATCTTCACCAGCCCGATGGCCTCCACGGCCTCCATGTCGAAATGGGTCGCCGGGTAGCCCTTGTTGGCGATGAACGTCGGGGTCAGCTCCTGCATGGGCTGCCGGGAGAGCACGAGGCCGCATGGATGCATCTTGGGATGCCGCGGAACGCCCTCGAGGAACTCGGCCATCTGCAACGCCGTCCGGTACGGCTCCTCGTCCAGGGGGAGATCGCGATTTTCGGGACTGGCCCGCAGCCTCGCGATCAGGTCGTCCCCGCCGCCGGGCGGCGTTTCGGCGGGCCCCCAGCCGCCGCCAAAGCTCCACGGGAAATGATCGGTGAACTTTCTGACCTCGCGCTCCGCCACCCCCAGCACCTTGGCCACCTCCGCAAACGCGCTGCGCGCCTGAAACGTGGAAAAGCCCCCCACGACGGCGCACTGTTCGCGCCCGTACTTTTCGAAGATGAGCTTCACCACGTCGTCCTTCTGGTCGTGCGCGAAATCGATGTCGATGTCCGGCAGCTTGTGCAGGGCCATGCGTTCGCGATTGAGGAAGCGCGGAAAATACAGGCCGAAGCGGATGGGACAGACGCCGCTGATGCCCAGGCAATAGCAAACCAGACTGTCCGCCGCGCTGCCCCGGGTGATCCACTCGATCCCCCGGCGGCGGCATTCCTGCAGGAAGTCCCAGGTGATCAGGAAGTATTCCTCGTAGCCCACTTCGCCGATGATGCCGAGTTCCTCGGCGGCCTGCGCGCGATGCCGGTCCGCCCGCGCCCCATAGCGTTCGCGCAAACCTTGCAGCACGAGCCGCCGCAGAAAATCCCCGGGGCGCGAACCGTCCGGCGGGACGTAAGCCGGGAACTGCGGCTTGCCGAACGGAAGCTCGAAGTGGCAACGCTCGGCAATCTCGTGCGTGTGCCGCAGCCAGTCGGGATGCTCCCGGCAGGCCAGGGACATTTCTGCCGCCGTGCGAAAGTGGCGCCGGCCGGCAGCGCACTTCTCCGGGTGCGGCTGCCGCAGGAGCGTCAAGGTGCGGATGCTTTGGACCAGGTCGTACTTCTGCCGGTCCTCGGGGCTGCCGTAGTGCACGGCGGGGCAGGCGACGACCGGGAAATCGCCGCGCGTGTCCGACGGCCCCGCCAGCCGGTAAAACCGCCGGGGAAACAGTTCGGCCAGCGCCGGGTCGCTGCTGACCGCGATCAATCCCTCGGTCAAGCCGTCGAGTTCCTCGCGCCGGAAGGCGCGGCGTTGCCGGCGGACCACCGGGGTCTCCTCGGCCGCCTCGGCCGTCCGCGCCGCCTGGCCGGACAGCAACCGGCAGAGCTGGCGATAGCCCGGCGCCGCCTCGACATAGAGCAGCAGCGGCCGGTCGCCCAGCCGCAGCTCGACGCCCAGGATGGGCTTCACGCCGTGTTGCTTCGCCGCCTGCGCGAATTCCACCGCCCCGTGCAGGTTGCCCGTGTCGGTGAGCGCGACCGCGGCCATGCGGTGGCGCTGGGCCAGTTGCACGATGGCAGCCGGCGACAGGACCGAATCCAGGAACGAGAAATGGCTGTGGACCCGCAGCGGAATGTAAGCGGCCAGTTCCGGTCCCGCCCGGCGCGGCTGGGGCCGCTGCGGGATGGCGGCGGCGGCGATGAGGCTGGCTGCGGAGTCGTGCGGAGGAGTGCGCAGCCGGAGGTCATGCCCGCGCATGATCACCGAGGACCCGCGTGACCGGCGCAGCTCGTCGATCGCGTCCGCCAGCCGGGCCTGGGCGTCGAGTCGTCGCGCCGGCGCTTCCAACGGCAGTTCGCTGCGAAACCGGCCGGTATAGACATTCCCCAGCTTGAGGGCGACCAGACGCAGGCTGATGCGCCGTTGCCACGCCGCCCGGAGCAGGGTTTGCAGCCGCCCATAAACGTCGGTTTCGAGATCGGTGGGTTCGCGCAGACTCTCGCTCACCTGCTCCTCGCTCAGGTCGTTATAACGGACCTTCACGGTCAGCGTGCGGATGCTGCGGCCTTCCTCCCGCACCTTGGCAAACAGGTGGTCCGCCAGGCGGCGCAGCGTGGCTTCGAGGTATTCCTCGTCGGTCACGTCGGTCGCGAACGTCTCCTGCTGGCTGAAGGACTTCTGCGGCTCGCGCAGGGGCATCAGCGGGCGTTCGTCAATCCCATGCGCAAACTGACGGATGCTCCGGGCTTGCTGGCCCAACAGCAGTTCGAGCAGCCCCGGCGGGGTCGCGGCCACATGGCCGATCCGCGCCAGACCCGCGGCATCGAGCCGCGCGCTGGTCTTCGGCCCCACCCCGGGCAGCCAGCGGTTGGGCAGCGGATGGAGAAAGGCTGCCTCCCCCCCGGCCGGAACTTGCTGAAAGGCGGCGGGCTTGTTCAGCTTGGACGCCACGGCGCTGACCAGCTTGTTCGTGGCAATGCCTTCGCTGACAACGATTTTCAAGGATTGCCGGATGGCCTGGCGGATGGTCAGCGCGATCTCGACCGGCGGCTTTCTCTGGTTCGCCGTCAAATCCAGGTAGCCTTCGTCGATCGAAGTCTGCTCCACGTCCGGCGTGAAATCGTAGGCATAGCCGAACATCCAGCGGGAAAACTGCTCGTAACGCTCATAATCGCCGGGCAGCACAATGAGCTTGGGGCACAGCTTGCGTGCCCGGACGGTCGGCATGGGCGTGTAAACCCCGAACTGGCGCGCCTCATAGGACGCCGATGCGATAATGCCGCGCCGTTCGCCGCCCACGGCCACCGGCTGGCCGCGCAGCCGGGCGTCGGCCGCCTGCTCGACGGCGGCGAAAAACGCGTCGGCATCCAAATGAACGATGGTGCGTGGCGGCGTCACAACTCAACGCGCCCGGGGAGGCGCTGTGGGGGCGGTTAAAAGCGGTCCGATCCCTCATGCCTTGGCCCGGCGGATCAACGCCCGGAACACTCCCTGAATCACCAGCTCCTCGGCGGGAATCAAATCGGGGTACTTCGGGTTTTCGGCCTTGAGAAACGGCCGGCCGCTCTTCACCAAAAAAGTCTTGAGCGTGTTCTGGCGGTCAATCAGCGCGGCCACGATCTGGCCCGGACGCGGCTCCGGGCCGTGCTCCAGCAGCACGATGTCGCCGTCCAGAATATGCCGGCCCAGCATGGAATCGCCCACCACCCGCAACGCGAACGTGTTGCGCGTGGGCGTGAAACCGATGCTGGCCACGTCCACCGTGACGCAGCCATCGGGCTGTTGCTCCCGTTCGCTGGCGAATCCGGCGGGAATCGTCCCGTACAACGGCAAATCCACGACCCGGCGGCGCAGTTTCGCCAGCGGAGACCTGACGCGCAGGGACCGCGCCTTGCCGGAAGCCGGTTCGAGAAAGCCCTTCTGCCGAATCAGGCGCAGGTGCTCCGTCACCGCGTTCCGGCTGCTGAAACCAAAATGATCGCCGATCTCCTGCTGAGTCGGCATCGTCCCCTGGGCCTGTTGAAACGTCTGGATGAAGTCCAGAATCCGTTGCTGTTTGCTTGTCAATTCCCGCATACTGTCTACTTACACAGTATGCCGCCCGGACCGCTTGTCAACGCCGGATTGCTGGCGGCCCGCCCGGCCCAGTCTGGGCGGGAGTGGCGGCCAACGCACGGCGGGGAAGGGTAATAGTTGCTCCCCGGGGTTGAGCCGGTTTCAAGGTCTGCCTGGTGGATATGCCTGCGCGCCAGACCCCGGCGAAGCCACGCCGACTGTGCCCTGCATTTGAACCCTGTCCGGTTTGGCCGGCGGCGGCTACTATCCCATGAATGCATGGCCGGACGGACCAGGAACTGCTGCGCGACTACGCCGCGAGCCGCTCGGAAGCGGCGTTCGCGGAATTGGTGCGCCGGCACGTGGACTTGGTGTACTCCGCCGCGCTGCGCATGGTGCGCGATTCCCACCTGGCCCAGGACGTAAGCCAGGGGGTCTTTGTGGCGTTGGCGCGACAGGCCGGCCAGCTCACCGAACGGGCCGTGCTCTGCGGCTGGTTGCACCGCACCGCCCAAAACCTTGCCGCCCAGACCGTCCGGACCGAAGTTCGCCGCCGCGCCCGGGAAGAGGAGGCCGCCGCCATGATCGCATCCACCGACCCCGCGCCCGAGGCCCCTTGGGAACAGATTGCCCCCCACTTGGACGCTTTCCTGGGCGGGCTGAGCGAGGCGGACCGGGACGCCTTGCTGCTGCGCTATGGCGAACGGAAGTCCGCGCGCGAAATGGCGGAGCGGTTGGGCATCAGCGAAGCCGCCGCCCAGAAGCGCGTCACCCGCGCGCTCGAACGCTTGCGGGGGCTGCTGGCCGGGAAGGGCGTCACGACCAGTGCGGCGGGGTTGATGACCCTGCTCACCGTCAACACGGTCCAAGCGGCCCCGGCCGGTCTGGCGGCGACCCTTTCGGCGGCGGCCTTGCTGGCGGGGACCGTCAGCCCGGTTTCGACCGTGGCAGTTGCAGCCGTCAAGACATTGACCATGAGTACTTTGCAGAAAACCGTCTTCACCGCCGTGCTCCTGGCCGGGATCGGCACGGGCCTCTATCAGGTCCGCCAAGTGACGTCCCTCCGCACGGAGGTACAGGCGCTGCGGCAAGCCCAAGGCCCCTTGGCCGCTCAGTTGGACCAGCTTGCCCGCGAGCGCAACGACGCCACCAACCACGTGGCCGCGCTCCTGCGCGAACTGGACCAGCTCAAAGGGCGCTCCAAGGACCTCTGGCGGTTGCGCGGACAGGTCTCGGACCTCCGACGGGATCTCGATTCCGCTGCCGAGGAATCTGCCGCGCTGGCCGACCCGGAGACCCGCGGTTGGCTCGACAAGCGGACGAAACTCAAGGACTGGGCCGCCCGTCTGCCCGGGCGAGTCATCCCGGAAATGGACCTGCTCACCGGCATGGATTGGCTCAACGTGGCCAAGGACGCGGACGTGCAAACGGAGCGCGGCGCTCGCACCGCGCTGGCCCAGTTGCGCCAGAAGGCCAAGGCGAAGTTTGCCGACGCGGTCGGCCACGCCGTGGGACAGTACGCCCATCTCCACGCCAACCAAGCGCCCCCGAGCGCGGAAGCGTTGCTGTCCCTGGTCGCCTCGCCGGTGGCCGCCGCCGCCCTGCCCCGCTATGAACCGGTGCAGAATGGCGGCCTGGTTTGGGACCAACCCGCTCTCGTCGAGAAAGCCGCCGCGGATGATGAGGACGACCGCCTGTTCAAGATCGGCGCCGACGGCTTCTGGTGGCAGGACGTGCGGGGGCCGCATGGAGGCGAGAGCGGGAAGAGCACTTGGGGCACCAATTACGCCAGCGCACCCGTGCAGGCACCCCAACCCGCCCAGGCAAACCAAAGCACTGAGGATCAGGAGTTTGTCGACTTCCTAAAGTCCCCCGATGGTCAGGCGCTCGGGCCTGCCATCACTGCCTTTAAGGCCCAAAACGGCGGCCGGGAGCCCCTCACCGGCTTGGAGTTCATCCCTTACCTCACCACACCGGAGGCCAAGGCAGCCTTCCGGCGGTTGATTGACAAGGGTTTGAAAGACCCGGGGGTTACTCCGGCGGACCAGGCGGAGATGCAGGCGGTCCTCAAGGCTCTCGGCCCCTGAGGGCGGCTGGGATGGTCAGTGACAAAGGATTGCAGCGCAAAGTGTTGTCAGCGTCGATGACCTGCCCGTGCCAGCCGTTGCTCCGGTCCCACGCTCGAGTCCATGCTTCTGCGTTGTCCGGAGTGCTCATGCAAGCCGGGCGACGCGGCTGCCTGGGGGCAAAGGGACGCGGATCGGCGGAATTTGTTTGAGCGCAAGGGGGTGAGTGTTGTCAGATACCCGTAGCTGATCGCGCGATGGCCGAAACTCAAGCAAAGTCCCGCAGCTTGTTGGACGAGGTGCGGGAAGAGGGTGTCCTGTTCTGGCGTCAAATGCCGGACAAGGGCATGTTTTTGGGTTTGGTGGCGGCATGGCTGGCTCTGTTTGTCTTTTTGGGGAATTCGACCTTCGGCTACATTGACAGCCGGTCGCTTCCGGTTTGGATGTACCAAGCCTACAATGCGCCCAACTCGGAGGACGGACACGGTACGCTCATCCCGTTGGTAGTGTTGGGTTTATTGTACTGGAAACGCAAGGAGCTGCTCGCCGTGCCCAAGGCCTCGTGGACCCCGGCACTGGGTTTCCTGGCGGTCGCCACCGGAATGCATGTGCTGGGCTATGTGATCCAACAACCCCGGGTCTCGATCATCGCCTTGTTCACCGGCCTGTATGCCTTGGCGGGTTTGGTCTGGGGCTGGCGGTTTGCCTTGGCCATTTTCTTCCCCTTTGTGTTGTTCGCGTTCTGCGTGCCCTTGGGGTCGCTGGCCGAGCCGATTACCATCCCCTTGCGGAAGATTTCCACGGATATCTCGGTGGTCTTGGTGCGTCACGCCCTGGGCATCCCCATCATCCGGGAAGGCGTGCAGTTGATGGACCCCAAAGGGGCCTACACTTATGAGGTGGCGGCGGCCTGCAGCGGCATCCGCAGCCTGATCACCCTCCTGGCGCTGACCACCATCTATGGTTTCATCACCTTCCGCCGCTCGTGGAAACGGGTGTTCATGGTGGGCATGGCCCTGCCCTTGGCGATCATGGGGAACGTGGCGCGCTTGGTGACGATCATTGTCGCGGCCCAGGCTTTTGGCCAGAAAGCAGGGGAATGGGTGCACGATTGGTTTGGTTTTGTGACCTTCGCCATGGCGTTGGCGGTCATGCTCGGCGTGGGGCATTGGCTGCGCGAGCCCGAGGCCCTGGCGCCGGCCGCCACCGCGCCCTCCGAACCTCCTCCCGCAACATGAGCCGGCGTCAATGGATCCAGACAGCGGTCGCGCTCCTCATCATGGTGCTCGGGGCCGGGTTCCTGCTGCAATTGACGGCCCGCCAGAAGCTCGGCGCGCCAGGGCTGAAGGTGACCGAGCTGGGCGGCCAGCGGCTGCGGATCGAGCTGCCGGAGCGCGTGGGGCCGTACACCTCGAGCAATGTCGAGCCCGCGGCCATCGAGCTCCAAACCCTCCCGAAAGATACCACCTTCGGGCGGCGCCTCTACACCAGCCCGGACGGCTTCCAGATGATGCTCAGCGTGGTGATGATGGGCACCGACCGCACGAGCATTCACAAACCCGAGTATTGTCTGGAGTCCCAGGGCTGGCGGATCCAGAAGCAGGAAAACGATGTGCTGCGCCTGGAGCGACCGCACCCCTACGACCTGCCCATCAGGAAGTTCACCAGCTCCCAGGTCGGCAGGCTGCCCTCCGGCGAGACCGTGCGGGCGAGCGCTGTCTACACGTTCTGGTTCGTCTCGGAGAAACGCCTGACCGGCAGCCATTGGTCCCGGATTTGGGGCCTCACCTACGATCTGCTGACCACGGGGGTTCTGCCCCGCTGGGCCTACGTGAGTTGCCTGGTGGTGTGCCCCACCGGAAAGGAAGAAGCCGCCTACGCGCGGGTGAAACAGTTCCTCGCGGCGGCGGTGCCCGAGTTTCAGACGGCCACGCTGCCGTCGGCGGACGCGAAGCCGGCGGTGGCAGGGGCGCCGTAGCGCGCCTCGCGGCGGCGGGAACGCGGCGGCAGGGATAGCGCCGTTAAGGGTTGCGGGCGGTTGGGGCTGTTGGTTTAATGTTCGGCGACCGCCGGGCACGGCACGGAAGCATGTTGCGCCATCAACAACAAATGAGCAGCCAGTTGCACAAACTGGCGGACATGGCTTTGTTTGCGTTGGGGTACTACCTGGCTCATTGGGTGCGCGCCACCTATCCCATCGAGGTCTTCGGGGGCACCCGCGAGATCTATCCCTTTGAGCATTACGTCTGGCTGTACGCGTTTCTGGTCCCGGGAGTGTGGCTCATCCTCCGCTCCACCGGTTTCTACCAGCGGCAGGTGTTTGCGCCGCGGCGGTTGGTGGCGTGGCAGTTGGCGAAGGGTTCGTTTTGGGCCGTGGGGCTGCTGATCCTGGTCACCTTCCTGTTCAAGCGCCATCAAACCACCGCCCGATCCGTGTTCATCTACTTCGGGGTGGTGAGCTTCGGCTTGGTGTGGCTCAAGGAAGAATTGGTGCGGCTCTACCTGCAATCGCGCATGGGCCAGCAGGCCTTGATGCGCAAGGTGATCCTCGCGGGTTCGCGGGAGGAGACCGCACGGCTAAGGCAGGACTTGGTCGATCGCGAGAAAGAGGGGCTCAAAGTGGTGGCCCAGTTCAACCTCAACGAGGCGCCGCTGGGCGAGTTGGTGGAATTGCTGCACGAACACTCCGCCAACGGCGTCCTGGTCGCTTCCCAGCACGCCTATTTCGGACAGATCGAGGCGGCCATCGAGGTGTGCGAACGGGAGGGGGTCGAGGTGTGGTTGCTGGCGGACTTCTTCAAGACCCAGCTCTCGCGCACGACCGTGGACGACTTCTACGGGCGCCCGATGCTCGTCTTCCGCACGGGGCCGGAGACCTCCTGGCAGGCGCTGGCCAAATGGGGCATCGACCTGACCGGCTCGTTCCTGCTGCTCTGCCTGCTCTGCCCGTTCATGGCGCTGTTCGCCCTGCTCATCCGCCGCAGCTCGCCGGGGCCGGTCTTCTTCCGCCAGCTGCGCAGCGGCCTCAATGGCGAGCCGTTCGTCATGCTCAAGTTCCGCTCGATGTGCAGCGATGCCGAGCAGCGCAAGCAGGAACTCGAGGCGCTCAACGAGATGAGCGGGCCGGTCTTCAAGGTCACCAACGATCCCCGGGTCACCCCCATCGGGCGGTTGATGCGCAAGTACAGCATCGATGAGTGGCCGCAGCTCATCAACGTGCTGCGAGGCGAAATGAGCCTCGTGGGGCCCCGTCCGCTCCCGGTCGACGAAGTCCGCCGGTTCGACGATCTGGCCCACCGCCGCCGGTTGAGCGTGAAGCCCGGGTTGACCTGCCTCTGGCAGATCAGCGGGCGCAACAACGTCAAGGACTTCAAGGAGTGGGTCCGGCTCGATTTGGAATACATCGACAACTGGTCCCTCTGGCTGGACCTGAAGATCCTGCTGCGGACCATCCCGGTCGTCCTGATGGGTACCGGGGCACGTTGATCGCCCCGCCCTCCACCGACCGCTTCGCCCCCTTGCCCACAACCCTTGCTCCCAGCCTTTACCACAAGATGAAGAAGAAAGCTGCCCAAGCGTCCTCCCGTTCCCTGCCTCCCGTGTCCGTGGTGACCGGCGGGGCGGGCTTCCTCGGCTCACACCTGGCGGATCTCCTGCTCAAGCGGGGTCACCGCGTGATCGTCCTCGACAATCTGGTGACGGGCAACGTCGACAATCTGGCCCACCATGCCGGCAACCCCAATTTCCGGTTCGTGAAGCAGGATGTGACCGAGTTTGTCTTCCTCGACGGGCCGGTCAACTACGTCTGGCACTTTGCCTCCCCCGCCAGCCCGGTGGACTATCTGGAATTGCCCATCCAAACCCTGAAGGTGGGCAGCTTGGGCACCCACAAGACCCTCGGCCTGGCCAAGTACAAAGGCGCCCGCTTCCTCCTGGCATCCACCTCGGAGGTGTATGGCGACCCTTTGGAACATCCTCAGACGGAGGCCTATTGGGGGAATGTCAATCCCATCGGGCCGCGCGGCTGTTACGACGAGGCCAAACGCTTTGCCGAGGCCATCACGATGGCCTACCACAACGAGCATCGTTTGGAAACCCGCATCGTCCGCATCTTCAACACCTACGGCCCCCGCATGCGCATGAATGACGGGCGGGTGGTTCCCACGTTCGTCTCGCAAGCGTTGCACAACCGCCCCCTCACCGTGTACGGAGAAGGGAAGCAAACCAGGAGCTTCTGCTACTACGCGGACCTGATCGAGGGGATCTACCGGCTGATGATGAGCGACACCCATCTCCCGGTGAACATCGGCAACCCTCAGGAAATGAGCATGTTGGAATTTGCGAAGGCGGTGATCCAAGCCACCGGCTCCAAGAGTCGCATCTGCCATCGGCCGTTGCCGCAAGACGATCCGCGCCAGCGCCAGCCGGACATAACTCGCGCACGAAACTTGCTTAAATGGCAGCCTAAAGTGCCCTTGGCGGCTGGCCTGGCTGAGACGGTTGCCTGGATGCGTACCCAGACAGGCCTGGCGGACAGACGGCGGGCGGCACGATAGGTGCTTAGACCGCTTTTTGTGTTTGACCGTTCGATGTATTTCCGGTAACCAGCACGGACTATCTCGACGCGGCGCGGATCGGGGCGATGTGTTGCGGACGTGGAATCCGGGCAGAGTCGAGAGGCTGACATGTTAAGTTCGAAATCATTTTTGTGCGTCGATTTCGGTGCGGGCAGCCTGAAACTGGCTGAATTCGACCAAGTCGAAGGGCAGTTGCGACTGCGTCGTTACGCCTTGCGCCCGTTGGGCTTGGCGGGGTCGCAGGACGCCGCCCGCGAGGGCGTGGTGCTGCGCGCGCTCCAGGAGCTGATGGCCGACAAGGGCATCTCGGCCAAGGCCTGCAGCGTCTGCGCGCCCGGCTTCCAAGTCTTCTCGAAATTCCTCAAGCTGCCGCCGGTCGATTCCTCGAAAGTCACCCAGATCATCACCTACGAGGCCCAGCAAAACGTCCCCTTCCCACTCGAAGAGGTCGTCTGGGATTATCAGATCCTCGGCACCATGCCGTCCGGGGAACTCGAGGTGCTCTTGGTCGCCATCAAGCAGGACATCGTCGAGGGCCTGTTCAAGGCGAGCGAGGCGGTGGGTCTGCGGCTGAACTTGGTGGACGTCTCGCACGCGGCGCTCTGCAACGCCTTTCGTTACAATTACGGCGATCTCGAAGGCTGCTCGATGCTCCTGGACATCGGCGCCAAGACCAGCAACCTCCTCTTCTTCGAGAAGGGCAAGGTCTACTCCCGCAGCATCAGCATCGGGGCCAACTCGATCACGCAGGATTTCGGCGCCGAAGCGAAGATGCCGTTTGCCGAAGCGGAGAAGCTCAAAATCGCCGAAGGTTTCGTCAGTCTGGGCGGCGCCTACGAAGAGCCCGAGAATCCCCGGCAGGCCGCCATCGCCAAGATCGCGCGACAGGTGATGACCCGCCTGCATATTCAGGTCAACCAGACCATCCAGTTTTATCGCAGCCAGCAGGGCGGCGCGGCCCCACAACGGCTCTTCCTGGCGGGCGGCGCCTCGATCATGCCCTACACGGCGCAGTTCTTTAACGAGAAACTGAACGTCGAGGTCGAGTACTTCAATCCCTTCCGGAACATTCAGATCGATCCGTCGGTCAACCTCGAGGAACTCGCCAAGGTCGCCCATGCCTACGGCGAAGTCGTGGGCCTGGGCTTGCGCACCCCGGCCGAGTGCCCCGTCGAGCTCAACCTCATCCCCAAGAGCATCCTCAAGCGGCAGCAGCTCAACCAGAAGAAGCCGTACTTCGTCGCGACGGTGTTCAGCCTGATCCTGGTGGTGTTTGCCATGGGCTGGTTCTTCGACAAGGTGGCAGGCGTCAAACAGACCGCCATCGATGATCGCCAGCCCCAGGTAACTCAGCTCCAAGGCAAGGAAGAGCAACTCAAGGACGCGCTGAGCGAGCGCAATGCCGCTCAGGCCATGGTCGACCAGTACACCGATTGGATGCAGACCAAGTTCGCCTGGGCGGACCTGCTGACCGAGTTGCGCGGCGCGCTCGAACAGGCCGAGAAGGCCACCACGCGGCCGGGCCTGCGCACCGCCGTCTGGGTGGAGCGCATGGTCGCCGAGAATCTGATGCCCAAGGAAGCCGACGGCACGGAAGGCGAAGATGGCGAGCCCAAGAGCCGGCCCATGATGGATATCCGCATGATGATGCGGTATGGCATGCTGCCCAAGGGTTTCAAGATCACGCAAGACGCTGGCGC
>CAYYMW010000043.1:0-24881 GCA_964472515.1 uncultured Verrucomicrobiota bacterium | reverse complement strand
GGGGACATTTTTATCGAGTTCAATAGGGGACATTCTCACGGAGTTCCGACAGGTCCGGGATTTCGGTTGACAGTGCGTTGGCGCGAGAGTGAGGTTAAAGCTGGAATGGGGGTTGGAGCCGGGTTGCGTTAGGAAAGGAGCCTTTTATGGTGCACACCGAATGGGAGGCGAGAGCCTCGTCAACCGGAGAAACGTACAACGGGCGGCTGCGCCGACAGGTGGCCGTTTGGATGCTGGCGGCGACGCTGCTTGGGGCGACGAGGAGCCATGCGCAGGATGCCCTGTTTACCCTGACAACCCAGGTCTCAGGTTTGGGGCAAGTCGAGGTCTCTCCCGCCACGAATCGGTTTGTGGCCGGGACAGTTGCCACCCTGCGGGCCATTCCTGAGCCAGGCTTCCGGTTTGTCGGTTGGGCGGGCGATGCCGGCGGAGAGGCCGATCTCGTGGCGGTGACCATGGACGGCTCCAAGCTGGTGACGGCGAGCTTCGATCTGGCCTCCGGCCCCTTCCGCCAAGCCTGGGCCGCCCGGCATGACGGTCCCGTTGGCGCGGATGACGAACCCCTCGCGTTGGCGGTGGACAACTCAGGGCACGCGCTTGTGACCGGCGCCACCATCTCCACGAACTACGGTGCGTTCAGCGGCCACTGGGGCACCTCCACCAGCAAGAACTTCAGCCTCTTCAAATACCGTCCGGATGGCGGCTTGGCCTGGGCCAGGGAGTGGGACTATGACGGCGCCGAGGATTTTGGACAGCATGTCTCAGTCGACGACCAGGGGAGGATCGCGGTTTCAGGCAAAATCAGCGGTTCCTCCCGCCCCAATTTCACTGGCACCTATGCGTACGCCCCCGACGGCACCCGGCTTTGGTGGTTCATGCGCGGGTTCGGGGGCGGGGCCAATTGGGCCGCCGCCGATGCCGGCGCACTGGCGTCCACTCCCGCTGGCCGCGTCTACGAAGCCTCGTCGACGATCGAGGCGATGGGCACGGAGTACTCGTATCTGGCGGTCTTTGATCCGGCCGGAAATGGGCTCTGGTCGGTTGACCTCCAGCGCGCCTTTGTCAAGGATCCGTTGTGGCTCTACATGGCCCCCTGTCGGAGCACCTCCCTGGCTTTGGGCGCCGACGGCTCCAGCGCCCTCACCGGCTGGGTGGCACAGGGTGAAAGTGGCCGGGACTGGACCGTGCTCAAGTGCTCCGACACGGGCGCGCTGTGGGCCTATACACAAGCCTTGCCGGGCGATCAGGAGGGTCGAGCCGTGGCGCTGGATGGCGAGGGTAACGTCCTGATCGCGGGCACCGAGACCGGGGCCAATGGGCTGGAGTGCGTCGTGTTGAGATTCTCCCCCGAAGGGGCCGTGCTCTGGACCAACCGGCTGGAACGCGCCGGCACCGGCGACAACCTGCCCGCCTCCATCCGCACTGACGCGGCGGGCAACATCTATCTCCTGGCCACCTTCTTCAACGCCCGGCAGGATTCGGATCTCACGCTCCTCAAGTACTCGCCCGCAGGCACACTGCTTTGGCGGGTGGACCATGATGGACCGGGCCACGGCAACGATCGGGCGGCCGGGTTGGAGTTGGATAGTCTGGGGTCGCTTTACGTCGCCGGTTCCTGCGTTTCGTCGAGAGGGGATCGCGACCTCGTCACCTTGAAGTACTCATGGGGTGGAACCCTGCAGCAGGAGTTCACTTTTGACGGGTCCGACCACGGTGATGACGAGGCCCGCGCCGTCGCGGTCGATGTGTTTGGACAAGCCTACGTTGCGGGTTTTACCACGACGCCGAACCGGGGCAGGGATTGGGTCACCCTCAAGTACGCTCCGGTACCCGAGGCCCTCCCACCGGTGGTGGTGGAGTCTCCCCGGGACATGTGGCTCCCAAACGGGGCTCCCACCCTGTTCCTGGTGCAATGCACCGGCACGGAGCCCCTCAGCTACCAGTGGTCTTTCCAGGGTGCGCCCACCGGCGACAACCAACCGGCCCTGCAGATCCCACAAGCATCCCTTCCTCATGAGGGAGATTACCAGGTGGTGGTGTCCAACCCGTACGGGGCCGCCACCAGCCACGTCGCCCGGTTGACCGTCATCGCCCCCCCGGTGCTGGAAGGCCCGGAGACGAACGTCACCCTGAAGGTCGGGGACGAGTTGCTGCTCACCGTGCAAGCGTCGGGTCGGCCACCCATGACCAACCAATGGCAGTTGAACGGCACCCGTGTATGGGGCGCCGTCGATCGCACGCTGCGGATTCCCATGGTGCAAGTCTCCGATGCGGGTGATTACCGGTTGATCGTGAGCAACGCGGACGGCCGGGCGACCAGCGCTGTAGCCCGCGTCACAGTGGCCCTGCCCCCCTCGATCACGCGCCAGCCGCAAGACCTGAATGTGGACTTCGGCGCCACAGCCGTGTTCTCCACCACCGCCACTGGCGGGAGCCTTTCATATCTCTGGTACCACAATGGCATCGCGCTCCCCTGGGCCACGAACGCCCAATTGTCCCTGTCCCCCGCCGACTTGAGCCTGGAAGGGAGCTACCTGGTCCGCATCTCCAACATCGCCGGCGTCTGCGACAGCCAGGTGGTGGTCTTGCGCTTGGCGCCGCAGGTGGTGGCGCCTCCCCGCACGCAACAGGTTGCCTTGGGCGGGAAAGCCCTCTTTGGAGTGGCGGTGCGGGGCAGCCAGCCTCTCCGCTGCCAATGGCAGCGCAACGGCGTGCAGATCCCAGGCGCCACGAACACGTGGATCGATCTGGGAACGGTCGACGCCGCGGACGCCGGCACTTACAGCGTGATCGTGACCGGCCCCGGGGGCACGGTGACAAGTCCGGGAGCGCTGCTCATGCTGGACGGTGGCGTCGGGGCGCCCGCGATCTTGGGGCAAACGCGCGATCAGGACGTGCTGCTGGGTGCCGACGTCACGTTTGCAGTGACCGTGACCGGCCAGGAGCCGCTTGCCTACCAATGGTCCCTCAACGGAACCCCCTTGGCGGGCGAAACCGGGGCCACGCTGGTGTTGCCCCAAGTGCAGGTCAACCAGGCGGGCGCTTATCAAGTGACCATCGGGAACGCCGACGGCACCGTATGCAGTCTGCCTGTGTGGCTGACGGTGCAAACCCGGCCGGTCCCGCCCCAGATCCTCAACCAGCCGTCCGACGTCGTCACTCTGGCCGGTTCGGACGTGCGCTTTGAAATCGAGGCCTCCGGGACGGCGCCCCTTGCCTATCAATGGCGGCACGACTCGCTGCCCTTGGCGCAAGGAACCGCTCGCACGCTTTTGCTGGCCAACGTGCAAGCAACGGATCTGGGAGCCTACGATGTCGTGGTGGCCAACGGGGTTGGCGCGGTGACGAGCAAGGTCGCCACCCTGAGCTTCTACGTGCCGGTGGAGATCATCCGACAGCCCGCAAACCAGGCCGCCGTGCCCGGCGGGCCGGCCGGCTTTACCGTGGAGCTCAGCGGGCCCGGACCCTTCACCTACCAGTGGCAGTTCAACGGGACGGACCTTCCCGGCGCAACCCAGCCGACCCTCGCTTGGGAGGCGGTATCATGGCTCAACGCCGGAACCTACCGCGTCACCGTCACCCACCCTCGCGGCTCCGTCACCAGCGACCCCGTGGTGCTCACGGTGCTCGGGCTGAACTGGTACGCGGGACTCAGTATCGGCGGGCCCGTGGGAGCCCGCTACCGCGTCGAGTATGCAAACGCCCTCGGCGACACCAACCTCTGGATCGCCGTCACCAATATCGTCCTTCCGGCCAGTCCCTTCCTGTGGGTGGACCCGGATTCCCCGGCGGCAACCAAGCGCTTCTACCGCGCGATCCGTGAACCCTGACCGCGAAAAGACCCTCGCCGAGAACGGGGCGACAAATTCAGGCTGAACCCCGCCATCAAACGTCCCCCCCATAGCGCCCGCTCCTTGCTCTTCCCGGATAGGGCGCTGCCGAACCCCTCCGCCATCGCCACGCTCAGAAGCGACCAGGCCACGTAGGGCCGGTCGTTGACATGCTGCTCCAGCGCACGGCCTTCGCCCCCCGCGCCACGCCGCTTTACTGACGGATCCGCCTGGTGCCCGGCACTCCACTCGCCATGCTATCGCCCACCGCAGGTGCAAAAAGCCGCAATCTGCCGCAAACCCTCTTCCGCGCCGCACCGCCTCACGGGGCGGGCGCCGTCCAGAACGCCAGCATGATCCGGCCCAGAATCTGCTCGCCGAACTCGTTCGCATGCACCACATCGCGATAGAACCGGTGCGGATGGAGCCCCGAAGAGCGGATGTACTCCGCCCAAGGCGTGGTCATGTCCAGATACGCGCAACCTTCCTCGTTGGCCAGCGCCTTGAGCGCCTCGCCATACGCGCCGGTGCCGGAATGGGGCGCCTTGGCCAGCGCGGCCGCGTCGCGCGGATCAGCCGTCCCAAAAGTCCCCGTGGCCAGCAGGAACTCCACCTCCGGCAAGCCCGCGCGCACTTGCCGGATGACTTCCCGGATGCTCGCGAGGTCGCGCTGGCTGATGCCGCCCAGGTAGATGAGGTCCGGCTTCCGGGGCAGGATGTACTTTGCCACGCGCCCCTCTTCCTTGTAATGCTGGCAGCCACCCCCGCCCCGCACGTACACCGTGGCCTTGATCGCGGCCTTGGGATAGGCCTCTTGGACTTTCGCCACCCAGGCCGACCGCATGGTATCGTTGACAATGCTGTCCCCCACCGCCATGAGGCGAAGCTCGCCGCCCTCGGTGAGGATGCGCCGGGTCCTCCCCAGGTGCCGCCAGTCGTTGGTAGGCGGGGTGAACTTGCCCGGCGGCATTTCCTTCTGGATCGCCGCAATCTGTCCCAGCGAACGGCAGGGAGAACTGAACAAATAGTAGTCAGGCTCGACCGGTTCACTCTGCTCGCGCACGTCCGGCGGGAACCTGGCCGGCAGCGCTCCTTCCTTGGGGAACGTGACCGGCGAGTCCGCCATCATGTCGCCCGGACGGGCCGCCGTGTTGACCGCGTTGCGGTCCGCGGGAGCCGCATTCTGCGCGCCCACCGGAGTGGACCACAAGAGCACCGCGCCCAGCGCAGCAGCCCACCGAATCCAGGGAACCAAGGTCGTCGGCCGCCAAGTAGTCATCAGCCCCGATCCTATGGTCGAGCCGCCCCTCGCTCCAGCAGAACCTCATCGTCATGGAAGCCAGCCCCGGCAGCCTCGCGCCAAAAAAAGAGACCGGGCCGAAGCCCGGTCTCTGTGTGCTATGGAATTTGGAATTCGCGGGGGGCTACTTGCCCTTCACGCGGTAATAGACCGCCGAACCCGTGGCGGAGGTGTTGTACGGCTTGGCCGTGCCAACATCAGTCCACGGACCGGTGACGGCGGCGGCGGACTGCAGCGTGCCGTCGCCTTCCCAGCTGACCGCGAGTCCCGTTCCACCGGTGGTGATGGTCATCTTGCCCGGGGGCTTCGAGACCGAGAAGTCACCGTAGTCGCGGAACTTGCCGACTGCCGAGTGGCCGATGCCTTCACCCGCCCCGTTGTTGTTCAACTCGGGGCAGTAGTACGGGCCGACGAGCACGGTGTTGGGCATCGTGTTCGGATCGACAAACGTGTAGCTGTAGTACGAGGTCCAGTCCACGCCATTGGCGCTGTAGTACGCGGTGAAGAGCTGGCCCTTGCGGCTCATGCGCAGCCAGGCGTTGGGATACGCCGGGGTGCCGACGCTCGCGCCCGTGTCGGCGTACACGCCGCCATCGCTGGGCCGGCAATAGCACTCGTTCATGTTGTTGCCCGGCACGCCGTTCCACATCACCGCGGTGTTGACGCGGAGCAGGAAGCGCTTGGACATCGCGTAACCGTCCGTCACGTCGGCCCGGGACTTGCCTTCGTCTGCGCCGGAAGTGGCGCACAGGCCGGCGCGCGACCACTGGCTGGTGGGATCCTGATACTCGACGCGGACCACCTTGTCGAAGTCGCCCGTCACTTCCTCGTAGGCGAGGGTCAGTTCGTCGTAGTTGCCCCAGTTCGAGGTGCCGCTGCCGATGAGGTCGAAGTCCTTGTCGCTCAGGGCCACCACGTCGTCCACCCAGAGGGCGGGATCGGGATTGATGTTCATCCCGTTGAATTCGCCCTGCAGGAAGTCATCGCCGCCCACAAACGCGTACTTCATCTTCGAGGTCACCGTGAACGCCTTGCTTTCGCCGGCGGCGCTCATGGCGTTGCCGGGCACGTCCTTGACGTTCTTGACCGTCAGCGTGACGTTGTCGCCCCCGGTCAGGCCGGAGGTGGTGAGCACGACGGCCGCGCCGTAGAAGGGGCCCGCGGTTCCCAGCTTGATGCCCGAGGCTTCGGCATGGTCGTACTTCGAGTAGCGGATACCGGTGATGGTGCCCTTGGAGAGGGTGTAGTTGCCCGTCGTGCCGGCCGTGGCGGGGTCAACATTCTCGTCGAACCCGACGCCGATCTCGATCACGCCGTTGCGAATGATGGAACCCACGCCCGCCAGTTTCGGGGCGAAGGTGTCGGCGACCACCGTCAGGGTGGCGGCAGTGCTGGGTTCGTTGATGGCGGGCACCTTGCAGATGACGCGGTACTTCGTGCCACTGTCGGCCAGCGAGGTCGCCGGCGTGGTGTACGACGCCAGCGTGGCGCCGGCAATGTCCGTCCAAGTGGCCGCCCCCTGGGCCTGCTTCTGCCACTGATAGGTGACCGTGCCGCCGTAGACCGAGGTGCCGGTCGCTGCCACGGTGAACGTGGCGCCCAGGCCCTGCTGGACGGTGACGTCCGCAGGCTGCTCGCTGATGGTCACGGAGGAACCGTTGGGATCGAGGTACGTCCCAACCAGGTTGCCGGCCAGGCGCGGGGCGTCGCCGTTCACCGGATCGGTTTCGCTTTCCAGCTTGAAGGTGGCGGCGAAGTCGTCCGCACCGCACCAACTCGGGTCATGATGCACGGAGAGCATGTAGTAGCGCTTGCCCGCCGTGAGATGGATCGTCGGGGCGTCCGGCCAGACGTTGAAGGGGGACTGATCGGAGCGGCTGCGGGACATGTCCGTGGCAGGATCCCCCTGGCCGGTGTTCCAGTCGCGCGCATTGGTCCAACCGCCGGGCTCTCCCGCGATCATGTACTTGTTCGCCGGGTCGGCGTCCGTGCTCAGATAGAGCCACCAACGGTCGGCGCCGCAGGTGAAGAACACGTAGTCGCCGGTGGTCGCCGGGATGAAATAGCCTTCGATGGTGTCGAAGTAGTTGCGCAGCGGATCGGCGGCCACGCGGCCGGCGCCGCCGGCGGGATACTCCCACATCGGTTCGATGTCCACCCGATCCGGGGCGTTCGGGAAGCGGGAATCGGCGAACAGGTTGTCCGGGCTGCTGCCGGTGCCGTCGTCGACGTTGATGTACTTCTTGTGCAACACGCTCCCCAGCGCGAAGACGAAGGTGCGGAAGTTGACCTGGCTGTTCGCGGCGATCGTGTTCGGCGTGACCGCGCGGTCCTTGATGTTATTGACGACCAGCGTGTACGGGAACCCTTCGGCCTGCTGGCTGGTGGTCAGCGCCACCTTGGTGCCGTCGCCCACCACCGCGGCCGCGGAGATGGTCAGGCCGGCGATGCTGTAGTTGTTCTTGTCGGCGCCGGTGGCCTCGGACACCGGTTCGGAGAAGCTCACCACCACGCCCAGGAAGTCGGTGCTGCCCTTGGCGGAAACCAAGGTGGGCGCGGTCTTGTCCTGGGTAACGGTGAGGGTCGCCTCCTGCGACGCCTTCGTGCCGGCGTCGTTGGTGACCTCGCACTTGAGCTTCGCGTTGTTGTCGGCGTAGGACACCTGCGTCAACGTGACCGTGGTGTTGGTCGCCCCGTCAATCGCCGCGTTGTTCTTGTACCACTGGAACGAGATGGGCGCCGTGCCGTCGAAACCGATGCCGAACGTGACATCCGCGCCTTCGGGGATGGTCTGGTTCTGCGGCTGGGTCGTCACGGTGGGCATCACCGCGGCCCCGGCGATCACGGTCTGCACGTTCACGTCGTCAAGCCACTGGGCGGCGCTTTCGCCGCCGCACCGGGAGCCGATCACGAAATACCCCGCGGTGGGGGCAAAGCCGGGCAGCACCAGGTTGGTGTAGAGGATCTGGCCCTTGTAAGCGACGTTCAGGGTGCCGTTGCGCTTGAGCTCGATGACGACGTCCTCCATCTTCCCCGTCACCATGTCCGCCTTGGCGAACGCGGTATGGCCGATGGTGGCGCCGCCGTATTTGACGTCCACCGCCGGCGCTTCCCCGGCGCCGTTGTCGTAGATGTCGAAGCTGACGATGATCCCGTTGCCGATGCCTTCTTCGCTGAAGGTGGCGCCGGTCGCAACGTCGGGACCGAAGCAGAACGCGGTGCCGTCGGCGGCGTTCCCCGAGCCCGGCCCAATCTGAAGCTTGAACTTCGCGGTGAAGCTCTCGATCGTCTGCCCGCCGTCGAAATCGTCGAGGAGGATTGCGCCCTGCTCGTTGACTTCATTGTAGGCGAGGACGAGGTGTCCGTCCTCGATGACCGGCGCGAAGATGTCGCCATTCGGCCGGGTGGCATCGTTGCTCAGAAGCGTGAACCCTGACTGATTAGGATTGCTGAAGTCCGAAGTGAAGGATCCGGCCAGCGCGGTTGCGCCGGTCAGAGCCATCGCTGCGAACGTTCGAAGGAATGTTCCCTGCATAACTCAGGCTGATTCTTGAATGCGCGACGCGGGCCGAGCGCCATGCCCTATGGCGCAACCCGCTCCGGGATGCCCCCAATTGGAGGCCTCGCCCGAGGCGAGGCACAGGTTTTGTGCAAGCTCGCGTGCGAAACGCTGATTTCGCTCAAACTCCCACTCGTGGCGTGAATAGGCAACAAAAAAACCCTGAATAAGCATAGCAGGACAAGACCATTTTACATTAGTTGTCTTTGCTAATAATCACCCCTCTACTCGCGCATAATTTGCACACACCCATCAACTTCGATGCCGGGCACTTTGCTCCCGGCACACCCTCCTCAACCTGCGGGCGCCTGCGCCCTACCGCCGCCCTGAGCCGCGGTCGCGGCGGCTCCAAACGGGCTCACGGCTTCGGGCTCAGTCGCTTCTCCTCGCGCCGCTGGTCCATCACCGGCGTTTGCGCCTCGATGGCGTTCCCCTCCAGCACCGCCGGACCGGCCGTCTCGTCGAGTCGGATGCCGGTGGTTTGCCTGCGGGACTCGGCGGGGCGCGTGTCGCGGATGCGGTTGTTCTTCAGCACCACGTCGCGCGTTTCCCCGCGCACCCGGATGCCCGCCACTTCGCCCTTGCGGCCGTTGTTCTCGATCAGGTTCTCCTCCAAGCGGTTCCGGTGGCCCGCCATGCCCAGGGTCTCATTGCGAAAGTAGATGCCGTCCTCGGCGTTGTCGCGCACCTCGTTCTTGCGTAGCAGATTGTCGCTGTCCTTGTGACCGATCGAGATGCCGAAGCGCTCGTTGCCTTCGAACACGTTATGCTCGAACAACCCGTGCCGCACCCGCCAGCACAGGAACAAACCGTCCGATCCATTCCGGCGGGCCGCACTCTGGCGGATCACCGGCCGCTGCGAACCGCTGCCCGGGTGCAGCCCCAGGCCCGCGTTTTCCTCGCTGACACACTCCTGCACCACCACATCGTTCGATTGCTGAAAGCCGATCCCATCGCCGCTGTAACGCCGCACCGTGCAATGGTCGATGACGGTTCCGAACCCTCGGTACAGGTAGATGCCCGCGCCCCGGCAACCATCCAGCACCACGTTGTGGTCACGGTTGCCCTCGATGATCAGGTGCTCGACGCGCGCCCCCTCGAGGTCATACCCGCTGACGACCGGAAACACCGTGGCCGCCTTCGCACCGTCGCCCACCATGCAATCCGAGTTGAGTGGCTTGTCCAAGGCCAGCACATTCCCGTTGCGTCCGACAATGCGCGCCACGGTGACGTGGAAACCGTTGACCCGGCTGGTCCAGATGGCGACCCCGCAACCGACGTCGAAGCCCTTCGGGTCCGTCACGGTGATCTGCTCCTCGCCAAAATCGCCATCGATGGCCAGCGGCGACACCACGCCATCAGCCTTCTTCAGGATGGTCTGGCCGGGAGTGCCCCGGACCGTCACGTGGGAGCGCAAGTGAAGCGAGTCCCGCATCAGGTATTCGCCGGGGCCGATCTCCACGGTTCCGCCTCCCAGTGCCGCCACGTAGTCCACCGCTGCCTGGAGCACCCGCTGGTCCTTGCCCACCAAGTCCCCTTCGCCCTGCCCCACGCGGAGGATCGGCTGTTCCGCCATGGCCGAACGCATCTTGGTCGGCAACTGCCTCTCCTGCGCCGGCGGCGACCAATCGCGGGCTTCCTCCGAAGCGGCAACGGCGGCCGCGGTGCCGATGACTGAGACCAACCCGAAAACGATGAGCCGTATCTTCATATGGTCCCTCCTTCTACCACATCCACCACCGCGAAAGCCAGCCTGCCCCGCTCCCCCAAGTCCGCTGGCACGACGTCGCTTCAACGGTACTTGCTCAGATCGGCTTCCACCCGCTTGATGACTCCGAACCAGTAGTTACGGAATCCGAACCCGCTGGCCGGCTTCACCATTCGATCCGACGCGATCACCTCCCGTGTGCCCACATCGAAGAACACGACATAGACTGCCCCGCTGCCTTTGGGCATCTTGACAAAGCGATCCACGACAAACACCAGTCCGAGCCCCGATTTGCTTTCCAGCTTGAGCGCCCGTACCACCCCGGCGATATCCTGAGGCGTGATGTGCGTCTGCTCAATGGAGTCCGCCGGTCCTGGAGTGGCGTGAATCTGCTTTCCCGTGGCGGCCTTATTGCGTTCCGTGACGCCGGCAATGTCGACCACCACCTTCCTCTTAAGCTCCTTTTCCATGAACGGCAGACGCTCGGTGAGCACCAGGCCGTTCCAAGCGTCAAGAAATCCCGGGAAGATCGCCGCCGGATCATGGAAATCGTTCGGCCCAACCATGCGTGCAAGGGTGAAGTCCAACCCAGCCCAGACGACCGTGTCGGCTGTCATCAACGCAGGCTTGCCCTTGCCCGGAGCCTTGTCCGCAGCGAACAAGGCCAGGTTAGCCAACACTAATGCGGCGAGAACCGTAAAGCCGTTCTTGATCGTTCTCATAGTGAGCGCATCATCGCCATCCGGCGGCCGCAGTCAAAGCAAATGAACAGGGTACGGCGGTCTCCCCAGAGCGGCCTCCGACAGTTGCCAGTCGCAGTCACCTAGTCGATTCCGGAACGGCGCCTTCTGCACGAGCAGAAGGGCACGTTGGTTCTCCTGCCCGGTCCAGACGGCAATTCAGTAATGCCGGCGGCACGGGTGGAAAAACGCCCTCGAACAGATGACACGCAGACTTCGGAGGATGACGAGGATCATCCTGATGCTGTCGCTGGGCACAGTCCTTATTCAAACCTGCTCATCGCCCGGACGACCGCACGAAAACACGGAACACGCAATTAGGGATTGACCTGCCCGGGGGGGATGGTTGGGCAAGTCCGATCTCCTCCTTAAGACGAAGATAAAGAGGGGGTGCCGACGGCAGCCTGGAGCCAGGCGCTCAGTCGGTTCGAGGTCAGACGAGCGAGACTGGGAAGCTCGACATCAGGCTCGCAACCCGGTGGGGGCTCCTGGGTGGCGTGCTCGCCATCCGGGCGCCGGATGCGAATGCCGCGCCACCCGACTGATCGAGCACCGAGAAAGTCCTTGGCCGGGTTGTCGCCCACATAGACGCGCGGTGTGGTGGCATCGCCCAGCATCCGCGCCACCGCAAGGAACGGCGCGGGACTCGGCTTCCAGTGCTCACGACCGAGGTCGTCGGAGTAGACTACGGCGGCAAACCGGTCGGCCAACCCCAAGGCGGTCACCTTGCGCCGCTGAACGGCAGCGTAACCATCGGTCAGCAAGGCGAGTTGAAAATGTGCGCCCAGTTCATCCAGGCTGGCGAGGGTGTCTGGGTAGGGTTCGATGGCGGGGGTGTGCTCGCGATACACGGCCAGCATTTCCGCGATCAATGTGGGAGTGACCGGAAGCTGGAGCAGTTCGAGCGCCCGGTCGAAGATCCGACCGCGCACGCCATCCAGGTGAAGCCTCCAGGCCCGCTCGAAAAAGCCCCGCACCTGGTGCTGCGCCGTCAGCCAGCGGTCCACCGCGGTGAAGCCGCTGCGCACGAACGCCCACTCCGGATAGAGGGTGTCGTCGAGGTCGAAAACGACGGCTAGCGGCTTGACCATGTTTCCGCGGAACCGAACACCGAGAGGTCGTACCGCAGCATGAAGCGGTTCTCCGCCCAGTCATCGTTGGCCGTGCAGGGCAAGCCGAGGGCCTCCTCCAGAATCCAACGGGTAAAGTGCGCCCCGGCGTAGTGGGCGACCGGATAGCCGCCGCCAAAGCGCGCGTTGATCTCGAAGATGCCGCAAGTGCCATCCTCCGCGACCATGGCCTGAAAACAAACCGGGCCGCGCAGGCCGGGCACGGCCGCTTCCATGCGCCGCGCGGCGTCCGTCAAGGCGGGCACGCGCCGGGTGAGCGCTTTGCTGACTTCGCCGTCCCGCACCTCCAACCGCTCATGCGGCACGGCCGCCCGCAAGCGCCCGGCCGCATCGTAGTAGGCGTTGACCGTGAATTCCCGGCCGGACAACCGCTCCTGCACCATGTAAGCGGGGCGGTCGATCCTCAAGGCAAGGGCCTCGACCGCGGAATTGGCTTGGTGGAGGCCAATGCTGCGACTGCCATCGATCGGTTTGAAAATGACCGGCCATCGCCACCCATCCATCGTCTGGAAAAACTCCGTCGCCGAGGTTGACCGGGGAGTTGGAATCCCGCATGCCGCAAGGGCGCGCGCCGTCGCCAGCTTGTCGCGGGCGATCCGGATCGCCGCGGGTTCGCAGATGACCAGGCGGGTGCCGATGCTTCCAAAATCCTCGCACCGGTCCGCCAGCGGCTGCAGCTCGGGATTGATCGTGGGAACAAGAATCCGCACCGATTCCGCGCCACAGACGCGGAGCAGCTGCGGGACAAAATCGGGGTGATCGCAGCGAGGCACCCGGACGGCTTTGGCAGCGAGGTGGCACGCGGGGCTGCGCTCGGGACTGGCGTCAGTCCCCACAATCTCAAGCGACCACCCAAGCTCGCGAGCCTCTGCCAGGAAGAGGTTCATCAGTTCGACCCGGCGTCCAATGGAGGACAACGCCAAGGTGACGGTCTGAGAAGTTCTCATGCGGGCAGGCAACTCCGTTCCTCCCTACCGCAGGGCGGCGGGCGCGTCTCCCGCCCCCATGTCGGTCTCCGCAGAACCCGGTCGTGATCGAGCGGCATCCGCCGACAGACTGGTGCCACGAAACTCTGACATCGTAGCCTCCCCTTCCGCCGAGACACCGTGGCGGGACAGCACGCTGGCAACCGTGAGCCACAGTATCTTCAAGTCCAACCAGAACCCGTGGTTCTGCACATACCACAAATCGAGTGCAAACCGCTGGTCCCAAGTTACCGCGTTGCGGCCATTGACCTGCGCCCAACCCGTCAGCCCGGGCATCACGTCATGCCGATGCCACTGTTCCGGGCTGTAGCGGTCGCGATACCGGGAAGGCAGCGGGCGCGGGCCAACCAGGCTCATCTCCCCCTTCAGGATGTTCCACAACTCCGGCAACTCGTCGAGGGACGTCGACCGAAGCCATTTCCCAAAGGGCGTCAAGCGGTCCCCGTCGGGGAGCAGCGCCCCCGAAGCGTCGCGCGCATCGGTCATGGTGCGGAACTTATACAGCCGGAACTCAGTCCCATGCCGCCCCAGACGGACCTGGGTGAAGAGGGCCGGTTTGCCCATGCGGGCCCGCACCAAGAGCCACAACCCCGCCAGCAGCGGCAGCCAGACGGGGGCGCTCCCCACCACCACCACCAAATCGAACACCCGCTTCATGCGCGGACTCAGGGGCGCTGCGAGGCAAATTGCGCCGCCGCCTCGGTCAACCGCTCGATCACAAAGGCGATCTCCTCCTCCGGGAGGGAACTCGAACTCGGCAGGCACAAGCCGTGCTCGCTCAGCGATTCGGCCACCTGCCCCCCCACGCACTCGTACTGCCGGTAGACCGGCTGGGTATGCAGCGGCTTCCAGAGGGGACGCGCCTCCACGTTCGCGGCCTCGAGATAGACCACCAATTCCCTGGCGGTAGCGCCAAAGCGCTTTTCATCCACGTGGAAGCAACTCAGCCAGTGCGTACTGGCACCCCATGGCGGCTCCGGCATGGGGGTAAACGCCGGCCAATCGGCAAAGGCCTGGGTGTAGCGGGCCATCACCGCCTGGCGCGCCCGCACCCGCTCCGGCAGTACGCCGAACTGCCCCAGCACCACGCCCGCCACCACGTTGCTCATGCGGTAGTTGTAACCGATGCTGGTGTGGATGTAGTCCTTGCACGGACTGGGATCGCGCGCCTGGGTGCTCAGATGCCGGGCCAACTCCGCCAAGTGCGGGTCTGCCGCGGCGAACAGACCTCCGGTCGAACCCGTAATGGTCTTGTTGCCGTTGAACGAAAACGCCGCGAACTCGCTGATGGAACCAACCGGACGACCGCGACAGCAGGCGCCCAACGCCTCGGCAGCGTCCTCGATCACCGGAATCCGATAGCGCCCGCACACCTCCATGATGGCATCCATATCGGCGCTCGAGCCGAGCAAGTGCACCACGATCACCGCCTTCGGCAGGCGATTATCCCGGGCCCGCTTGGCCAGGAAATCCGCCAGCAGGTTGGGGTCGAGATTCCATGAAGCCGTTTCGCTGTCGATAAACACCGGCTTACCGCCCTGGTAGAGCACCGGATTGGCGGTCGCCGCAAACGTGAGCGTCGGCACCACCACCTCGTCCCCCGGCCCGATGCCCAGCACCCGCAGGCAAAGATGAATGGCCGCCGTCCCAGACGAGACCGCCACACACGGCCGGCCCAGATAATCCTGGAACTGCTTCTCCAAACCGGCCAACTGCGGACCAACCGTGGAGAGCCAGTTGCTCTCAAAGGCCGCCTCCACATGCTGGAGTTCGGTTCCGCCCATGTGCGGGACGGAAAGATAGATACGCCGAGAATACCGTTTCGAGGGAGTAATCATCGTTTGTGAGTGGAAAAACACCAACCAAGAGGAATCCGGGCGGCCTCAACTGCCCAGCAATCCCATGGCCGTCATGATCGTGCGGTTTACCAGCTGGACGTCATACTTGGACTCCGCCAAGGCGCGGCTCTTCCGTCCGAATTCCGTCACCAGCTCAGGATGCAGAATGAAGCCTTCCATGGCCGCGGCCAGACGCTGCGGGTCCTTGACCGGCACCAGGTAGCCGTTGACCCCCTCGCTCACCGGCTCGCGGCAACCGGGGGCGTCCGTCGTCACTACGGCGCGCCCCGTAGCCAGGGCCTCCAACACTGCGCGGGAAGTGCCTTCCCGGTAGGAGGGCAGCACAAAGACGCTCGCGGCGGCCATGGCCGGGCGAACATCGTCCACCCATCGGGTGTACTCGACCACCCCCGCCTGCGCCTGCGCCTCGGCCCAGGCGGGATCGAGCGCGGACGGATTGGGATCGCTCGGCGCAATCAGACGGAAGACGGCCCCGGGGTATTTGCGTTTGAGCAATCGCGCTGCCTCCACATACTCGACAACCCCCTTCTCGCGGTACAAACGTCCGATCATCAGAAAGACGACTGGCGAGCGGACCGGCGGGACGGCGGGGAATTCGGCAAGATCAATCCCCTCCCCGTTTAGCAGCAGCGTCTTCGCCGGAGCCACCAACCCCAGGTCGGAGAACATCTTCTGGTCATCCGGATTCAGGAAAAACACCCTCCGGTTCGTTTGGAAGGCCAGACGGTAGAGCGGCCGCACCAGAGCCCCCACGGCGCGCTGCCGCCAGTTCTCCTTGAGAAACGCGTAGCCCGCGCCCGTGACCATGCTGAACTGGCTGGGCACACGCTGAAGCCGTGCCGCCAGCGATCCATAGATGATCGGCTTGATGGTATACGAAAGGAGCAGATCGGGTCGTTCCTCCCGGAAGAGCCGCGCGAAGCGCAGCAATAAGCGAAAATCGGACAGCGGGTTCTTCCCTGTGCGGCTCATGGGCACGGCACAGAAGCGCACCCCCCACGCTTCCAACTGGCTCCTGACCCGGGCGTCCTCCTCCGGCGCCACGCCGAGGACCTCGAGCCCAGCGTCGTGAATGGCCTTGAGCAAGGCGCCCCGAAACCTCAGCAGCGAGCTGGCAATCGGCGAGATAACAACGCAACGCAAGGGACGCTTCATCCTCGTCAGTCAACTAGCTTTGGATTACCGGTCTGGTGCGAAGTGCCGGGAACCCGCTCCGAAACCCTCGCTCGAGCAGGCACCCCCATGGCGACGGTCTCGTCAGGTACATCACGAATCACGACCGCGCCCGCGCCTACGAGACACCGGCGACCAAGGCGCCGTCCGGGTATCACCACGGCGCCCGTCCCCACCATCGTCCCCTCGGCTACTGTCACCCCCCCGGCCAGTCTTGCGCCGGGACAGATATGGACATGCGGCCCCAGTACACAATCGTGATCCACCGAGCAGGCCGTATTGAGGATGCAGTTCTCACGGATGGCAGCACCCGCGTTTACCACCGCCCCGGCCAGCACCACCGTTCCAGCCCCAAGCGTGGCGCGGCTCGAGACCGTAGCACGAGGATGAATCAGGGTGGCCGGGGTTCCGCCCAGTCGTAGCAACCGCTCGAACACCCGCGCCCGGTCCAGGTTGTCTCCGATCCCCACCACAAACGCGAAAGCCCTCAACTCCCGGAACTCCGCGGCCTCCGAGGACACCACACGCACGCCGAGCAGCGTCGTGCAGGCAGGTTTGTCGTCCACGACCAAAGACACCGTGTGCCCTTGCTCGAAGGCGGTGTCCAACACCACCTTGCCGTGCCCGCTCGCACCGAAAACGATCAGATCCATAGAGCAACTTTCGCCCCCGCTCGCCGGGTTGGTTTCCGAGGGAAACGGGCGGCTTGCGACCCTCCCTGCCACCAAGCGCCCGAATGGGGGGGCTACCGCACCGCCAATCGGCCGGCAAGGCGTTCCAGCCCGGCAGTCAACGCGGCTTCCGAAAAATGCTGCTCGCACCACGCCCTGCCGTTGGCGCCCATGGCGGCGGCGGACGGCCAGTCGCTGAGCAGGCGCTCCAGACAGGCCAGCACCGCACTCACGTCCGACACATCCACCAGATGGAGCTGCCGTCCTGATTCGGCGATCATGGGAAGGTCCCCCACACGCGTCGAGATGCACGGCAAGCCCAGACTCAGAGCTTCGAGGAGGGCGTTGGGGAAACCCTCCACCCGGCTCAGCAGCAGGAATGCGTGGTGCTTGCGCAGAAAGCCCAGCGGGTCGGCTGCCGGCCCAACATAGTCCACCAAATGCTCCACCTGCGCCTCCTTCAAGGCGCCCCGGAACCACTCGCCCTCGTCCGGCCGGCCCGCGACCGAAAAGCGAACTGGCAGGGAGCGCTCACGGACTAAAACGGCGAGCCGTACCAGGTCGTCGTATCCCTTGAGGTGGCGGATGATGTTTCCCAGCATGGCCACGCGTAGCTCCCCATTGGGAGGCCGAATCGTGGCGGCCTCAGGGAACGGATCGTCAAGGGCGTTGCGCAGGATGAAGCCAGGCGGCATCCGGTCACCGAGAATCTCGCCCGCAATGTCCAGAGCCCGCTGCGAATTCGAAACATAGCAGGCGACTCTCCGCGGAAGGAAGCGCAGCACCCGCCGGCTGGCGTGGAGCCAGGCCGGGTCAGCGCTGCGCAGGGAACAGACGAGCCTCACACGAGGGTTCGCAAAAGCGACGGCTTTGCAGAGCAACTCAGCCCGGCTGCCCCAACACCAAAGGGCGACCGGATCAGGGCCGCCGACCGCCCGCCAGAGCGACCAGAGATTTCCCGGATAGTTCCGGCTCCTCCGGGGCGCTGGGGCCACCGACACACCGCTCCGAACCGCGCGCTCCAGCCACTCGGAAGCGCGCGGACTGTCATCTCCGGGCGCCAGGGAGAAGACGCGGCAGGGATGGCCGGCGCGCACCAGGCATCGCCCCGCAAGCAGGGCCTGTTTCTCGGCGCCGCCGGTCCAATAGTGATAGATGACTTGAACGAAGCGCACGACCGCTCCCGTTACCGTTCCGCCTTGAGTTCGGGGCGGAACCCCTTCTCCACCACGCTGTCGATGCGCTCGCGATAACGGTCGCCTTTCATGTCCGCCGCGCAGACACATTGTTCCATGACTCGCCGGCGGTATTCGTCATACTGGCCCAGAATCCGGGCCGGATTCCCCGCGACCAGGCACCCGTCCGGCACCGACTTGGTTACCACGCTGCCGGCGCCGACAATCACGCAGTTCCCAATCCGCACGCCGGGTAGAAGAATGGAGTTCACCCCGATGAAAACATCGTGGCCGATCTCGATGGGCGCGTAGCGAAACCGTCGCCCCTTCTCGTCGCGCATCAGCCACGTCGACCCGTCATGCGTGAGGAACTTGACGCCGGAAGTGACGGTGACCCGGTCGCCAATACTGACAAGCCACGGCTCCGTGCCGAAATGATGCGTGTAGATGCGGCAGTCCTCCCCCACCTTCACCCCCAGTCGGCGGCTGGCATACGCCCCGCCCCGCAGTTGTTTCCACACAAACCAAGAGAGTGTGTCAAGCATCAGTACGGTCCTCGATTCGCGGTGCGACCCCGACCTGGTGGCAGAACTCCCAATAGGCCTGCCTCACCCGGCCGGGCTCCGCCCAGGCGAGCACGCGCCGCCGGGCTTCCTCCCAGACTGCGGCCGGTGCCTCGGCCGCGGCCAGGGCGCAGTCAGCCCAGTGGTTCTCGAATCCCTCGTTGGGTACCAGCCAGCGCTCCAGACCACACCGCCGCATGAACTCCTTCTGGCCACCCTGGCAGGCCGCGCAGACCGCGGGGCAGCAGGCCGTTACCGCCTCGACCAAAGCGTTGCTTTGACCCTCGTAATGGGACGCCACGACGAACACGTCCGCCCGGGCATGCCAGAATCCCACATCCTTCTGGAAACCGGGTAGCGCGACTTGTCCATTCAATCCCAATTCCTTGACCAAAGCCTCCAAAGCGCCGCGCTGGGGTCCCTCGCCCAAAATCGCCAGCCGGGAGTTGGGCTGACGGGCCAGCAGGCGCGGGAATCCGCGGATAAGCCGGTCAAATCCTTTTTCCGGCGTCAACCGCCCCACCGCCAGAACTTGGAACGGCCTTTCGGCCGTCCGCGCGGGACGTGGTGGCGGACCCTCGGGCGCATAGCACGGATTGGGAATCAACGTCATCGGCAGATGCCCCAACCCCAGGTCAACGAGCTGAGCCCGCGCGTCGTCACTCTGGGCGATCACTGCGCGATGCCGGCCAATGAACGCGCGGTACATCCAGTGCTTTCCCGGGGGGATGTTGTGCTTGGGTGAACTGCTCTCGCGGTAAACGATCGGGAGCCTGCGTCCAAGGCGGGTCCATTGCAGCATCCCGAATCCCACCGCCAGGTCGAAATCGAAGATCAGCGTCGGCAGGGCCGGACAACGGCATAGCTCCCGCCAAAGCGGCAGCAGCGCGTCGCGCACCCGCCCCTTCCCGGACGCAAACACCCGGACCCGGGCGTCCAACCGTTCCAATAACGGCCCCGCCGCGCGGACGATCAACAACTGGACGGCGCGTCCCTCGGCCGCCCAGCCGTTGCATAGATGCAGGCAATCCCGTTCCGATCCACCTCCCACCATCGATGGGATGGCCAGCCGCAACGCGCCCGATTCCACCGGCTTCTCCGAAGGCCTCATCGCCTGGCCTCAACTTCCCGTACTGCATCCGCGAGCAGTCCGCTCCAATCGGCGATGACCCGTGGCGCGGCGAATCGCTCCGCCACCTCCCGGGCACGACGCCCATACTCGAGCCGCAACGGGCGGTTGGAGCCGAGCGTTCGCAGCGCGCCGGCCAAGGCCGGCACGTCGGCCACCGGCACCACCCAGCCATCGATGCCGTGCCGGAGTATCTCCGGCACCGCCCCGACGTCGGCGGCCACCGCCGGCAGTCCCAAGGCCATGGCCTCGCAGAGCACGTTGGGAAAGCCTTCTACTCGCGACGACAGCACAAACGCATGGCAGCGCGCCAACTCCCGGGCGGGGGTGGCGGTGCATCCGGGCAGGAGCACCCGCTCCGCCACGCCGCACTCGCGGGCCTGTTGCTCCAGCGCCGGCCTGAGGTATCCCTCACCCCAGATGCTGAGGCGCCAGTCGCCCATCTTCGGCAACGCCGCCGCAAAGGCCGAAATAAGATAGTCAAATCCCTTCTCCGGTTCGAGAATACCCATGGCACCCAGCGTCCACGGCCCCGCTTCCGGGTCTGACGCCCGGTGACGAAGCGTGCCCTCCTCCGGCGCCGCCACCGGATTGGGCAACACACAACCCCGGGACCCCAGGCTCGCTCCGAAGTACCGCAACGCCCGGGAACTCTGACACACCACCCGCGCCGCGCGGGGATATGTCAACCGGCGCAGGACGTTCCAAAACCGGCTGATGCCGTACACGGCGGGGTCGCTCCGTTCGGAGACCACCACGGGCAGCCCCAAGCCCGCACACGCCAGCAGCGTTCTAACATTTGTCGTATCGCAAAACGACAGCACCACCTCCGGCCCGGCCGCCTTGATCGCCTGCCGCAGGGAGCGCTGGAGACGGCAGTTCATGCTGACCGCCGAGAGGACCGAACGCTTCTGGCTGGCGCCGTAATCGGCCAAGTCCAGCGCGCGTAGCGTCACCCGCGGATGGAGCGGGAAGAATGGTCTCCCGCCGGTGCGCAACAGGGTTAGAATGGTAACCTCCCAGCCCTGGGCAGCCCACGCGGACGTCAACAACGTGGCAACCCGCTCAGCCCCACCGCAAACCAGCGACGCAATGACCAGGCACACTCTCATACAGTCGGATTCGAGGCCGTTAACAGGGCCGCCGCAGGGGTCATCTCCAGGGATGCTGACGCATCCAGGCCAGCAAGACCAGGCAACTCCACAAGAGCCCTTTGTGATCAGCCCGGCCGGCCTGATGCTCCTGCCACGCGGCTTCGATCGCCGCCGCCTCGAGGAGGCCCTCCGCGGCCAACCGTCGGGGTGCCAGTAAATCCTCCCCCCAAGCCCGCAGACCGGTTCTCAGCCACCCTTCAAGCGGAATGGCGAACCCCCGCTTGGGACGATCGATCATGTGCTGGGGCAGATACCGTGCCAAAATGCCCTTCAAAGTCAGCTTGCCCTCGGCCCGGCCAACCTTGAAGGCCGCGGGCAGCCGCGCTGCAAACTCCACCAATCGATAGTCCAGCAAAGGCTCGCGGCACTCCAGACTCACTGCCATGCTCGCCCGGTCCACCTTCACCAGCAGGTCGTCCGGCAAGACATTGACATAATCCATCAGCATCATCTGTTCGGCCCAGCCTGGCAAGGCCTCGCCCAAGTCCTCATTCTCGAAGGTCGAAGGCGCCGGGGGGCAATCGCGCAGCAGCGCCAGACGGCTCAGGGTGGTGGTGGCATCGTAGTACAGGGCGGGAAAGCTGGGCAGGGAGAGCAACCGCAGCAGGCGGGCCGCCCGGTAGCGATACCATGCCGGCCCTCCTCGCGGTTGAGGTGGCAAATCCATCACCTCGGCCAGACGCGCCAGCGGCCGGGCGCAAATCCTCAACCCCGTCCGGAAGGGCCTCAGCCAAGGAAACCGCCAATAGCGCCAGTAGCCTCCAAAGCACTCGTCCCCGCCATCTCCCGTCAACGCCACCGTGGCCGCCTGGCGCGTCAGACGGGAGACCAGGTAGGTTGGGATGAACGAGGCATCTGCCAAGGGTTCATCCTGCAACTCGCCCAACCGCATGGCCACATCGAGCGCGTCCGCTTCGGTGGTGCGATACTCGGTGTGATCCGTCTTGAGATGCAGCGCGGTCTCCCGCGCCGCCGGGGCTTCGTCAAACCGCGGTTCGTCAAAACCGATCGTGAAGGTCCGGGCCGGCTTGGGGCTGACCGCTTGCATGGCCCCCACCACCAGCGAGGAGTCAATCCCGCCGGAAAGAAACGCCCCGATGGGCACATCGGAAACCAAGCGCATCCGGACCGAATCGCGCACCAACCGGTCTCCCTCCTCAACCGCCTCCGCCAAGGTGCCGGGAAAGGGCTCGCGTTGTCCCTGCAACCAGGCTTGATGCGCCGTCCAGTAAGTTCGATAGCGCCACCCGGCGCCTCGCAAATCGAAGGCTTGGTGGCGGTGGCGCCAGGCGCTGCCTCTGAGCCCGGTCCAGTCGAAGTCCCCCAACCCGGTCTGGTCAATCGTCAGGATCGTTCCGGGCCCCGTTTGCATGGCGTCCCGGTACACCGACCGCGGCGCGGGAAAGTAGCCGTGCGCCAGATAGGAGGGCAGGGCCTCGCGGTCCAAGTCCGGACGAAACTCCGGATGCCCCGTCACCCCGCGCAATTCCGAGGCAAAGACCAGGCCATTACCGGCCCGGCCCAAGTAGAGAGGTTTCACGCCGGCCCGGTCGCGCACCAAGGCAAGCGTGCGGCACTCCCGGTCCCACAAGGCAAACGCGAACATCCCGTTAAACCGGCCCACCGCCGCGTCCAAGCCCCAGGCCGCCACCGCCGCCAACAGCAACTCCGTGTCCGAGTGGCCCCGCCAGCGCGGGGCCAGTCCCGCCAACTCCAATTCTTTGCGCAGCTCGAGGTAGTTGTATACCTCACCGTTAAACACCATCACGTGCCGGCCGCAGGCGGATGGCATGGGCTGGCTGCCAGCCGGGGACAGATCCAGAATCGACAGCCGCCGATGCCCCAGACCGATGCCCGCCACTGGGTCGCCCCAATACCCGGCGGCGTCCGGCCCCCGGTGAGTCATCCGGTCGCGGCCCCGGACAGTCAACCTCTCCAGCGCGGCGGCATCGGCCCCGCCCGCCTGCAGCAAACCGCTAATGGCGCACATCGGATGAACTCGAGAGCCGGGGCCAGAGCGCGGGAGGCGCCGGCCGGCCGCGCACCACTCCCACCAGGGCGGTCTGCGCCCGGAGCCGGAGCAGCACCAACCGCTGAAACAACCGGTCACCCATCGTCCGGCGCCGCCCCCGCCACTGCGCTGCCACCGCCGGCAGCGTGGTGAACTCCTCGCGATGCTGTTCCATGGCCGATCGGAATCGTCGAAATTCGCGCTCGGGCCAACGGTTGAAGTGATACCCCACCGTCCAGACCCCGCTCCGCCGGGCGGAGAACCGCCACATCTGGTGCGGAACCCAGGTGATGCCCTCGGGCTCATCGAACGGATACCGCGCCAAGCCGTCGCTGATCACAGTGATCCCCACCTCGCGCAATCCCCGCACGGTGTTCCCGTCGAAGGAATGGGACGGAGCCACCCATGCCTCGGGCACAATCCCCTGCTGGTCGAAGATCTGCCGGGCCGCCCGCAGCTTGGCCCGTTGGTCCGCCCATGGGAGCCCCGCAAACTCGCTCTTGTTCGAGATCGGCAGCATCCCCCCGGTGGGTTCCGTGTAACGATGTTGATGACCGTGCATCGCCAGCGTCCAACCGCGAGCGCGCCAGCGCCGCGCCTGGTCCCAGAAGTCTGTGGCCGGCGCATCGACCTCCAACTCTGGATCCCGGTTGTCCGGCACGATGGCCAGAATGGGCTTGACCCCATTGGCCTCCAGAACCTGCTCCACACGCCGCCACATCGCCCAGTTCATCGTCGGGCAGATGTCATCGAACCGTACCAAATACTGTGCGGGCGAGGCCACGGTAGGAATCGCTGAACGGCTCGCTCGGAAGGCCGGCTTACTGCCCGTCGAGGTTGTCGGCCACCACGTTGTGGGTGCCGGTGCCAAGATCCCGAAATGCCGGCGCCCAGGGCCCCGCCGCCAGCGCGACGTTGTCTCGGACCACGTTATAGTCCGCCGTCCCGGCTCCGAATACCACCAGCCCGCGGAGCACTTTCTCCGGACGGTCGTCAAACGCATGATTGCCGGTGAAGATGTTCCGCAGCGTTTCGAGTCCTTGGTAGGGCAGGGCATAGATCGCCACCCCGACATTGGCACACACATTCTGGAACTGATTCCCATTGATCCGACAGTCCTGATTCCCAAACAAGTACACCGGAGTGGCCCACTGCTGCACAAACCGGTTGTCGGACAGGCTGCCGCCTCGGTTCCCGTAAATGGAACTCGAGCCGCCTCCGACAAACGTGTTCCGGTCGATCCAGATGAATTGCGCCCCCGTGGCGCGAAAGCCGGGGGCCTGATTCATCGTGATCGGGATGTTGAACTCGTTGAAGTTGTTGTTCACGACCGCCACATGGTGGCATTCGATGATCTCCAATCCCTTGGCTTCGAACACCCCGGCCCCGTCCAGCGTGTTGCCATCCATGGTCACATTGTACGGCTGGTTGTCGGGCTGCCCTTTCACCTGCAAACCAATGGCTACTCGGTGGGCCGTATTCCCCACCAGGGTAATGTTGTGCGTCTGGAACTCCAGGTTCGTCACCACAATCGTCGCATCCTTGCCCACCACGCTGAAAGCCTTGAGCGCGTTGGTCTCACTGTCGCCCTGAACGGTGTTCCCCGACAGCGTGCAGGCCACCGCCCCATCCCAAACGTAGAAAGCACAGCCTTCGCTGCCGGTAGCCGAATTGCCCTGACCGACGCACGCCAAGGCGCCTCGAAACTCGATCCCCACGTCAGTCACGCCCAGCACCCGGCAACCAGCCACTCGGATTCGCTGGGGACGGCCGGACTCTCCCAACCTGTCAGGGTACTCGCGCACGAGATAGATGCCGTAGATCGCCGGCCGGAGCACGTTGACCCGTTCGATCGAGCCGTCCTGCACCGCCCCGTAAATCACCCCGTAACGC
>CAYYMW010000042.1:0-25033 GCA_964472515.1 uncultured Verrucomicrobiota bacterium | reverse complement strand
GTGAGGAAGTGGAACTGCCGTTGGCGTTACTCATGTCGCTGGACGGACAGGCGGATTCTTCCGCCGCGCCACCCCAGTTCTCGCAGCCCGGGGGGCCGGCCGCGCCGGCAGAAGCCGGCGGCGAACGCCCCGAGCGCCCTGGCTCGGGCGAATGGGCGGAGGGCCAACCCGAAACCGCTGTGTCCGGGCAGCCGGCGAAGCCGGGCAAGTTCTGGTTGCGCGTCAATGCCGAGTTGGTGATTTACGGCGCGACCGAACCGGACGCCCACGTGGTGGTGGCTGGACGCCAGATCAAACTGCGGCCGGATGGTTCGTTCACGCTTCGTTTTGCGTTGCCCAACGGGGAGTATGAACTGCCGGTAGTCGCCGTGGCGGCCGACCAGTCCCAAGGGCGTGTGGCCTACATGCTCTTCACCCGCGCGACACAGACCTTGGGCGAGGTGGGCGAAACCGAACTTCCCACCCCCCTCCCCAGCCCGCACCATGCCTGAGCGGACCGACGCCTCGGGCCCTCGGACGGCGGGTGCGGTCCTCCTTGTCGCTTTCTGCTGAGTCCGCATGCAAACGCGCCTCGCCTTGGTCTTGCATGCGCACCTGCCCTTCGTGCGCCACCCGGAACACGAGCGGTTTCTCGAGGAAAGCTGGTTCTACGAGGCGACGCTCGAGACTCATCTTCCGCTGCTGGAATGCCTCGACCGCTGGCAGCAAGACCGGGTTCCCGCCCGGCTGACCCTCTCCATCTCGCCGACACTGGCTTCGATGTGGGCGGACCCTCTCCTGTGCCGCCGGTTCGCGAGGTACCTGGACGGGCGCGTTGAACTGGCCGAAAAGGAGGTCTTCCGCACCCTGTGGGAACCGGGCCAACGGGATGTGGCGGACCTTTACTTGCGGCGGTTTCTGGCCCTGCGCGAACGGTGGGCGACGCTTGGCGGCGACCTGTTGGGGGCGTTCCGGCGCGCCCAGGAAAGCGGCCTGCTGGAACTCGCCACCACGGGCGCGACGCATGCCCTGCTGCCGCTGCTGGCGGATAGTCCCGCCGCCTTGCGCGCGCAGGTGCGGGTCGCCTGCCGGCATCACACGCAATGGTTCGGGCGGCCGCCCGCAGGTTTCTGGCTCCCCGAGTGCGGCTATGTGCGAGCCGCGGAAGCCATCCTGCGGGCCGAAGGCCTGCGCTGGTTCCTGCTGGAGAGCCACGGCGTAGCCCATGGTTCCCCGCGGCCCGCGCACGGCGTGTATGCGCCGGTGCTCACCCCCGGGGGGATGATTGCATTTGGCCGCGATCCGGTCTCCGCCCGGCAGGTCTGGAGCCGGGCGGGTGGTTACCCCGGCGATCCGCGCTACCGGGATTTCTATCGCGACGTTGGGTTCGACCTCGACTTCGACTACGTGGGTCCGTACCTCCCCAGCCCAATGGCGCGGGGCTTCACCGGGCTCAAGTACTACCGGATCACGGGTGGTCAGACCGAGAAGGCCGTGTATGAACCCGGTCCCGCAGCCGAGGCGGTTCGCGAGCACGCCGCCCATTTCTGCGCTGGCCGCCGCGAGCAGGGCGACAAGCTGGCTCCCGCCATGGGCCGGTCCCCGTTGATCGTTGCCCCCTACGATGCGGAGTTACTCGGCCACTGGTGGTATGAGGGGATCGATTTTCTCGACGCGGTCGCCCGCCAGGCCGGCCAGCCCGGCAGCGGCCTGCGCCTGGTGGGACTGTCCGAGGCTTTGGGCGGAGACGAAGCCCCGCAACGCATCCAGCCTTCGGCCTCCACTTGGGGCGAAGAAGGGCATTTGCGGGTGTGGCTGAATCCCCGCAACGAATGGGTTTGGCGGGAGGTCCAGCCGGCCGTCCAGCTCATGGCCCAACTCGCCCGTGAGCACCGCGATCGCGCGCCCCAGACGGAGCGGCTCCTGGTCCAAGCCGCCCGCGAAATCATGCTGGCCCAGGCCAGCGACTGGCCGTTCATGCTCCACCAGGGTGCATGCGCCCCTTACGCCACCCACCGCGTAAAGACGCACCTGGAACGCTTCACCCGGCTGCACGAGCAACTCCGGACTGGCGTGGTGGACGAGCGGGCCTTGGGCCAAATCGAGGCCGCGGACAACCTGTTCCCGCAGCTTGAACCGGATGATTGGGTCGCTTGAAGGCGCGTTCCAGCGAGGCGAAAAGGGACTTGCCGGTACGCAACCTCCCGGCCCATGATTTCCGGACATGAGCAAAGGCTCCCGGCGACATCGCGGTGACGGACGCCCGGCGCGGTCCGTCCAAGGCCAACCCGTGCCTGCGCCCGAGGCGCGGCGGACCTGGTCCGCCTGGCAGACCGGCGCGATGGCGGTAGCGGTAATCGCCGTCGTTGGCCTGGGTGTGGTGAGCTGGCGTGGAGCCAGGCCAAAGGACGATAAGACTCCCTTCGAGTGGACCTCGGCCTCGCGCGCCACGCCGGCCGGGCGGGCCAAGACCGCCGGCGACGAGCGGGGGGGGACCATCATCGCCCAGGCCAATCAGTTGCTGAAGGAAGGCAAGTTCTCCGAGGCCCACGCGCTCTATCGCGAGGCCGCGAAGCTGATGCCCAACGACGAGGACGTGCATTACAACCTCGGGATCGCCTTGGCGCGGCTGGGCGAGACGAACGAGGCGATCGCCGAGTACGAGAAGGCGTTGGCGATCTTCCCCCAATACGCCGAGGTCCACAACAACCTGGGCAACCTGCTCCTGCGCGCGGGCAAAGGGGAACAGGCCATCGAGCACTTCCGCGCGGCCATCAAGTCGCTGCCCGATTACGCGTCGGCCCACAACAACTTGGGCAACGCCCTGCGCATGGCCGGCCAGACAAACGAAGCCCTGGCCGAGTTCGCCAAGGCTGCCCAGATGGACACCAACTACTGGGAGGCGCGCTTCAATCTGGCCAACTCCTACTGGAGCCAGAAGCGGCTTGAACAGGCGGCGGCGGAGTACCGCCAAGTGCTCAAGTTGAAGCCGGATTTCACGCCCGCCCAACGCGCCCTGGGCGTGGTCGAGCAGCAGTTGGCGCAACCGGCGCCGCGGCCACAGTGACGCGGTGGCGGCGTTGGTCGCCCGTCAGTTTCCGGGAGGTTTGGGTTGCGGAGAGGTGGTAGTCGGTTCACCCGGCGGCAGCGGGGCCGCCTGTTCCTCCTGATGTCCCTTGCCCGTATCCCCCGCCGGAGTGAGAACCCGCTGCGGTTCGAGAATGGCGCGCGCCAATGAGGACGGGCTGGTCTGGAAGGGACCGGTCACGAACTCCGGCACATTGAACGTCTGCACGCAGGCGTCGTAGAAGGAGGGGTCTTCCTGCGGCAGGATGAAGGGCTTGTGGAAGCGGCCATCCCCGTCCACATAACTGAAGTGGGGCCGGGCGAAGAGGCCGTTGCCACGCTTGCTGCTGAAGACCACCCAACGTCCGTTGCTGGACCAGCAGTGCCAGGTGTCCGCCTGGTCGCTGTTGATCTCGAGCCGGTGGAACTGCCGAGTCGAAAGGTCCATGAGGTACAGATCGCTGTTGGGCTGGTAGATCGGGAAATGGCCGTACTTGGCGAGGCAAAAGAGGAGCCAGCGGCCATCCGGGGAGACGCGCGGTTGGGCGGCACTGAGGCCGGTGTCGTCGGCGGAGACGAGGAGTTCGGGTTCGCCCCAGGCATCGCGCTCCAGGTCGAAACTGACCCGCATGAGGTCGTAACGGACCTGGCGAAAGCGTTCCCGGCGCAGCTTGGGAGCGGAGCAGTAGTAGAGGTAGCGCCCGTCGGGCGACCACGAGGGCCAGGTCTCCAGACGCTCGGGCTTGGCGATGGGAGCGGGCGAGGCTGCGCGGTTGGCGGCGAGCCAGTACACCCCCAAGTTGGATTCGGCGTCGAAGACATCGCGGGTTTCCCCCTGGGTATGGAAGAAGAGCGAGAGTTTGTTGGCGGAAAAGGCGATCAGGCGGCCGCTGGGATGCCACGAGATATAGCCGGCCGTCTTGTCCACGCGGGTGACCTGATTGGACTGCGCCAGCAGCATGGGCTGGGTGCCGGGGACACCCCGAACGTGCAGCGCGAACTGGTCCGGGCTGCGGTTCAGGGTGGTGTGGCAGTTGAGACAGCCGCCACCGAAGTCGCGGTTTTCGAGTATGGGTGTGATGCCGAAGCTCTCCAGGTCGCGCTGGTAGATGCCCAACTCGGCGTAAAGGCTGTAGAGCGGCTTGAGGAAGCGGTACACCAGCGTGCGGTCGATGGGTTCGCGGGCGACCTGGTTGGTGATCGGGGCGAACTGCGTCCAACCGCCGGAAGGCTGCTTGACGAAGACATCCAGGTAGAGGAGCCCGCCGACATTGGTGGCGAGGAGTGCGTGCCAAGCTGGAATCGGAATGGTGACGCTGGCGGTTGCCGAGGCCAGTTCGATGGGCTGGCCATGCACGCCGCGGAGACGGATGCCGAAGGCTTCTCCCGGTTCCTCGATGCGGAAGTTGAGCGGGGCGACGTTGGGCGGGATGACCAGATCGCGGTAGTCAGGCTGAAGCCGGGGCGCCTGGGTGACTGTCGCGGCAGGAGCGTTGCGGAAATCGTCGACGCGCGGCCCGCATGACAGGCCGGCGGCCGCCAGCAAGGCGGGCAGCAGACAGGGCAGGATGCGGGACGGGGCGTTCATCGGGAAGGGGCGGAGACTCCGAACGTGCGGAAGAACCAATACGTCTTGCCGAACTCGGGCGCCAGCGCGGCGAAGGCACGGGCGCGGTCGCCGCTGTGGCGTTGGGCGATTTCGCCGAAGCGGCGGTAGCGGTCCTGGGTGGCCGGGCGGATGGCCCGGCCGTGGAGACCGAGCGGTTGGCCGGTTTGCGCCTGAAAGAGCAGGAGGGCCTCCTCACAGAGCGGCGGAAGTTCGGCGGACTTGCCGAAGGCGTCCAAGCCCGCCACGTCCGCTGCGACTGCCTCCAATCGCCCCGCCAGCAGGTGCTGGGCAAGAAGATACTCGCAGGCCATGCGGTTGGTGGGGTTGGAGGCGAGCAGTTGGCGCAGCAAGGCTTCGGTGGGCAGGGCGGAGTCTGGTTCGTCAGTGCGGGGGAGCATGGGGCGGATGGCGGCAAGATCGGGCCGCCCGGCATGGCGCGGGTCGTTGGCCAGGGAATGCAGGGCGGCCCGGGCTTGGTGTCGCTCGCACGGCGTCAGGGCCAGACGGTTGAGGAAGATGCGGGCGGCTTCCGGGCGATCCTTGAGGAGATTGATATCGGCCAGAAGGCGGAGGGTGCCGGGCCGGGAGCCGTTGATCTCGAAGAACTCGTGGGCCACATGCTCGGCCAGGTTGACCTGGCCCAGTTCGAGCAGGGTGCGGGCTTGGGCGCCCCCGGTATCCAAACCAGCTTTCAGGTCGGGCAGGAGGTCCCAGCCGGGGAGTTGCGGGAACTCGAACAGGTCTCGCAGCAGGACGCCTTGGTGAAAGAGAGCCCGCGTCACTTCGATCCGGGCGCGGGGCGGGAAAGTGGGCAACTGCCGCGCGGCGGCCACGACGCCATCCCAATGGCTGCGGGCAGCGGCGGCGTCCAGCCGGGCCAAGGTCTGGCGGGTAGGGTCGACCGAGGCGGCGATGAGCGCCATGGCCGCGATCCCACCCAACACCCAGCCGCGCGCTTGCCAGGATGCAGAAGGGCGCCAGCGTGGGAAGCGCTCGAGTGCCATTTGCAGCCCCAGCCAGAGCGGCAAGACCAGATAGGCTGCGACAGTCAGCGCCAAGGTGAGGCCGGCACCCCACTGTGAGGCGGGAGCCAGGGTGTGAAAAGCGGGGTGCCACCAACTCCAGAGCGGGCCGAGCAGGAACCCGGGCAGGCCGGGCAGAAGCCCGCTCAAGGGGCGTTTGGCGAGGATCTCAGCCAGCCAGACCACCAGGCCGAAGAGGAGCGCCGACGGGGCGCCCGCCACGCCGAACAAGAGGCCCGAGAAGAGCCACCCCAGCGCGATCCGGGCCGCTGGCGGGAGCGCGCGCGCGGGGAGCCAGGTGCAGGCGGCCAGAACCGTCGCGAGCAGGCCCAAGGCGACGCGTTCCGGGTCGCCGTCGAACCGCCCGGGCAAAGCGGCGAGCAGGGCCACCAGGAGGCAGGCGGGGATGGCTCCGGAACGCCCGGTGGCCGCCGCCACGACCTGGCGGGCCGCAGCAAGCAGGCTGGCCAGCAGGAGCGTGAAAGTCACAGCGCCCGGAGCGTTCACCGCATTATGTTGTGCCAGCGCCGCCGCGCCGTAGGAGAGCAGGCCGCCGGGTTCGCGCAGGAAGCGGGTCAGAAACGCGGTGTCGGTGAAAAACGGGGGGGCGAGCAGTTGATAGCGCAAGGCCGGTTCCACTCGCCACGCCAGATGGAAGGCGGCAAAGGCCAGCAGGGCGATGCCCACGATAAATGGTATTCGCGCAGGGGAGGGAATGGTCGCCAGGGCCTTCGCGGCAGCGGGTGGCGGCGGCGCGGCGGTCGCAGACGCCGCAGGGTCCGGCGAGGCGGCAACCGGAGGCGCAGGTTTGGGTTTGGCGTGTCTTCTCGCCATGGGCGGACGCGCCGAAGTGTGAGCTTTCCGCTGCCGTCGCGCAAGCGCCGGGGCTGGGATTTGGCGGAGGTTCAGGTGCTCGCCCACTGGTTCGCATCCTTCCTTGTCGAGTTGGTTGCCAGCGATGCCTTCGGTTACAGTAGATTGATCAGCCCCGGCTTCGCCGTGATGCCACGATGGAAGGTCACGGAATAACGCACCGGAACCATGCCACCTGACACCGGCGATGCCATGGCCAGCATAACGGATTCGACCACGCTCGCGGGCGGCGCCGCAAAAGCATTGCGGAGAGCGGGCACGGCTCTTAGGTTCTCGGGCGTGTCTGTGCAGTTTACAGTCTTGGGCAGCGGATCGAGCGGCAATTGCGCCTACCTCGAGACCGGTTCGACGCGCCTGTTGGTGGACGCCGGGTTGAGCGGCCGGCAAATCCGGCTGCGGTTGGCGGGAATGCAGCGCTCGGTGGAGGGGTTGGGCGGCATCCTCCTGACGCATGAGCACCAGGACCACACCCAGGGGATCGTGGGGTTGTGCGCCAAACACGACATCCCGATCTACTGCAACCGTCTGACCAAGGAGGCCTTGGAACGGCAGTTCGAGAAGCGTTATCCGTGCCGCATCTTCACCACGGGCGCGGCGTTCGAGATTGGCGAGGTCACGGTCGAGACGTTCCCGGTGCCGCACGACGCCGAGGACCCGGTCGGCTTCCTGCTGCGGACCTCGGCGGGGAGCGTGGGCGTCCTCACTGATCTGGGCCATGCCACCAAACTGGTGCTGGAGCGGGTCCGCGCCGCGCAGGTGTTGATGCTGGAAGCCAACCACGACGTGAAGTTGCTGCAGGACGACACCAAGCGCCCTTGGAGCGTCAAGCAGCGCATCCTAAGCCGGCACGGGCATCTCTCGAACGACGCGGCGGCGGAGGCGGCGGAGCAACTCGCGGAAGGCAGCCTGCGCCACCTGTTCCTGGGGCACCTGAGCCGGGACTGCAACCGGCCCGAACTCGCGCTGGGGACGGTGACTCAACGTTTGCTCAGGGCAGGCATCGCGCATATCCAGGTGGAGGCCACCTCGCAGGAAGCCCCCAATCCCACCGTGCCGTTGGGGACGGTTTCGACGCCCTTAGCGCCGACCTTGGTGCAGACCGTTACCACCGTAGAAGCGCGTCCATGATGGACAAGGCTCCGGCTCGGGAGCCTGCGGCTGCGCCGGACGGGATGGGCGCGCCCAACGATGCTTCGGCCCGCCGTGTCGTCTAGCCTACCCTCCGAGCAGTATTCCTCACGGCAGAACGCCCAGTGTCACCCCTGGCACGGGGCCACGCGGGTAGCACTCGGCAGCGCGCTCCATTTCAGTGCGCGACAGGCGGAAGTCCAGTTGGCGGGCCTCGGCAAAGGTCAGGTCGAGGGTTTGGCTGCCAGTGTCAATCCCCAGAGCGGCTCGAAACTCAGCCAGGCCCGGGTAGCTTTGATGACGCGCCCAGGAAGGGCCCCACTCGAACCAACGCTGTCCGGGGCCGGCCAGGTAAACGTTGTGCTCGAACCGCAGGGCCAGCCCTTCGAGGGTTAGGCCTTGCGGTTGACCGCGATCATCCTTGGCACCGTAGGCCCCGGCGATATCCCCCGGCTTCGCGGCTGCCGGCACGGATGACCGGTTGGTCGTCTGAAGCGAGCCGGGCCAATGGCGTTGGTCGGGGATGTCGAACCAGCCCCACACCTGGGCGTCGCGGTTGCGCACGATCAGGTTGTGCCGGATGAGTTGGCCGTGGTTCCAGACCGGGCGCTCGGCAGGGTCATCGATGGTCGGGGTGGTGCGGGTTTGTTCGCGGAAGTTGAAGCCTTCGCGATTGCCGAAGATCAGGTTGCGTTCGAGCACGCAGTCCGGGCTGCTGGAGAGGGAAATGCCCGCCTGAGCGCCCCAAGCGCCAGCGGTCGGGGCGAAGCCGTTGCCGACGATGACATTGTCTTGCGCGTGCAGGCCGTAGGAGATCTCGTAGAAGATGCCGGCGTCCTCGTTGTCTGCGATCAGGCACTGGCGGACGGTGCAATTCTCATTGCCGATGTCGAACCAGATGCCGTTGCCGCGATTGCGGACAAAGCGGCTTTGTTCGAGCACGGCGTCGCGGCACAGCACCAGTTTGTCGCCGCCCGCTTCCCAGCCGCGGTCGAATCCCTTGACGTTGTTGTTCTCCACCAAACAGCCGCTAAAGAGCAATCGGTGCGCCCGGCTCGCGCCGAAACCGAGCTGGCCATTGTCGCGAAAGGCGCAGCGGCGGACGACGACATCCTCGGCGAGGAAGGTGGCGCCGCTGGCGTTCATCCGCTCGATGACGCAGTCCTCCAGAAGATCATGCCGTCCAGCGAGCACCACCGCCCCGTGCTGGGCCATGTTGGCGGCGTAGCGGAAACGCAGTCCGCGAACTTGAACATGGTCGCCCTCCACTCGAAGGACCTCCTGGCGTGTCGATCCCTCGGCGGCGGTCTTATTGAGGTCGCGGTTCCCGGCATCCCAGGCCAGTAAGACGCGATTGGTGACGTCCACAACGAAGGTGCCGGGCGCGAGTTGGCTGGCGGCGAGCACCTGGCGGAGGGAGTAGCCGTCCACCATGACCTGTTCACAGCGCCCGATGACGAGGTGGTAATCGTCGCCGGGATGAGTCATGGCAGGGTTCCAGCCGATGAAGCGATGGGGCCAGGATACGCTGAAGATGGGGCGCGCCTCGTCCACCTTCCGCCAGCCCGTGAGAGCGTCCGCGCCGGTCAGCACCACGTGTTCGCCGTGAGCGGCTTCGAAACGGATAGGCTGGTCCGGGGTGCCACCGTGCTTGACCACCACGCGCTCACGGTAAAGGCCGCCTCGAATGATCACCACGTCGCCCGGCCCGGCCTTCTCCGCCGCCTTGCTGAGGGTCTTCCAAGGGCGCTCCTGGGTGCCGGGCCCGTCGTCAGCGGCTTGCGGGTGGCGTTGAGCCACTTCATAGGCCGCCCCGTGCAAGGAGATGGCCGCAGCGACGAGACCAAGAGCGAGGCAATACGCCAGCAACTTCATCCCGCGAGTGAAGCGAAAGCCACGCGAGGAAGCCAGCCAAACCACCGGGCCTGGGAGGCCGCAACGGGCCGGAATTGGACTGTCGCGCGCCGCCCGCTTGCGCCATGCTTAGACATGTTCGCGAAGCATAGCGACGATGGCTATCGACCGGCCCTGACCGGCGTCGAGCAGAAGACCCTGGTCTATGGCGACAAAACGCTGATGACTGAGTTCCGGTTGCGCCAAGGGGCCGTGCTGCCCCGGCATACGCATCCGCACGAGCAAACCGGCTATCTCGTCCGGGGCCGGCTCCGGCTCTGGCTGGCCGGCGAGCCGTTCGAGGTGTTGCCGGGAGACAGTTGGTGCGTCCCCGGCGGGGCGGAGCACGGCGCGGACATCCTGGAAGACTCGGTGGCCCTCGAAGTATTCTCGCCGGTGCGCGAGGATTACCTGCCCGCCAAGTAAGAGGGGCCTGTCCCGTCAGCGCCGTGTTGGGCGCGTTGACACTCTGGGACGGGTTGCCTAGCATGCCCCGTGTCCCGGCAAACTGATGGCGCAGATCGAAGCCGGACCAGCAACCACGTGCATCGTCCACTTCCAAACCGAACCGCCTTGCTGCTGCTGATCTGGCTCTTGGGCCAGGCGGCCGGGCGGGCGGGCGAGGGGGCTGCCCCTCTCCCCTCCCCTGCGGGAAGCCGATCATCGCCAACTCCCACCGCCAGCTTGAGCGAGAGACCGGCCACGAACCCGCCCGGCACGAACGAGGCTCAGTCCAGCTTGGACCGGACCTTGCGGGCGGAGCAACTCCAAGCGGTGGAGGATTTGCGGGGTCGCCTGGGGGACAGCGAGGATTCGCTCCATGTGCTGGGCTTCGTCAGCAACGAGCAGGGGGATTCGGCGGCCGCCATTCGATATTGGGAGGCTTCCTTGCGCCAGGAGCCGGACGCCACCCGGCTCTATGACCGCGCCGACACCTGGTACAACCTCGGTTACGCCTACCTGCTGCGGGAGGACTACGACCAGGCGATCAGCGCGCTCCGCGAGTCCTTCCGGTTGAACCCGCGCCGCCAGGAGACCAGCTTCCGCCTGGCCCATGCGCTGTTTCTGCAAGGCAAGATGGAAGAGGCGCTACGGGCGCTGGACGAGGGGAAGGTCGGGACACCGCTGGGTTGGCGGCTGCGCGGGCAGGCTCATCAGCAACTGGGCCAACTGGAAGAGGCGCGAGGCAGCTACGAAAAGGCAATCCAACTGGCGCCGAACATGGCGGAAGCGTACTACGGACTAACCACGACCTGCGCCCGGCTGGGTGACACCGCGAAGGCGGAGGAGTACCGGCAGAAGTTCGATGCCCTCAAATCTGAGGGGCAGGCGATGGGCCGCCAGGCAAGGACGGATTTCGACCCCGTGGCGATTGCCCGTGCGAGCCTGGCCCAGACCCACACCGAGCTGGGCCGGGTCTACCTGGCGCACCGGCAGCCGCAGGCCGCGGAGAAGCTGTTCCTCCGGGCGGCCGAGGTGGACACCAACAACACCGGGTGCCGGTTCCAGTTGGTGATGCTCTATCAGCAGGCGCAGCGCAACGCCGAGGCACTGCGGCTCTGCCAGGAAATGGTGCGCGCGGAGCCCCGCAACGCCTTCCATTACCTGAGCCTGGGGAATCTCCACTCGCGGCTGAAGCAAGCGGCGGAAGCCGAGGGGGCGTTCAAACAAGTCATCGCCCTGGCGCCAACCCGGGCTGAGGGCTATTTCGCGCTGGCGCAGATGTATCTCCAAAGCAACACCCAACCCGCCGAAGCGCTCCGGCTGGCCGAGCGGGCCGTGAGCCTTTCAGCGTCGCCGGTGAACTACTACATCCTCAGCCAAGCCCGCGCGCGCAACGGAGATTTGCCGGCCGCCCGCGAGGCGATCGAGCAGGCTTGCCGCCTCGATCCGCGCAACACCCAATACCAGGAATGGCGGTCCACCCTTCAGCCGAAACCCTGACATGAAGCGCCGCTCCTTCGCATGCCCGGCCACCGCACTCATGATGGGTCTGTCCGGCGGACTCCAGGCAGCAGACGCGCCCCCCCCCAGCACGATCCAGTTCACCGACGTGACGAAGTTGACCAACATCGACTTCGTCCATACCGACGGCAGCTCCGGCCAGCGTTACATCGTGGAGACGGTGTGCGCGGGTCTGGCCACGTTCGACTACAACGGCGATGGCTTGATCGATATCCTGTTTCTCAACGGCGCGCCCCTGCGCGGGGCGAAACCGGACCCGAAAGCCACTCCCCACCTGTACCGCAACGACGGGCACTGGAAGTTCACCGAGGTGACGCGCGAGGCGGGACTCGCGGTGTCATGCTATGGTCTGGGCGTGGCCGTGGGCGATTACGACAACGACGGCCACCCGGACGTTTTCCTCAACAACTTCGGCACCAATCTCCTCTTTCACAACAACGGAGACGGGACCTTCACGGACGTCACCGCCAAGGCGGGGGTGGCCGACGAACCGCACGTGGGAGCGGGAGCCTGCTTCCTCGACATCGACGGCGACGGAAATCTCGATCTGTTCGTCGCCCACTACGTGAACTTCACGTACGAGACGCACCGGCAGGCGCGGTTCAACGGGTACCCGGCGTACGTCGGCCCGCTGGACTATCCGACCACCACCAACCGGCTGTACCGCAACAACGGGAACGGGACCTTCGCGGATATCAGCGCGGAATCGGGCATCGCCGCGCACAAGGGGGCGGGCATGGGCATGATCTGCTGCGATTTCGACCAGGACGGCGACACGGATATCTTCCTGGGGAACGACGAAACCGGCAACTTCCTGTTCGTCAATGACGGCAAGGGGAAGTTCAAGGAAGCGGGCCTGGCCAGCGGGATTGCCTACGATTTCAACGGCAAGGCCCATGGCACCATGGGGGTCGAATGCGGCGACTACGATAACGACGGCCGGCTCGATTTCTTCGTGACCTCCTATCAGCAGGAGACCACGATTTTGTTTCGCAACCTCGGCAAGGGTTTCTTCGATGACGTCACGCGGCGGACGGGCGCCGGAGACGGCACGCTGGCCCGGGTTACCTGGGGTTGCGGCATGGTCGATTTCGACAGCGACGGCTACCGGGACCTGTTCATTGCCGCCGGGCATTTGCACGACAATGTGGAGTTGTTCGACACCACCACCACGTACGCCCAGCGCAACTTGGTCCTGCAGAACCTGGGAAACGGCAAGTTCGCCAACGTGTCAAATCGCTGCGGCAACGGCCTGGCGGTTCAATTGAGCAGCCGTGGCGCGGCGTTTGACGATCTGGACAACGATGGCGATGTCGACGTGGTGATCCTCAATTCGCGGCGCGAGCCTACGATCCTGAGGAACGACTCAGCGGCCGGAAACCACTGGTTGCAGGTTCAACTGCGGGGCGCCAAGACCAACCGGGACGGAGTGGGCGCGCAGGTAACCGTGACGGCCGGCGACCTGAAGTTGGTGGACGAGGTCCACAGCGGCCGCAGCTACCAGAGCCACTTCGGGTCGCGGCTCCAGTTTGGGTTGGGCAAGCGTGACCGCGTAGACCGCCTCGAAGTCCGCTGGATCGGCGGCGCGACCGAGACGATCACCCAGGTGCCCATCGACCAACGAGTAACCGTTACTGAGGGCAAAGGCCTTGCGCCCGCGCAGCCGTAAAAGAGCACCGTTCGTGCCGCCGGGACGCCGTTGCCGGCTCAGCGCGGAGCGTCCGCACGGATGATGCGGAGGCCAAAGACGGCGGCGATCTCGTTGCCTTGGGTGGCCTGAAAACGCACGGTCACCTTCTTCTTGCCCTCCACCAGATAAGCCGGAATGGCGGATTCCACTTCGAAGAACCGGGGTTGCCCCCCCTTCTCGACCACCTGCTGCCCGACGCGTTGACCTTCCACGAGAATATCGAAAGTCCGTTTGCGCCACTCATCGCTATAGTAGGTGACGACCAGTGCCATGGGATGCGAGGGGTCGACCGGCAGGTCGAAGGAGAACCACTTCGTGCCGCGGCGGCAGGGCCGGCCCATGATGCGTTCGACGGAGGTGTCTTCGCCCTGCATGTTGAAGTCGCGCTCCGGCTGCATCTCGCCCGGCTGAGCGAAGGCGACCGTAGCCGCCTCCAGTCTCCTCTGGCGTTCCTGCTCCGTAGCGATTTCCGCCGCGCGCTTCTCCCAATCCTCCTGAGTGAAGAGGTCCCAATAGACGGCGTAGCTGCGCCGGTGCAGCCGGTAGAAGGGGGCAAAATCCACATCCGCGTCGCGGCCCACGCCGTCAGTACGGTACCATCCCGGCTTGCCGGCGATCGGCTTGAGCCAATCGGCCACGGGGCGTCCCACCGCCACCAACACGGGAACCGCCGTCGACTGCCGCGCCCGCTGCGGGAACTCGTCCTCGGGGCCAAGGTCACCCGCCAGGACCAGAGGCCCCCACATGACCGCGACGCGCCGGGGATTGTCGGGCACGGGTTCCAACCGCAGCGTCCGGGGCATGGTGAGCGCAATGGCGTCGCCGGTCTTCCAAGTGCGCTTGAGCTGCACGTAGCCGCCGGGTTTCGGAAGCTCCTTGCTCTCCTCCCCGTTGACGGTCACGGCGAAGCCGTCACCGGCCCAGGCTGGACGCCGGAGGACCACGGTCAGTTCGCGCGGAGCCTGGAGGGTCAGACGGAGTAGGGCTGTGTCACCGTCAGGAAAGCCGGTCTCCATGGCCAGACTGAGACCCGCCCCCTGCCATTCGGCTGTCGAAGGAACATACTGGTTGACCCACAAACGGTCTCCACTCTCGTAGTAGAGCCCGTCGCCATGCAGGGCGTGACTCTCCATCCCGGAACCGACGCAGCAGGTGAAATCTTGGAGCATGTCCTGATACTCATGGCGCACCCCGCGACCCACCGGGACCATGTAGCAGGTGCGGCCGTCCTCCGCATCCATGGAGGCAAGGATGTGATTGAAGAGGGCGCGCTCGTGGAACTCGGCGTAGGAGGCGTCCGGGCGCAGGGCGAAGAGCTTGCGGGCCATCTTGATCATATTGTAGACGTTGCACGTTTCCGCGGTGCGTCCGTCCACGCGATCATTGAGTTTGTCGGCCTCGCCGAAGTACTCGTCCTTGCCGTGGCCGCCGGTGGCATAGCTATGGTGCTGGGCGACGCGGTCGAAGAAGAAGCTCGCGGCGTAGCCGTCGCCGGGGTCCCCGGTATAGGTGAAGCGGGCCAGCGAACCCATCAGTTTGGGCACCTGTGTGTTGCCGTGCAATCCACCCAGACGATCCTGGTGGCGTTTGAGGGGGTCCAGAACCGCGCGGTGCTCGAACCGGTACGAAAGCGTCAGCCAGCGAGGATCGCCGGTATCGGCGTAAAGGTCGGCGAGCACCTCGTTCATGCCACCGAATTCGGTGTTCAGCATCCGCTGCGTCTGGGCGTCGTTGAGTTGAGACATGATCCCCTCCGCCCAGCCCGCGAACTTGATCTCCAACTCGAACGCCTGGCGGTTGCCCGTATAACGATAGGCATCGCGCAAACCGGCGTAGACCTTGTGCAGGACATACCATGGCGACCAAAGCCCGTTGAGGTCGAAGCCGCCGGAGCGAATGTCGCCGCGGGCCACTTCGGCAAACCGCTCCTTCCCGCCTTCGAGCGCCCCGAGGTAGCCGTCCCCCTGCGCGTCCTGCACCTCCTTCAACCCCTGAACCAGATACTCGGCACGTTCCTTGAAACGGGGGTCGCCGGTGGCGGCCCACATCAGGCTGACAGCGGAAAGATAGTGGCCGAGAATGTGGCCGGTGAGTTGCTTGCCGTCCCCGTCCCAGCCGCCGTACCCCGCCGCCTTCGGCGGCAGCCCGGCGCGCTTGCGGAAGTAGGCGAGCATGCGGTCGGGTTCCAACTGCAAGAGGTAGGCGGCGTCAAGGTCCTGCGCATGCTTGAGCGGGCCGCCGGTCAAGCGCACCGCCGACAGTGGGAGCGGGCGGGCGGCATCTGGAATGACAGGCTTGATGGGCGAGCCAAAAGTGTTAGGGAACGCGCCAAAGCCCAGGGCCATCACGGTGACGGTCAAGGCTGCACGGTGTGGGAAAATTGAAGCAGTCATGAGTGGTGATTGGAAATGAACGTAACAATCCCAGCAAGGTTCAGTCTCGTGAGAAAGGTGGGGGGTTGGGTCGTTGGCAAAGACCGGCGACGGCGGTCATGCCGGCAAAGTGGGCGAACCGGTCTAAAAAAGCGCCCTGCGCCAGCCATCCGGTCGCAGGGCATGTATTCGATTCCGCGACTCCCCGGCTTGCGCCGGGGAGCCGCGGGGTGGTGTTCAGTCTACCGGCGTTTCACCTGGTAGAAACGGGCGGCGCCCGCCACGGACGGTTTTTCCGTGAAGGTGCCGACGGTCAATCCACTGGCAACGGTACTCCAGCCCGTGGCCACGTCACTCGAGGCGAGCACGTCGTACTGGGCTCCGGCGGCGGCCTGCCAAGTGAGGGTAAAGGTGTCGGCCGTGGCGTTATAGGCGAAGCCGCTGATTTGCAGCGTCGTAAACCGGCCGACCTCGCTGTTGTAGCGAGCGGCCACGACCGACGGGCTCAGCGCCGTGTCGTAGACGCGAATGCGGGCGATGGTCATCGAGCCGCGCAGACCCTCGGTGGGAGCGCCATTCGCATCGTTCTGACCGGCGACGCGGAAGGGCAGCGGCACCGCGTCCGGATCAGGCGTGTCGTTGACCGCGAACGTGTTCAAACCGGCGGTGAAGACGTTGGTGGTGGCCGGCTGGCCATCGCTATACACGATGCCGGTCGTAGTGGTCGGCTCCCATGTATAGACGACATGGTTCCATTGGGCGGCTGTGATCTTGCCATTCCAGCCGATATCCGCGCCACCCCATTGACCAACCGCGCCCCAAGTGCCATTGCCACCGTGGTTGAAAGAACAGTTCGAACCGTCCGGCCCGCCTCGACGGCCCCAACTGAAGATGTTCTCTTCGTCGGCAATCTCAGGGTTGTATACCCAGGCCTCGATGGTCCGCGCACTGTTCGCCGCCAACCAGAGCGGAGTGGTCAGCCCGGTATAGATTTGGGTACCATCGAAGGTGACACCCTGAGCGCCGGCAACCACCTCGACCTTGGCCGGAGGATCGCTGGCGAAGAACTTGCCCTGCATCGCGCCCACGTTCAGCCAGACCGCCAACGGGCCCAATGGGAGATTGCCGGCATCGAGATCAATCATGGCCACGGGATCGGTGAATGCGGGCATGCTGCTCGCGAGCGTTGGATTCGAGCCGCGGGCCACCTCGAGGCCGTCGGCAAAGGTGTCGCCATCGCTGTCGGCCAGCAAGGGATCGGTACCGGCCGCAGCTTCGAGACTGTCGCTCAACCCGTCCTGATCGGTGTCGGTCACGAACGGCTTGGTGTGCAAGGTCTTCACCTCCGCGCCATCGGTGGCGCCGTCACCGTCGGAGTCCGGGTTGTCCGGCAACGTCTTGTTTTGATACTCCTCGAGGTTCGTGAGGCCATCGTTGTCCTGATCCTTGGCCGCATCCGTGGCGTCGTTGGGATTCAGGAAGGCGTACTTCCGTTCATACCAGGTGGGCATGCCGTCCTGATCGTCATCCAGCACACCGAAGGTCGCCGCATCCGTGGTGAAGTGCTGTTTCACCTGGGCATCGCTCAGAGTCGTGTCATAGACCGTGATCTTGGCGATGGTCATGGAGCCGCGCAAACCCTCGGTCGGAGCGCCGTTAGCCTCGTTCTGTGACGCGATCCGGAAGGGCAACGGCACGCCGGCGCTGTTGGTATAGGCGATGCCCAGCTCGGCCACAAGCGACTCGGTGCTGGCCAGCTCGCCATCCTTGTACACGTTCTCGATCAGATCGATCGGACTCCAAGTATAGGCGATGTGCGTCCAAGTTCCGGCGGCGGTGTTGCCACCCCAGCCAATATCCGGGCTGCCCCAGTGGCCCACGGCGCCGTAGTCCGCGTTCAAGCCGTGATTGAACGAGCTGTTCGAGCCATCCGGACCGCCGCGGCGACCCCATGAGAAAACGGTTTCCTCGTCGGCCAACGCCGGGTTGAAGACCCACGCCTCGATGCTATGGGCGCCGTTGCCGGTAATCCAGAGAGGCGTGGTCGGCCCGGTGTAATACTCCGCGCCGTCGAACTGGATGCCTTTGACCCCCAATTCCGTCACCACCGAGGGAGCCGCCCCAGCGTCGCGCGCGGCAAAATCACCGGGAAGTACCCCCGTATTCTTCCAACTCACCACCGGCCCTTCTGGCAACTGGGTGGCGTCCAGCAGGACGAGCGCGGGATTGCCCGTCGGTTTGCTCGTGGCAACGTTCGGATCAGCCCCCTCGAAGACCTCCTGACCGTCAAGGAAACCATCGTTGTCGGTGTCCGCCTTCACCGGGTCGCTGCCGGTATCTTGGGGGCTCTTGTAGGCGCCCGTCCCCGTCTCGACTGCGTCGGAGAGTCCGTCGTCGTCCGTGTCCGCCTTCAGAGGATTGGTGGGAGTAGGAGTCCGTTTGACTTCCACACCGTCCTTCAGACCGTCGCCGTCGGTATCCGGGTTGTCAGGGGTGGTCTTGTTGGTGAATTCCTCCAGATTCGTCAGGCCGTCGTTGTCCTGGTCTTTGGCGGCGTCGGTGGCGTCCGCCTTATTCATGAAGGCGTACTGCTCCTCCCACCAATCCGCAATGCCGTCATTGTCGGTGTCCTTCTCCTTGAACAGCAGCACTTCCTCATCGAACTTGGCCTTGATGACCTCGGCCGCCAGGGCCACGTCATGCACCCGGATCTTGCCGATCGTGATGTCACCCACGCCCGTGGTGCTGGCCGCTCCGTTGGCGTCGTTTTGCCGCGCCACGCGGAAGGGCAACGGATTGGCGTTGGCGGTGTTGTCGACCGCCCAAGTGTCGAGTCCCGAGCTGAGCGTCTCCGAAGCCGCAAACTCGCCGTCCTTGTAGACCGTGGTGGTCTGGGCATCTCCGTCGTAGGTATAGACGATATAGGTCCACTGGCCAAAAACGAGGTTGCCGTCCCAGCCAATGTCCGCCCCGCCCCAGTGCCCGACGGCACCGAAGTCCGCGCTGGTGCCATGGTTGAAGGAGCAATTGCGGCTATCGTCGCCGCGGTGCCCCCAGCCAAACACCGTCTTCTCCTCCTGGGGCGAAGGGTCGAAAACCCACGCCTCCACTGTCCGGCTGCCGTTGCCAGTCACGGCGGCAGGCGCCGCCGGCCCGACATAGTGGGCGGTGGAACTGAAGGTCACCCCTTTCCCAACCATGATCTTGGTCACCTGGGGTGCCGTGGTGCCGGCGGATGTAAAGTCACCCGCCACCGAGCCCTTGTTGGTCCAGGTGGTCAGCGCGCCCGTGGGAAGCTGGGTGGCGTCCAGGTCGACGAGGACGCCGCCGAGGCACGCGCTCCCCTCCAAGACCGCGCCCGCCACAAGGAGGGAAAGAAGGCGTGTTCGAGGCGAACCGGAACGGGAGACGGTGGTTTCCACTTTCATAGGGACCTTAGGGTTGATCGTGGTTGCGTTGCTGTTCTTCGGTTGGCGTCGCGTGAACGACGCCGACCCCGACCCGCTTTCGCATATTGACAGAAGGCCGACCTGGGCACCTGCCGCTGGCGGACGCCGGGCGAACTGCTCCGCCCACTTTGAAAGGAGTCGTTATTAAGTCACTCTAGCCCCGGACACGAGTGGCTTCCATAACCGCAATCCTCTCCCGCATGTTCAAAATCCACCTTTTGTGCCAATCACTCCCACGTCGGTGCTTGGACGACGCTCAAACATGAACCGGGGAAGGAGGCGTTACGGAACCATGCACGCGTTGGATTCCGGAATGGTGCCGGTACTCCGAAGGCCGCCACCCCACCGCCTTGCGGAAGGCATTAGAAAAGACGAATGGGTTGCCGTAACCGACCATCTGCCCGATGGACTCGATCTTATCCTGCGTGGTCGTCAACAGTTCGGCGGCGCGGCGCATGCGCAGGTGAATGACTTGGTGCATCGGGCTGCGGCCCAGTTCCTGACGGCACAACCGCCGCAGATGCTCCTTGCTGTAGCCGGCTTCTCTGGCCAGACGCTCAAGCGTCCATTCGGTCTCGAGGCAGGCCGAGACCCGCTGCCAAAGCCGGGCCAGGCGTTCGTCGCGCTCGGCGGGCCGCGCGAAGCGCAGGACGTAAGTATGTACCAGTTCGATCCAGTGATGGAAGACCGCCGGGCTTGCCTCACCCTGGCACTCGTGCGTCAAACCCAGAATGGCGGCGTGCAAAGGCACGGGATCGAACCCGGCCATGGCCGGGGAACCGTGGTCGGAAAACGGCCGCTGCCCGACCGCCTGCATGTAGCACACGTAACTGAAATGCCATTCCCCGCCTGGTTCCGCATGAAAGGCGTTCGCGGCGTGGGCCGGAAGCAGGCAAGCCGTGCCGGGGCCGCACTCGCGCCAGCGTCCGTCGATCAACACCTGCCCGCGTCCCCCGTGGCAGGCGAGGAAGTAGGTGCTGGTCTGGTTGCGGCGGACAATCTCGTAGGGCGCGACCGCGTCGATCAGGCCCAAATGGGCGATTTGATAGAGATGCAGGGGCGGACACTCCGAATAGGACGCAATCCATGGGCGAAGTTCCACCCCGGTGGCCCGGACGCCGCGAAAGCGGGTGCCGGCGCTGTGGACGGTCACATCGGCATTCGCTGGCAGGTGGTCAGGCATGGTGGAATTGCGGGGCGCTCAGAGAGTGCGGACGGCCACACCTCCCGAATGTTCTTCACGCACCCGCCTGGCAAGCCAGCCAAAGCGCGCGGTAGTAGCGCATCACGCGCAGCGGGTCAGCGCTCTCGGGTATCTCTGCGAGGGTGAAGCCCTGGAAACCTATGCCACCCAACCGTACCAGCAACTTGCGCCAGGGGTATTCCTCCAAGAACAAGTCGCGCATGTGAACCGCCACAATCCTATTCTTCAGGAGGTCGAAGTTGGCATCGAACCCCGCTCCGGCAAGGTCGGTCTGGTTGGAATTCCAACAGGCGCCTACATTCGGGTGATCCGCCACATCCAAAATGGTCTTGATATGGGGTACCAGCGAAGTGCCGTTCCCGTGGACCTCAAGCCGGATCGTCTGCCCATGGTCTTTGCCGAATTCCCCGACCTCACGCAGCGCGCGGCCGATCTGTTCCAACGTCTTCTCCACCGGCACCGACTTCGGCAAGTCATTCGGGCGGACTTTGATACCCGTAGCCCCGACATCCTCCGCCAGCAGAAGGTACTCCTTGGTCGCCTCGATATCCTTGCGGAGCTTGGCCTGATCCGGGGTATGGTAGTCGAAGGTGCTCCCCAAACCGAAGAGCGCCACCTTCGAGTCCTTGAACCGCTGCCGCACTTCCGCGCGGGCGGCTTTGGACAACTCCACCTCGACCTTGTGGGCGTGCGTCGTGCGCAACTCGACTCCCTCGAAGCCGGTCTGCTCACAGTTCTTGATGATGGTGGGCACGTCCCAGTCCTTGGCCAGATTATAGGTGACCAAGCCCAAGTGGTAGGAGGATTGCCCAGTGGCTGGCCCCGGGGCCGCAGCCTCGGCCGCGTGAGAGACGACTGAAGCCGAGGCAGCGGCGCCAAGAGCCAGGGAGGCAGAACGAAGGAAGGTCCGCCGATCGGTCCGGGGAGCCGCGGAAGGCGAATTGTTCATGCGGCCATTGAACCCGATGGCCGCGCTCGGATCAAGCGCGCAGGACGGCGCAGAATGAGCGTCCTCAGGCTCCCAAGACCTCGCCCAGGCCCTCCCGCAGTGTATCGACAATGGTCTTCACCTGCCGGGGCGTCGTGCAATAGGGCGGCATGAGGACAATCACACTCCCGACGGGACGAGTCAGCACCCCACGCCGGGCCATCGCCTCGCAGACCCGGATGCCGACCCGCTCGGTGAGGTCGAACGGTTGGCGCGTACGCCAGTCGCGCACCAATTCCACCCCGGCGACCAAGCCGACCTGACGAATGTCGCCAACGTGCGGGCAGGACCACAGACCTGCGAGGGCATCCCGCAAGGCTATCCCCAGCTTGGCGCGCTTGACGGCGGCAGCATTGGCTTCCAGCAGGTCCAGGCTGGCGAGGCTGGCCGCCGCAGCAAGTTGGTTGCCGGTATAGGTGTGGCCGTGGAAGAAGGTCTTGAATTCGCTGTACTCGCCAAGGAAGGCATCGAACACGGCCTGGGTCGTCAGCGTCGCGGCCATCGGCAGGTAGCCGCCGCTCAACCCCTTCGCGAGGCACAGGAAATCGGGTTGCACGCCCTCATGATGGCAGGCAAAGAGCGACGGGGCGGCGGGCGCGCGACGCCGCTGGCCGCTGGCCGGTGGCAACCCTGGCGGAGTGGTTCGCCCAAAACCCGTCATGATCTCGTCGGCGATCAGCATCGCCCCGTGTTCCCGCGCCAAGACGGCGGCCTGCGACAACCACCCGTCCGGCTGCGGGATCATCCCCGCCGCGCCCTGCATGAGGGGCTCGAAGACGAATCCCGTGTAGGGCCGCCCCTGCTGGGCGGCCTTGTGGAAACACTGCCTCACCTTTCCCAGGCACTCCCAACCGCACTGGCGGTACACGCGCGCGTCGGCGCGTTCCGGCTTGGCCCGGTTGTAGGGGCACCGGTAGCAATACGGCGCCATGACTTGGTCCGACTTGAACAACAGCCCGCCGTAGGCTTTGTGAAACAGATCGATGTGCCCCAGGCTGACCGCCCCCACGGTGTCACCATGATACGCCCCCGCCAGCGACAGGAAGCGGGGCTTGGGCGTGCGCCCGCTGCGGCGGCCGCACTCGTACGCCAACTTCAGCGCCACTTCCATGGCCGTGGAACCGTTGTCCGAGAAGAAGACCTTGGCAAGCGGGGCCTGACGGTCCGGCGAGGGGCTCCCGCGTCCGGCCGCTTGGATCAACTTCTCCGCCAGCAGCGACGCAGTCTCGTTCGCGAAACCCAGCGCGGAGGTGTGGGCGACTTTGGGCAACTGCCGGCGGATGGCGGCGTTGATCTTCGGATGCGCATGGCCGTGCAGGTTCGTCCAGATCGAGGCGTTGGCGTCGAGGTACTCGCGGCCATGCACGTCGCGCAGGACCGCGCCACTGCCGGACATCAGGACGATGGGCTCGGTCTTGAGCCAATCACGCATCTGGGTAAAGGGATGCCAGACGTAACGGTGATCCAGTTGGGCCAGGGGATGAAGTTGGGAGCGGGCCATAGTCAGGAAGTAGTAGAGGAGCCGCCCGCGAGCGTTGCGCGCAAAGCGCCCACCAGGTAGTCCAAGTCTTCGGGGGAGTGATCGGCCGTAAGCGTGATGCGCAGCCGGGCGGTGCCGCGCGCCACCGTGGGATAGCGCACCGCCGGCACGAAGCAACCGCGTTCGCGCAGCGCCGCCGAAACCCGCATCGCCGCAGACTCTTCGCCGATGATGAAAGGCAGGATGGCGCTTTGCCCGTTCCCCGCCATTGCAGGAGTGCTCTGGGGCACCAACTCGGCGAGCGCCTGGCTCAACTGCCGCACCCGTTCCCAGAGCCGTGCGCAGCGCGCTTCGCCCAAATGGCTCTGGGCCAAGCGAACGCCTGCCGCCGCAGCGGCCGCAGCCGCGGGCACCGGGGCGGTGGAGAAGATGAAGCTGCGGGCTCGATTGACCAGATAATCGCGCAACTGCGTAGAACCGCAAAGATAGCCGCCCGCCGCGCCGAGCGCCTTGCCGAGGGTGCCCATCTGCAACTCGATGCGGTCAGCCACCCCCAGCGCCTCCGCCAAGCCACGCCGGTGTGGCCCGTACAGTCCTGTGGCATGGGCCTCGTCAACCAGAAGCCACGCTCCGTGCAGCTCCTTGAGCGCCACCAATTCCCGTAGCGGTGCCAGGTCGCCATCCATCGAGAAGACGCTCTCCGTAACCACCAGGGTGCGCGGACGGCGCGCTGAAGTGGAAGCGCCCCCAGCCTGCCGCTGATCCGCCCAACGGAGGATGTCCCCCAACTCGTTCAGGTCATTGTGCGCAAAGACCCGCAGTTTGGCGCCCGACAGCCGGGCCGCATCCACGATGCTCGCATGGACCAACTTGTCCAACACGATCACATCCTCCTTGCCCATCAGCGCGGTGATCGTGCCGACCGCGGCGGCATAGCCGGTGCTGAAGGACAACGCCGCCGGAGTGCCCTTGAAGGTGGCGAGGGTTTCATCCAGCTCGTGATAGACAGCCAGCGAACCGCAGATCAGCCGCGAGGCGCCGGCACCGGCGCCATAGCGTTCCACCGCGCGAATGGCGGCCGCGCGTAACTCGGGGGCATTGGCCAGGCCCAGGTAGTCGTTCGACGAGAAGTTGCGCAACTCGACCCCATCGAGGCTGGCCCGCGCCCCCTGGGGCGAGGCCACCGGACGCAGTTGACGGTACAGATTGGCCGCGCGGATTTCCTCCAGTCGCTGGCCCAACTCGGCGTCGAAATCGCCCGAGGGCACGGATTGCGGTTGAATCGAAGGTTGCATGAAAAGGACAAGTGCGGGTCGCCCAAACCCAGGGCATGCGGGCAGGCCGGGCAACGGCCGCGACCCGCCCCCCCCGGAGCCTATCCGCTGCCGGGTTGGATTTCGCCGTCCACCAACCGCAGGCACCGGGGGGCCAAAGTGGCCAGGCGGTCATCGTGGGTGGCGATGAGCAGGGTGATGTTGGTCTCGCGATGAATCTCGGCGAGCAACTTGAGAATCTCCCCGCCAGTATGGGAATCGAGGTTGCCGGTGGGTTCATCCGCCAGCAGCAGGGTGGGCTGGTTGACCAAGGCGCGCGCAATCGCCACCCGCTGCTGCTCGCCGCCGGAGAGTTCGCTGGGGCGGTGGTCCAACCGATGTCCCAAACCGACCCGTTCGAGGAGTCCCTTGGCGCGTTCGGTAGCCTGCGCCAGCGGGGTCCGCGCCAACCTGGCTGGCAGCGCCACATTCTCGAGCGCGTCCAACTCCGGCAGGAGATGGTACGCCTGAAAGATGAACCCGACATGGGCGCTGCGAAACCGGGCCAAGTCGTCCCCAGAAAGCCGCGACAGGTGCCGCCCCAAGGCATGAACCTCCCCTGCGCTGGGCGTGTCCAAGCCCCCCAACAGGTGCAGGAGCGTGCTCTTGCCCGCGCCCGAAGCTCCGCGCAGGACAATGAACTCCCCGGCCTGCACCTCGAGGTCGATGCCCCGGAGCACTTCAATGGCGCGGGGGCCGATTTGGTAACTCATGCGCACCCCTTTGGCGGCCAGGAGCGGGGACGAAACGGGCGGGGAGAAATCACTCATGGCGCAAGGCCTCCACCGGTTTGAGGCGTCCGGCATTCCAGGCGGGAATGATCCCTGCCAACAAGCAGATCAACAGGGAGCCTCCGCAGATGATGGCCAGGTCCGAGGGAAACAGCAGAGCAGGCAGTTGGCTGAAGTTGTAGATGCGCTCCGGGAACAACTCGATGCCCGTGAAACGCCGCATGACGCCGAGGAACTCGTTGCGGTAATGCACCGCCAGCAAGCCCAACCC
>CAYYMW010000041.1:0-25044 GCA_964472515.1 uncultured Verrucomicrobiota bacterium | reverse complement strand
CCGCCCATCGGCGTCAGTCCAGGTGGCCAGATAACCAGGGTTCGGGCCGTTGTCGGCATCGCCTTGACCATTATGCACGAGCAACCCCTGGATGGGACGGTTCAAGTCGTCCACGACGATGCCAGAGACGCGCACCCCGCCCGGTTGCCCGACTCTCACGACAAACTGGCGGCTGGTCAGCCCGCCACGCAGGTCGCTTACCTCGCAGCGCACCACGTAGTCGCCGTCCATCGTCCAACGCTTGGAAACGTTCGTCCTGCCGTGATCGAAGGTCTCGTCGCCGAAGCTCCAGAAGTACGAGAGCGGATTGCCGTCAGGATCGGACGCGGTCACCGCGAAATCAACCGTCTGCCCCACCGCCGCGTTGGTGGCGCTCGCGGCCAGCTCCGCCTGCGGCGGGCGATTTGCGGGAAAAGGCCCGAAGTTGACCACCACATCGAACCAGGTTTCCGCTCCTTGTCCTCCTTTGGCCCATGGAGTGATGTGCAGGTCGGCCTCCGGATCGCTGAAGGTCCGCCCCAGCCGCACGGTGCAGTCCTCGCGCCCAAGCGGCGTGCCGGGCGTGGCGTCCAGCAGCACGCTGCCGCAATACTTCTGCTGGCCGTCATAAACGCAGTTGTAGTCGCCGCTGATCCAGTCTCCTTCCCAGTGGAGAAAGAGACCGTCCTGAACGTACTGGTTCGTCGAGAAGGACTGCCGGGCGCTCACCCAATAACGCCGCAGCGCGTCCTTGGGGACCAGCAGAGCATAGGCCCGGCCGCCCTCGCCCAGGGCAATATCGTGAACGAAGAGCCGGTTGGTTGCGCTCCGGGCCACCGTCCGCACGGAATCGCTCTGCATCCAGTACAGATTATACTTCAGGATGGGGCCGGGGGTAAACGCATTCAGGTTGGTGGAGTCGAACCGCTGCGGCAGCGACGGGGCTAACCGCCCCCCCATAATGTCGAAAATGTCGCCCTCCGCCTCGGCGTAGCCCGGCCCGATGCTCGACTCCCGTCCGAGCACACTCTGCGCGTCGAGGGGCGCGCCGCCGGTGTCAGCCGGGCTGGCCCCACGAGCGGTGTACCAGAAGCCGGAGAACCAAACCCCCAGATTAAAGAGGATCTCGCGCGAGAGGTTCGCCCTCCCGGAGTATGGGGTCAGGGTATTGGCAGCACCGTTCCGGCCGGGTCCCACCGAGCTGAGCGCGCCGCCGGAAAACGTGGATGCCCCCATGTCCGGGTGTCGCACGAAGTGCAGCTCGAAGTCCGTGGGGTCGTAGCCTGCGGCTTGCGCCGCTGCCAAGGCGTCCGCATAGAGCGTGGGCCGTCCCCGCATCGAGTAGTACGACTTCGGCTGCGGCATCACCAAGGCGGGGGTCACCACCGGAACCAACGAGAGTTTGCCAGACGAGGCCAGCGTCAGGAATTCGCCGGCCCCGTTGAGATCCGCGTAGGCCTCGTCCTTCGAAACCGGTTCCATCAGGTTGTCCCGGAAGACCACCGGCATGTAGAGCAAACGCTTGACGCCGACGCTCCACACCAGGTTGGTGGGTGGCGGTGTTGAGCCCATCGAGGAGGCCGCACTCGCCGGGTAGAACGAGACCTCCTTGGCTTCGTAAGCCGCACTCAGCGCCGCAAAATGCGGCTCGCCGCAGGCCGCAACGTACTGCGACCCGTATTCCGCCAGGAGCCCGGCCTGAGTCTCCGTCGATTCGCCACACAAACCGCACGCAGCCTGCGCCCCCACGCTGGCTGCAGCCCGAACGATCCTGGCATCGTCCGCCCCCAACAATCGTGCCGGTTCGGCCAGCAGTGCCGCGTCGCGATCCAAGGCGATCCCGTTGACAACCAAGTTCGGCTGCGACCGCTGCTGCACCCGGCGGCCATAGACGTGCGCGTGGTAGGTCTCCCCCTCATAGGCGAGCTCGCGGATCACTTCAGCACCCCGGCCTTGCACGTCCGGCTGCTGCACAGCGACCGAAAGATCCCCCCGTCCATGAATGGGTTGCTCCAACTGGCTGGCAATCTCCGCCGGCAACTCTTGGTACCAGCGATACGGGGCGCGGTGCGCCAGTGCCTGCTCCGGATTCGAGCGGATCTCCAGCGCCATGGCGTGGCGACGAGCCTTCGCCAATTCCCGGCCCTCGTCGAGCAGCCTGGTCCGAGCCGCGTCATCGCCAGCCACCTCGTACCGGGCGGCCCATGCCGCAAACGCTCCCATCGGATCTGCAGGTCTCTCGCAAAACGCCTCGGGCTGGGCGACTTGGGAGGAGTTCAGTGCCGCCACGGAAAGCAGGGGAGCCTCGAGGCGGGCAGAGCCTTCCTGGCCAATCGCACGGTTTGCGACCACACTGGCGGAACGCTGCCAGAAGAGGACCGACACGGCGAGCAAGACCAGGGTAGTCAGGCACAGAAGTCGCTTCATAGGGCTATTTGAGGGCGAATGGGGCATCGATCAAGCCAGGATTTCAAATCGGCGACGCAACGCCTCGCCGTAAGTACACGAACTTGCGGGCGGCTCGTCTTCACAACCACTGCATTTGGAGCTCTGAGTACGCAATTTGCAGGCCAACATTTCAGCAAAAAAACGCCGCGTCGGTTACCCTTTCCCCGGTGAACTCGGCACCCTGTCATGCGTATGTAATTAATTGATGGTTAATCGATTACACCGATGATCGAATGCCCGCTGTCAACCACGATAGCAGCCGTTGGCGATCAGAGCCCTTCAGGCCCTGGACGGGATGCGGAGGACTGCGAGTCCTCCGCGCGAGGCTTCCGCCGGGACCTGACTCCAAGGTGCCCGACCATGGCGAGATAAATCGTCCCCGCTCGCCCGCCAGCGGTTGGAGGGCTGATGACCGGACTATCGCACGGTCCAGCGTGGGCATTCTGGATTGATCCAGGCAAACCCCGGTAGGGGTGAGGAAAGGAGAACGCGAATCAGCAGGGCCAGCCCGGTTCAACCGGGGGGACCATAGCCAAACACCGGCCCAACCCCCGGCCCCAACCCAGGTTGTTGCCCACTTTCAGGTTGCGCACCCGGGCCAACCTCTCTATGCAAGGCCCCCATGTCTGCTTTGGCAGTCAAGTTCTCCCTGATGGCCGTAGCCATGACCGTGGCTATGGCGGTAGGTTACTTATGCCGACGCAAAGGCTGGGTTCGTGAGCAGGCTGGGGAGGCCATCATGACGTTTGTGGCAGTCTTCGGCTACCCGGCGGTGGGTTTCCTGACGATCTGGGGCACCCAACTCCGACGGGAAGACTCGCTGCTGCCGATCCTTGCCATCCTCCATACTGTGGTGATGACCTTCGGCTCGTTGTGGTTGTCGCGCGGCATCACTTCAGATCGGGCCGAACGCGGTCTGTTCGCCATTGCGGGCGGCTTGGGCAATAACGGGTTCACCATGGGAGCGTTCGTCCTTTACCTGCTCTACGGTGAACCCGCCCTGGGACTGGCAAACATCTACTTCGCGCTGTTCGTGCCCATGGTGATCGTGATGATGTACCCTCTCGCCCGCCATCACGCCACGGACACCCCCGGCCAATCTCTCGCCAAATTGATCGTGAAGAACCTCCTCGATTGGCGATCCTTGGGACTCCCCCTGAGCCTGGTGGCTGTGGTCCTTTCGGTCTGCCGGGTGCCCAGACCGCCGCAGGTACTCACCTGGCATGTGGTCGATGCGCTGGTCTACCTGATCACCCCCCTGGCCTTTTTCGGCATCGGCTTGCGCCTCCAACTCTCGAAGGTACTCCCGTTGGCCCGCGCTTTGACCTGGCTCGCGTTTGTGCGGTTCGTGCTGGGAGCAGCGGTGGCGCTGGGCTTGGCCTGGCTGACGCGCTTCACGCCCTGGCCGTTTCATGATCTGCGCTGGAAGGTCTACGTCATCGAGGGCTTTGTGCCCTCCGCGGTCACCATGGTGGCCGTCGCCAACATGTTCGGCCTCCGCCCCCGCGAAGCCTCGGTGCTCTTCGTCGGCAACACCCTCATGTACCTGGTGCTCGTGTTGCCCGTCGTGTTTTGGATCTTCGGCTGACGCAAGCACCTCGTTGCTGACAAGCTGGGCAAGGCTGGTTATAAAGCACCCCATGTTCGATCCAACGGGGTTGGCTGGCTTCGTCGCGTGGTGCCAAAACCATGTCACCGGCGACGAGAAGGGCCAGGCGCAGGTCTTTCTCGATCACCTCTTTCAGGCCTTGGGCTTGCCGGGTTCTCTCGATGTGGGCGGCCAGCCCGAGTACCGCATCCGCAAGGCTGGCGAGGATGGGGGCGGCACCGCGTTCGCCGACTACGTCTGGAAGCCGGTGGTACTGATCGAAATGAAGAAGCGCGGCGAACGCCTGCAACGTCATTACCGGCAGGCCTTCGATTACTGGGTCCGCTTGGTCCCCGACCGCCCGCGCTGGGTGGTTCTCTGCAATTTCGACGAGTTCTGGGTGTACGACTTCGAGACCGATCTCGACACCCCCAAGGACAAGCTCTCGCTCACTGATCTGCCCCATCGTTGGGGGCCGCTGGCGTTCCTCCTGGGTCAAAAGCCCTCGTTCGCGAACGACCGCGAAGCCGTTACTCGCGAGGCGGCGGATCGTCTCGCGGCGCTCTTCAACCGCCTGCTCCAACGCGGCGTGGATCGCGCGACGGCGCAGCGGTTTGTGCTCCAGACCTTGGTCGCGCTCTTTGCCGAAGACATCGGCTTGCTGGACAAATACCTCGTGGCCCGCCTGCTCGACGATTGTGTCACGCCAGCGGATACATTTGACCTGCTCGGCGGTCTCTTTGCGGCCATGAACAGCCCGCATGGCGCACCTGGCGGCCGGTTCAAAGGCGTCGCGTACTTCAATGGCGGTCTGTTCGCCGAACCCGCCCGCCTCGAACTCCAAGCCTCCGAAATCGACCTCCTGCGCCAAGCCGCGAAGGCGGATTGGTCCAAGGTCCAACCGGAAATCTTCGGCACCCTCTTCCAGCACTCGCTGGAGGCGGGCGAGCGCCACGCCTTCGGCGCTCACTTCACGCATCCCGCCGACATCATGAAGATCGTCGGGCCGACCATCGTGGAGCCTTGGCGGGAGCAGATCGAGGGCGCGAAAACGTTCACCCGTCTGCGCGATTTGGTGGCCCGGCTGCATCATTTCCGGGTGTTGGACCCGGCCTGCGGTTCCGGCAACTTCCTCTACATCGCCTACCGGGAATTGAAGCGCCTGGAAGCGCGTCTCTACGAGCGCATGGACGAGGAATTCAAACGCGAGGCCAGACACGCCGGCCAGCGGCGGCTGTCCTTCCTCAGCGCGCAGAACTTCTACGGCCTGGATATCCTCCCATTCGCGGTGGAGATCGCCAAGGTGACGATGATGATCGCGCGCAAACTGGCCATCGACGAGCTCCATATCACCGAGAACGCCCTGCCGCTCGACAATCTGGACGCCAACTTCGTCGCCCAGGACGCGTTGCTCGCCGCCAACGGCCAACCTGCCGTCTGGCCCAAGGCCGATGTCATCATCGGCAATCCTCCCTTTCTCGGGGCGAAACTCCTGAAACCCGAGCGCGGGCCTGACTATGTCAAAGCGCTGCGTCACGCCTACCCGGAAGTGCCCGGCATGGCGGACTATTGCGTGTATTGGCTGCGCAAGGCGCACGAGCATCTGCCGGCCTGTTCCGCAGCGGACCCGGTGGCAGGCCGCGCCGGCTTGGTCGGGACGCAGAACATCCGCAACAACCAGTCTCGTGTAGGCGGCCTGGACCCAATTGCGAAGACGGGGACGATCCTCGAAGCAGTCGATAACCAGCCATGGTCCGGCGAAGCCAATGTCCACGTCTCCATCGTGAATTGGGCCAAAACACAGGACCTCAAGCTGCTGCCAGCCGAGCGGAAGCTGTGGTTCAAGGTGCAGTCGGCACCTGGCATCAAGCCGGCGCGTAAACGGGGCACCGGCCCGGCGGCCAAGGAGTTCCAACTGGCATGGCGCGCCTGCGCCTCCATCAACTCCGCCCTGTCCGACCAGACCGATGTGAGCGAAGCCAAGGCGCTCCGCTGCAACACCGAACCTCAACGCTGTTTCAACGGCCAAATGCTTGGTCATGAAGGCTTCCTGCTCACTCACGCCCAACGTCAGGATTTGATCCGCAAGGATGCCCGCGCCGCCGAGGTGATCTTCCCCTATCTGAACGGATTGGACGCGCTGACTGACTTGGAGTTGGACCGTTATGTCCTGGACTTTGGCCAACGGAACCAACTTGAGGCGGCCAAGTACTCCAGCGCCTTTGACTGGGTCAAACAGCACGTACTCCCCGACCGCATGCGCAAGGCCGAGGAGGGTGTGGACAAAGACGGCAAGCCCCGTCCGCATCACAAGGCCTTCCTGGCCCGTTGGTGGCAACTCTCCTTCGGCCGTCCTGAGATGCTCTCGGTGATTGAACCGCTACCCCGCTACCTTGCCTGTGCGTACGTTACGAAGCGACCGATCTTCATGCTCGTCGCTTCCGACATCAGGCCGAGCAACCTGATTCAGGTCTTCGGCTTCGCGGATGACTACAGCTTCGGCATCCTGCAATCCCATCTGCATTGGCTCTGGTTCATTACCAAGTGTGGCAAGCTTACCGAACGCTTCCGTTACAGCGCCGAGTCGGTCTTCGATACCTTCCCGTGGCCGCAACAACCTTCAGTCAAACAGGTATGCGCCGTGGCCGAGGCGGGACGTGATCTGCGGCGCGCGCGCAAAGAAGCCCTGCACGGTTTTACAGGAGGCCTGCGGGCATTGTACCGCAACCTCGAACTCCCGGGAGTGAGTCCACTAAAGGACGCCCATGCGATGCTCGATTCCGCCGCCTTGGAAGCGTACGGATTCAGCGCCAAGAAGGACCTGCTAGCCCAATTGCTGGCCCTAAACCTTGAGGTGGCTGCCCGGCTTGGCCGGGGCGAAATGGTGACCGCTCCTGGCATCCCAGCGGGTTTTGCGGCCCCGGAATCGCTCCTTAGTCAGGACTGCATCCAATCCCCCATACCTGGAATGCCCGCTCCGGCCCCGGCTGGTGACAAGCCTTTCCCCAACCCGGTCCAGGCCGAAATGGACGCGGCCCACTTCTTCATGGCGAAGGAGGAACCTGCTCCGTAGCGCGGCCCCGGCTCTTCGCGTCCGTCGGCTACGGCTTCTCGACCCACTCGACGATGGAGATGACGGCGTTGGCACCCTGGCGGGCGTTGACCGCGCGCACGATGACTTTCCCCTCGGCCGTTTCTGCGACCGTAACGTCCCGCTCCAGCCAGCGCCCATCCTGGAACGACTCGACCAACCCGAGGTCCTGTCCTGCCACTGAGACGCGCTGCTTGCGTCCCCCTTCGAAGTTGTCCGGATCAGTCACAAAGAGGCGTACCTTGCCATGAGTGCCCGCGGGGACGGTCAGATCAATGCGGGTCTCGTCATTGCCCGCCCGGCAGTGATAGACCGGGAAGCCCCATCCTTCCCACGCGTAGCCTTTCGTCGCTTCGGCGGCAAAGCCGGGCTCCGCAAAGACAGTCTCCTGAGCCTTGCGCCCGCACAACATGTGAAGCCGGACTCCCCGGCCTCGCAACGCCTCGGCGGTCGGCAACGCTTCGCGATCCGGCCAGAAGGCCTCCTCCGGTGCGGGCGCGCGGTCCTTGGCGCTGGGCACAGGCGGCAAGGGCAGATGTGGTTCGGTCTGGTACCAATAGACGGTACTGGAAAGCTGCAGACTGTTGCCGGGCTTGGAGAATTCACGCCGGAACATCGGATCTTCCCGTTCCCCAAAACCGATCGCCACGCGCAGGGAACGGTCGAACGTGATCGCGTCCTGCAGAAAGAACCGGTAGCCCATGGCTCCCTTGAAGTACTTGTAGAAACCCGTCAACGGAAACTGGCTTTCGGTGGACGGAAAACCCCAACTGAAGCCGAAGGAATCCTCGATTCCCTGAAACTCGACCGACGCCACCGCCTCGCCGTCGATGTAGAACTTCTCGTTTTGATCCACCGGGTAGCCGTCGCGCCCGGGCAACCGCATGGTGACGTTCCAGCCCACGAACTTGCCGCGGCCTTTAGCCTCGAGGGCAAGGTAGTCACGCTGCCCCAGGAGGAGCGCCTCCTGCCGCCAGGAAGCGTGGAAGTAGCCGCGGTCCTTCGGCAGAGAAGCGGCTTCCTGATACATCACGTAGCTGTAGCATGGCATCAGCCGGGCCAGTTCCTCCCCGGCCGCGACCGCGCCGTCGTAAACCAACTCTACCCGGCCGGCCTTTCGGAAGGGCATCGGGAAGTAGGCGTTGAATCCGCGCCGCTTGTTCACCAAAACCGTGTTGACCTCCTCGCGCAGTCCGGCGGGATCGCAAAAGAAATCCACCAGGGGCACCTCCACGCTGGGCGTGGCCTCGCCGTCCCAGTACATGCGCAACAGGAGATCGCGCCCCAACATAGTCAACGGTTGGCTGAAGTGGCTGTTGGGCAGGGCGAAGTGAATCATGGTGATCACCGCCGGCCCTTTGATATCCGCCACCACCACGCGGTTCGAGGAGTTGAACCGGGCAGTGAGCGGATTCTCGATCCACAAGGCGTTTTGAGTGCGGGTCCGGCCAGGCTCAAGGCGGTCCAATTCCATGAAGGGCTGGCCGTACAGGGGGGATACAACCGGGATCGCAACCATCAGCGACAACAGCAGGCGGGAGAGAGGGGAAGCGGTCATCGTTTGCGAAAAGGAGAGTGGTTCATGGTCTACGGACCGAAAGACGGTCGATCAATCCCCAGCAGCGGGTGCACGAGGGAAAGCCGCGCCCTCTGACAGGGAAGGGACGACGGTTCCGCCACGATCCCGTCAGACCTTCCTGGCCGTGGCCGGAACAGATTTCGCAACCCGGCAACCAAGGGCGAACGGCGCGTACCCATTCCTGCCTCAACTTCTCTTGAAGAACTCATCGAAGCGGACCCGCCACGCCACCCGGCCTTCCGGGCCGAATCGCACTCTGATCCGGAGCAGGTGATCGTTCATCATCTTCACGGTGTAGCCGGGGAAATCGTGGTACAGGTAGGGACCGCCCTGCACCCACGGGTGGGGCTCAGGCACATGGACAAACACATTATGGGCCGTATGCGCCGGTCCCAGCGAGACTCCTTCCAGCGTGCGCGCGGACGCGTCCCAACGGGCACTTTCCAATTCCAGCGCCCCCATCAGAACGTGCCGGTCGGTCGCGACGACTTGCGGCAGCCCGCGCTGCCCATGTAACGAAAGCAGAAGCACACTGGCTGGCGGCACCTTCACCCGAAGTTCGTCGGCCACCTCCCCGTGCAACTGTTCCCGCCAAAAGTCGAACGCCACGTACTTCCTGGCCGGATCGAGCCAGAGCCGGGACAGCGGAAGGACCCGCTCCATCGGCTCGGTTTCGCTGGCGTTGAAGATGCCCACAACCGTCCAGTCGCCCCATGGCCGATGCACCTTGAGCGCAAACACGCCGGGCCGGTCGGAGTCGAACAGGTCCACCGGCCGCGCCGCCTCGCCGTAGGAAGGGAACACCTTCTTGAGAATCTCGAGCCGGGTGGCATCCAAGTCGGGCAGACGATCGCCGGACATCGTGTTGCCACCCGAAAGCGCAATCAGGGTGGCGGCGGCCTGTGCCTGCGCCACCGGCAGCAGGTTGAGGGCGATGTGGTCGGCATCGTTGATCCACGCGCGTTTGTGAAAGTAATAGCGCTTCGCCGCGGCCGGGGCGCTGCTCGCCGATTCCAGGAAGTATTGCTTCCATGTGACCGGCGGTTGGTCCAACTCGATGCGCATGCTGTCGAGCATTCCAACGGACACCGGCCCGGGACCGCAGTCGAGCAGGTGGCAGTCGGGTCCCATGGCCCGCCGCATGATCTCCACGCCCCGGCGGTAGGCGGCGGCGCGCGACACGGTGGGATCGTGGTAGCGGGGGGCCGACAGGAGCGACCAGTCGACGAAGTCGATCTTGATCATCTCGTAACCCCACTTGCGCGAAACGGTGCCAAACAACTCCTCCAACCACTGCGCGCCTCCGGGGTGGGTGATGTCGAGGCCGTAGCGTTTCGGGTTTTCGGTTCGAGCCCAGTCGGAATCCTCGCTGGACCACGGGCCGACCCGCTTCAGCCGGCCGTCGGGGTGACGAAGCAGCCACTCAGGGTGCCGCTGAAACAACTCGGTCGGCTCCGAAATCACGTAGGGCGCCAGCCATATCCCGGGCTTCAATCCCATTCCCCGAATGCGATCCGCGAGCCACTTCATACCGTGCGGGAACTTGGCATTCCCCTCCCAGTCCCCATGCCAGCGTTGAAAACCCTCATCCACTTGCACGTACTCGAACCCATAGGGCTTCAGTGTCTTGGCGGCGAACTCGGCGTTCCGGATCACCTCGTCCTCAGTAATGGACTCGAAGGCACAGAACCAGTCGCACCAACCGTTGATCACCGAATGTACCCGCGCCTTGCCCAGCGCGCCCATGGCCCCGGCGTAATCTTCCAACGCCGCGTAGGCATCCTCCCCGATGGTCAGCATGAAGGGTCCCGAACTCACCGTCTGCCCCGGTGCCAGCAGGAAGCCCTGCGCCAACACGGACTCGGCGGTCAGACTGAACCGCCCTTCCGCCTCGCGGCGGACCCGCACCTGGCCCAACGCCGAGTGGTTCTGCACATAGCCGCAGGCCAAGCCTTCGCGTCCGTAGCCGCTGAACACCCCCACGTTCCACCAACTCGACAAGACGGTCGGCGAGGCGGCGGAGAAGTCCGTCACCTTGCCGGCATCGTAATACATGGGCCCGTTGGTCAGCAGTCTGGCCGCCTGCGGCCAATGCACCGTTCCACCAGAATCTCCCATACCGCAGACCGGTTCCAGGCTCCGAACAACGATTCCCTGCGGGCCGGCGTTATGGGCGACCGCCTCGATGAGCACGGACTGCCGGCGCTCATGAAGGGTGACTCGCAACTCGAAATCCAACTCCCGTTCACCATCCGCGCACCGAGCCACCAACTGCTGCCCCTCGCCGAGGGAGTCACGCACCCGACGCGTCTCCACACTCCGCCGATAAGCCGGCTCGGCAATCGAACAACGGCCATCCTTGGTGGTGGCCCGGATCGTGGCTCCGGTGAGCAGGGGTGCTCCGCCTCGCCGCCAGATCGACAGGCTGCCGGCCTGGAGGTCAAACGCCACCCGGAAGCCCCCGTTCTCCAACTGGGGCCCTGGTGGTTCGGCCCCCAACGGTTGGGCCACCATGGGCAAGGCGGCACCGGCAACCGACAACTGCTTCAAGAAGGTTCTCCGACTCGACTGAGGCTGCATGCCTGCAATCTCCCACGGCGAACCGGTTCGGGCAAGCCCAAGCCCCGTTTGCCCCACCGTTTGCCGGAGGCATCCTGGCTTGATTCCTGTCCCCTTGGCGACGGTCTGCGCGAAAGGCACGCGCCGGCCGAACGTTGGAACGCATGATCACCTGGATCAGCCAATAATTCATCGACGCCTCCTGTTGGCTCCACCGCGCCACCTTCTCAAAGCAAGCGCCGCCAAATCATGTGCGGGAGGTGCGCATTTCCTGTCAGACCGCGCATTTTTCTCAAAGGATTTTTCGCCAAGGGCCGTCAGTTCCGGTAAAGAACGAAGCCGCATGGGCGTGACGGTCTCCGACGATGAACAGGAATGGGTACAAGGGAGCCTGCAGGGCGACCCGGAGGCATTTGCCTGCCTGGTACGGCGGTATCAACGCATGATTCACGCGCTGACCTTTCGCATGACCGGTTCCTTCAGCGAGTCGGAAGACCTTGCGCAGGAGACCTTTGTTCTGGCGTACCGGCGGTTGGAGACGTTCCGGCAGGAGGCACGCTTTTCCACCTGGCTGACACGTATCGCCATCAATCTCTGCCTGAGCTGGCGCACCCGCCAGCAACGGCGCGAAGCGGGCGATGCGGCCTGGGATCAACTCCGCGACACCGGTCCAAGGGTAGAGGAATCGACCGCGCAGGCGGTGCAGGAGGCCTTGATGCAGCTCCCGCCCAAGCAGCGGGCCGCCGTGGTGCTGACCGTCTACGAGGGACTCAGCCACGCGGAGGCGGCCCGGACTCTGGGGTGTTCCGAGACGACGGTGTCCTGGCGGTTGTTCATGGCGCGGGGCAAACTCAAGCGGATTCTGGGCCGACTCCGCGACAACGGCAACAACCTATGACGGATGCCGAGTTGAACGAACTCCTGCGACAGGCGCACACCCCGGAGCGCGCGCCGGACTACTGGGATTCGTTTTCTTACCGGGTGCGGGCAGCATTACCCGCTGCCGGACAGCGCGAGACGCTACCACGACCGGCCGAGGTCCGACCAAGAGGCGGACTCCGTCTCACTGCCGCTCTGGGCCTCGTGGCGGCTTGCTTGGTGTTGGCTGTGATGGTCATCTCCCGACGGGTTTGCCCCCTAAGCCTGACGCCACAGGATCTTGCCACCGCAAACACCTATCTTCGTGAGCTCGAAGCGCTGTTCCCCAACCAGGTTCAGGCGGTAGTGTTCGAGCCCTCGGGGCCGCGGCTGGAACTGGCCGACGGCGCGGAAGTGCCAGCGGCGCTGCCCGTGTACCTGCGGACGGTGGGCCCGAATGGTTGTCGTTCTTTCATCACATTCAGCGGCCAGCAGATCCGGCTGAACGGCGAACGGATCGAGGTTTTAGTCGATGCCCGCGGCGAAGTGCTGCTGGTGGGCGGAGACACAGCTTGGACCAGTGGGGATCCAGGCGGCCGGTTTGGCAGCTATCGCCTGGCCGCGTGTTGTCTGGAAGCTGGGCTATGAGACTTGGACCGCTCATATGTGCCTCGCTGCTGCTGGCGTCTGCGGCCGGACTGACACCCCAGACTAAAGGGGCCGTGGAGCGGGTAGCGATCATCTGCGAGGCGAACGAATTTGCGCCGGTGGCGGATTTGCTGACGGTGGAGTTGTCGGCGCTGCGGGAGGCCGAGGTGCTGGAGCGGGTGCAGATGGAGCGGCTTTACCGCGAACAGGCGCTGGCGGCGGCAAACCGGGATTTTTTGGCGCTGGGGAAGGTGCTGGGGGCGGACGGCTTGCTGCTGCTGGGGAAGGTGACGGAGGGCACCAACCAGTACGTGGGCCTGCGTCTGATTGCCGTCCAGCCGGGTGTCGTGATCGGCAGCGAGAGGGGATCGTGGCCGCTGTCCGACGCACCCGGCTGGACGCGCGGGGCGGCTGGCCGGTTGGAGCGCCTGCTGCCCAAGCTGGCGGTGAGGGCGTCGGAGGCCGTGCCGCTCTCGGTGGTGAACCTGCGTTCGGCGGTGCGTTCGGCGAGGGCGGAGGACACGGAGCGACAGTTGACGGCGCTGGGGATCGCCTCCTCCCTTGTCCTCGCAGGCCCAGATGCCCGGCCTGTTTCCAAGATGTTTCACCAGGGGCTTCGTGCTCCGGTGCGCTACCCTGCACCCCAGGGCTTGAGCGTCACCGCCCAGCAGGTAGCCGGTTTGCGGCTCATCTCGTCGAGCCAGTTGCCAGGCGTGGCCGATTCATCCATGAACGCTCCGAAGGACACGCCAGATCCGGGTTCCTCTCCAGCGGCAGAGTCATGAAACTGGCCATGCTTCGCATCCTCCGAGCACTGCTGCTAATATCTGTGGCGGGAGTGACAGCCCAGGCTGAGGAAGCCGCGGTGCGGGTGGCGATCATCTGCGAGGCAAACGAGCTTGCGCCGGCGGCGGATTTGCTAACGGTGGAGCTAGCCACCATGCCGCTGGCGCAAGTGCTGGAGCGCGCAGAGATCGAGAAGGTCCATCGGGAGCAGGCATACTCCGCGGCGAACCGCGATTATGTGAAGCTGGGGCAGGTCTTGGGGGCGGATGGGTTGGTACTAATGGACAGAACAGCCGTAGGCACAAACCAGTTCGCCAGCGTTCGCCTGGTAGCGGTAAAGCCGGGCGCACTGATCGCCAGCGAGCGCGCAGCTTGGCCGGTGCCGGACCTGCCCAATTGGGCGCACTGGGTAGGGAGCCATCTGAACCCGCTGCTGCCCAAGCTGAGGGTCAGCGCCTCAAATGCGATACCCATTTCGGTTGTGAATCTGCGCTCGGCCGTCCGCTCGGGGGAGGCACAGGAGTTGGAGCGGCAACTGACTCTGCTAGCCGTTGAACGGCTGACCCGTGAGCCAGAACTGTTTGTGCTGGAGCGTCGACGGATGGACCTGTTGGGCACGGAGAAGGAGTTCCAAGGCACGGGAGAGTCGGCATTCTGGAGCGGGAGCTACCTGCTGGAGGGTGTCATCGATCGGGATGGTTATGCGAAAGACCAAGCCACGATCCACGCGCGATTGGTGCCCCCCCGAGGCGGCGCCCCCGTGGAAATTGTGGTAACCGGCCCGCGCGGAGGGGCGCTGGGAATGGTGGTGCAACTGACCGAGCGAGTGTTAACCGCGCTCCGCCTGGCGGGCACGGCGGGCAGTTGGGAGCCTGAGAAGGAAGCCGCGAAATACTACGAGGAGGCCAAATGGGCGCTGAAGTGGAAATTAACCGATGAAGCTCGGGCAGCGGCTCAATCCGCCTGGACCCTGGGCAAACAGGATATGGAGTGCGCGACAGTCAGAGTGAGAACCTACGCCCATGATCTTCAGTCGGGACCCCATGGTCTGCAGCCCGTCCATGAGATGCTAGCGGCCGGGCCTCAACTGAAGTACCTGCTTCAAGCTCGTGAGGCGTTGACAATCTACGAGGCCTTCTGCCACACGCTGCCAGGCAGCGAACCCCGCCCGGACTCGCCGTGGTACAAAATGGGTGTGCAAGCGTTGGAGGACGCTTCCATTGTTCTGAGGGCGTACCACGCTGACATCAGAGGACGGGAAACCGTGAAAGACACGCTTGCCGAGGTACGGGGGCTGGCACGGGAAATAGCGGCAAGGCTGCTGCGGGTGCCAGCGGTTCGTGACACCTATTGGGTGGGACGTCGCGTGGTAACGCACGATGAATTAGCCCACACCATCGCAGAACCAAAGAACATCTTCCGGTGCCAAGCGCTCTGGGGAGCCTTCTGGCAGGAACAGCCTGAGGATGGGATTACGATGTATCGTGACTTGGTGAGCAGCCCGGTGTTCTGTTACGTGCATGCGGAGGTGTGGCGCCGTCCCGATTCGTTTGCCGATCCGCCGCACCCTCGTCTGGCGAGTTGGACCCCGGTCGATCGAAACCGGGTGCCGGCGCTCTGGCAGGCCTTTGTGCATGAACTCCGCACCTCCACGAACTACCTCCTGCAACTGGAGGCGAAGGCGTTTGCGGTTGCCGACGCGATGGATGTCACGGAACAAGAGGCCGCCTACACCGAGCTCATGGCCGGCGTTTTTGAACACTCATCCGCCATGATGATGCACAATGTCGATCTGCTTTACTTGGAATGGGGGATTGGCTCACTCCTCGCTAGAACGGATGGGCATCCGAACATCAGTCCGGTGATCGAGCGCAGGTGGAGGGATGATTCGGATCGTCTGGCTGCTCTGAGCAAGGGTTACTGGCAGCGGAGAACAAGTGAGTTGTTGCCTGAGGGCCTCCTTAGCGCTGCCGCCACCGCAGGCACCTTTAGGGAGCGGAAGGCTTACCTCAGCAACCGAGTGCCCTTTGAGGCAGCGGAGTTTCGCCGCCTGTTCCTCTTCGGAAGGCGGCCGACCGCGGAAGAGGCGAAAGAACTCCTCCCGCTTCTGGCGTCCTATCGGTCTAACCTGGTCACGAGAACAGCGAACCAGCCCAGCTTGGCTCCGGACTACCCCCCCCTTGCTGATTCCCTAACCGAGGTTGCCTTGGTGAGGATAAGCAACTGCCTTTCCGGCTGGAGTACGAGTGCCCCGCACTGGAGTCCATCGGTTGAAACGTCAGCAATGAAGGAAACGCGGCCAGCGAGCCAACTCACCAACCCATTCACATCGCTGGGTCATCCGCGGGTTTCGCAAATGCCAAGCCCCGACAGAGCCAGCCCGTTCCAGGGATCGGGCGCAACGCCGCCGCCTCATCCACAGTCAAGCCAGGCTACCAGCGAGATGCAGTTGCCTTCGCCTCACCACAGCAAGGATGGCCTGCAAGTGGCGAGCTACCATCCGCTGCCTTTGGATCGCGTGTCAGGGCGTAAGGTGCGGAATACGTCCGTGTTCGCCCAGCGAGTTCGGGACCGCAACGTGCTGCTCGACCTGCGCTACGAGGAGTTGATGCCCGCCCGCCGCGTTGGGACAAAGTACTACGCTGGCCAATGGAGGTTTCGCGCCGGCATCGCCATCTGGCATCCGGAATACCTCCGTTGGGAGGTGATCCCCTATCGTGATCCTGGTCCCCCAGACCTCGGCAAACGAGAGCAGATCGCGGCGAGCAGCCATGATCGACCAGGCCTTTACGTGGATCAACTGGGACAAACGCTCTACGCTAGTGATTACGAGGCCATTCATAAGCGCGAGCACGCAGCTAAGAATTGGGAGAGACTCGCGCTTCCCGGTCAGAAGCTCTCGCGATTGTTCGTTCTGGACGGCAGACTTTTCGCAGCCAGCGATGAGTCGATTATGGAGCTTGCCGATGAAGGCACCGCCACGCGCGTTCTCGCAAGCTGCCGCCGCCGGCCTGCGGTCACCAGATTGGACTCGTTCGAGAGCTTCTATGATGCAACCCTTTTCCCCGGGCCAGGCGGCACGCTCCGAGCAGCCATCGCGGGCAGGGTCTATCAATGGAATGGAATGGACTGGGATGAGCGCGTGTACTTGCCCGGAACCCAAGCCCAGGTCTGCGAAGACACCGTCCTCTTACGTAGCACGCCTTATGGTCGTGCGGGACAAATCTGGTCGCTCGGCTTTCACATGGACCAACCCGAGCTTTGCTGGCGAGAGGGAGTGGGAGATCCAAGTGCACGCTTGCCCCCCACCCCACGCTGGTCCGCGAACCGAACAGACGCATCTGTCAGCCCCTCCCCGCTTTGGACCGGCGTGCTTGATGTTCCTCTTGTGGACCAACCCTCGACGGCAACATCCTCGAACCTCTTCTTCTACGTTGACCGCTCACGACTCACCCACGCGAGTGGGACGGTGGCAGTGGCATCCAGCGTAGGTGTCGATGCCAACCTAATCTGCTTAACGCCGGCATTACGCCAACCCTTGGTTATCCCGTTGAGATTTCCGCCGGAAGCTGGTCCGGCCCCCGGCAGCATCTCGCTGCCACCTCGAGTCTCAGGTCTCCACGAATCGCGGTGCTGGCTCCTGCTGAATGACCAGTCGCTCTTCATCGGGCACGCCGCGTTGCCAGGGGTGTGGGTGCTTCCCCGGGCGGAACTGGACGCCGCGATTGACAAGGAACGACAAGCCTGGAGGCCGCAGCCGACGGCGAGCCCGTAACGAACCCGTGCGATATGAGCGCGTGGGCGCTAGCATTACGTGAGACGTGGGCGAGACAGAGTTGCGCCTGGCTGACGGCCACGGCGCTGGGTCTCGCCTCCTCCCTCGCCCTCGCCGGGCTGGAAGTCCTACCAGTCCGTCCGGCTCCTCAAGTGTTTGTCGGCGCGGCCAGGCCAATCGAAGTCCACGTGCGCAATGCCGGCCGGGAGCCGGCCACCGCCGAGCTTCGCGCGCGTTTGTTTCAAGCGTCCAGCGCCACCGCCATGCGGCTGGGCGACCTCCTGTGGAGGCGGATGACCGTTTTGCCAGGGCAGACGGTGCTGGATACCGTGACGTTCGATTTCCCCGCTGTGCGGGCGGAGACCACGTTCATTGTCCAGTGGCTCGATCCCACAGACTCCGTGCTCGGCATGACGGAGATACGCGTCTTCCCTACCAACTTGCTGGAACGCCTCCGGCTCCTGATCGGGGATACGCCGCTTGGGCTGATGGATCCTGACAATCAACTCAAACCTCCGTTGCGCCGGGCGATCCTGCCGTATCGGGACCTCGCTGACACCGGTGTGGACGCATTCACCGGCCGGCTGGCGTTCGTTGGGCCATGCGAGACAGGCTATGTGGGTCGCGTCAAGCTGAAGGACGGCGTCCGCGCGTTGGCCAAACGAGGCGTGGGCGTCGTTTGGTTTCAATCGGAGCCTCCCACCCCGTCCTCCCTGCGGCCCTCGTTTTATATCGTCCGCGTGGGAGGGGCCGCTGTGGTGGTGGCCCAAGCCAGCCTGGTCTTCCCCCTCGCGGACGACCCGGAAGCGCAGCTGCGCTTGATACGCCTCGCGGAGCTCGCCCTGCAACCGGTACCCTTCGATTTGCCTGAACCTCCAGCAACCCCCTGACACCTGCTTATGAAAATGCTCCCTCACCTGCTTTGCGCGTGGCTCGCGACCGGCATGCTCCTGGTCCGCGCCGCCGCACCCGATCTCCTTACCGTGGCCGTCTTCGATTTCGAATCCAAGGACGACGCTCTGCGCGATTTCGGCCCCAAAGCCGCCGCGCTCGTTACTGCCAACCTCTCCGCCGAACCTCAGCTCATCCTGGTGGAGCGTGCGGAGCTGGAGAAGCTGCTCGGCGAGCAGGAACTCGGCCTTTCCGGCACGGTCTCACCCGACACCGCCGCCAAGGTGGGGCACCTCACCGGCGCCAAGGTGTTGGTCACCGGCCGGGTGTTCAAAGCGGACAAAGAGTTGCTCATTGTCGCCAAAATCATCGGCACCGAGACCAGCCGCGTCTTCGGTGAATTGGTCAAAGGACCGGCGGCGGCGTCCCTCGCGGACCTCTCCACCGAGTTGGCAAAGAAGATCGCGGCCACCATCCAGCAGCGGGGCGAAACGCTCGTAGCCAAGGTGGAAACCCGCGAGCAGCGCGTGGAGAAGCTCAAGCAGGCCCTCGGGACCCGCGCGCTCCCGTCCGTCTCGGTCAAGCTCCCGGAAAGGCACTTCGGCCAGCCGGTCATCGACCCGGCGGCGGAAACCGAATTGGAGAAGCTCCTCCAAGACTGTGGCTTCAAGATCATCGACGAAAAATCACCGGACAAGGCCGACGTGGAGATTACTGGAGAAGCCTTCAGCGCCTTCGGCCTGCGCAAAGGCAACCTGATTTCCTGTAAAGCACGCGTGGAGCTCAAGGCGCACAAGCGCACCGGCGAACTACTCCTGACCGATCGGCAGACCAGCGTGGCCGTGGACATCGCGGAGCAAACCGCCGCCAAGACCGCTTTGCAGAACGCCGCCCTCGAACTTGCCGCACGCGTGCTGCCCAAGCTTAGGTAGTTAGCCCCTCCCAACTACAATGGCTCTGCCCCTCAGGCGCAAGACCCCATGACCCGCCGCATCAAGCTCTTCATCGCCGCCACGGTTCTTCTGACAGGTATCCTCGCCGCGTGGTGGCTGGACCGCCAGCCGTCATTCGAAGATATGGGTGGCGGACCCGGCTCCGAGATGGCCCGGCTCTTGGCCCAAGCCACCAATCAGGCTGCGTTGCCTCCGTTGCAGCCCGGCCAGCGTATCCGGCTGGCGATCGGCCCATTGGGGCTGGCCGGATCGCAGGATGGGGCGGTGAACGATTTGTTGACCGCTCAACTGTCCAAGGTTGACCGGTTCGAGTTGGTGGAGCGTCGCGAATTGGAGCGGGTGCTGCGCGAAGTCGAGTTGGGGGCGGGCGGGCTGGTGCGCGCCGCCGATGCGGTCAAAGTCGGCCGGTTGGCGCGCGCCGACTGGTTTCTGCTGGGGTCGTTGGGCCGCACCAGCACCACCAACGCGATTCTTGCCCGGTTGGTGGACGCGCGCTCCAGCGTGGTCCGGGAGGTGGCCATCCTGCCTTGGCGGGGGACTGGGCTGGCCGCAGCCGATGACCTTACCTCGTTCCTGCAACGTGCGGCCGCGGTCATCAGTGGCACCAACGCGAGTCGACGAGGCTACCTGGCATTGGGGAGCTTCGAGGACCTGGGGGTGAACAACCGCTACGCCGATTTGCCGCAACGGCTCAAGACGCATCTGACGACCTCGCTGGCTGGCTCGGGATGTACACTGGTGGAGCGTGAGCTCGTCAACACTCTGCTCAATGAACTGCGACTCGACATGGCGGGGTTGACTGTCCGCGGTGCAACGAACCCACCTGCTCCCGTGCAAACCGCCCTGTGGCTGGTGGACGGTTACTACCAGGCTTACGAGGAAGCCGGGCCGGAGGTCGACCTGGTCCTCCGCGTCGAACGGGTGTATTGCGGCGCCGACCGTGCGTCGGTGCGGGGTCAACCCGGCGAGGCTTTCCTACAGCAGGTCGTCCAGACCTTCGCACGGCTGCAGACCAACCTAGTCCAACGGCCGTTCCGCGTGTCTTGGAGCGGCGAAGCAGGCGTGCAATACCAACGAGGACTGGAGCTGTCACGGATTCAGGCGGGTATCATGGAGTTCACGGTGGCAACTCCTTCGTTCAACTTGGGTAGCCTGCCGTTGGGGGGCTATCGGACAGGGGACAACCCCGAGAAACAAGCGCAGAATCTCACGGCTGCAGTTCAGGCATTTGAGACCGTGATGCTGCTCGATCCCGGCTTTCGGGAGGCCAAGCTTTACCTGGCAACCTGCCTGCGGCACCCGGTCATTGACCGTGTGGAGGAAGGGCGGAATCTACTCCGGGAACTCATCGCCGAGAAGAAGGACGACCGCTGGGATTTCCTCGCGAAGCGGGCGTTGGCAGAATCATACCGCTGGGAGGATGACCGGCGGGTGGCAGAGCTGTACCTCGCGTTCGCCGAAACCACTCGGAAGCCCGAACTGGCCGAATGGCTGCGAGAGCGCGGTCGAGACACATTGTTAAGAGGTACCCGGCCAGACGATCCGGAGTGGAAATCAGCCTCTGAGGAAGCGCTCTTTGCCGAGGTGAAAGCAGCTTGGGAAGAGGCGCGTCAGCGTAATCATATCACCAACCTCGGCTTCGGCAGCCTGTACTCCCGCGAGAAGGGCAGGGAGGCATACGCAACTGCGGTGGAACACTACCTTCCCATGCTCACCAACCGCTTTCCCGAGCTGACCCCGCATCTGATCGCGGTTGCGGTCCGTGAGCAGACCAAGACGAATTCTCCGGTGATCGCGGAGTTCCGCCAGTCGCTGGAGGGCGCCGTCGCGCATCCCGAGAAAGTCCTTTGCGCCCATCGGTACTTCGAGATGCTGCCGTTGTCCTGGGCCATCGACCATCGCATGTACTACTTGGTGGCCCGCATCGGCGAGGCTCGCCGCATGGCGGTGGAGCGATAGATTTCCGATCCTCCCAGTGAAAGCGACCGCATCGCTCTGGGTTTCGCCTACATGAACCTCGAGCGTTGGCAGGATGGTCTGGCGTTGTTCGAGTCCTTCAAGGGACGCACGGTGAGGGTGGGCGGCGACTATCCCTGGGCAAAGTACGGTCAAGCCTTCCCCACCGAGCGCGGCGCCCGGTGGTGCCGGGAGAAGCTCGGTCTGAAGGAGCCGGTGGACGAACGACGCTTCGTGCTGCCAGACCCCTGGCATACCAACAAGAACGACTTCGCCTTCGCTGTGGACGATCAGGCGGTATGGGTAGGCCGCGGCAGCGAGTTGGTGCAACTTGACCTGGAGGGGAAAGCGGTCAAGCGCGTCCAGTTGGATTCCCTCGATGGTGCCGAGGTGGCGGCGATCTGCGCCGGGCCGGACGCCGTTTTCATTGGCACCGCCGAGGATGGTCTGATCCGGTATGACAAAGCCAGCGGAACCCTCAGGGAATACCGGGTTGAGAACGGCCTGTTGATGGACGGAATCGCGTCTTTTTGCCTTGAGGGAAGCAACCTGTGGTTGGGCTACAGCAAGGGCAAGCTCGGTGGTGTGGGGAAGCTCGATCTCTCCAACGGCCGTTTCGCTTCGTTGACGACCAAACTGCCGACCGACCTGCTGCTCGATAAGGCTGCGGGTCCCAGGAACTTCCTGGACGACACCAACGCTGCGCCGCGGTCGAAGGTGTCAGGCATCGCCTTCAGTTCGTCCAATGAGATTTGGCTGAGTGTGCCGGGCAAGGGGCTTCAGCGTGGCGAGCTCGCCAACCAAGGGTGGACCACCATCTCGCTGCGTGCATTGGGGCGGAGCGTCTCGTGCGTGGCGGCAGATAGCCGCTGGGTGGGGGCGGGTACTCACGAGTTTTCGTACCACTTCCCCGACTCGGACCCAGCGAGCATCCAACGCGGTTATCTCGGCGGGGTCGCCATTCGCCAACCAAACTCCGGCGAATGGAAGTCGTTCTCGCTCGCTGAGGGGCTTCCCAACGACAGTGTCTCGGCGCTGGCGCTGGACGGCAACAACCTCTGGGTGGGCGGGGCCGGCTTCATCGCCGTAATCGACCTGGAGCAGCACAAAATGATCCGCGTTTGCACTTACCGCGGCCGCGAAGTGGACACGCTCCGGATTCACGGCGGCTACGTCTGGGCCGGCATCGAAAAGTACCTCTTCCGCTTGCCGCTATTGCGGTGATGCCGTCGCCTGGCTTCGCAGCGGCGGATGGTGTCGCAGACAGCGCGGGGTCTGCCGCCGGGATGCGGGCGCCCTACCGATAGGCTGGCGGCACGAGGTGCGCGGCACCGAGCCGTGCCTGGATGCGCTGCCAGTGGGTGCCGTGCCAGAAGAGCTTCTGGCAGCGGGTGCAGATGAAGTACTCGTTGAGCCAGCGATAGGTGCGGGGTGGGATGCGGTCGCGATGGGTTTCCTTGTCGGCAATCGCCAACTCCCCACCGCAATCCATGCACCGGGGATCGCCGGGCTGGAGTTGGAAGCGGGCCAGGACGGCCCTCCACTGCTCCGCCAGGGGCAGGATTGGCGGGAGCCAGAGCACCTGGAGTGAGCCATCGCGCGCCACGCGTCGCTCAAGGATCAAGCTATCCGTGGTCAGCAGGATGGCCTGTCGCCGCAGGGCCTCGGCAACGAGTTCGCCATCCGGCGTCCGGGGACGCCACTCGGCCTCGCAACCGCAGGCCCACAGCCACCGGGCCAGTCCGCCCAAGCCGCCGTCGCAAAGAAAGAGCGGCGGCGGACTCAAGGGAAGTGGCGCGCGGCGGCGGGCAATCCGGAGATCCAACGTGCGCCAGAGCTCGAACCAAGCCTTCGGTTGGGCAAGCCCAGCGCGCTCCGCCAGACCATTTCCCCGAGCGAACAGTCGCTCGATCCCCTGCTCAAGCCGACGCGCTCCGAGGCGTTCCAAGTGGCAGCGAAAGAGACGCTCGAAGGCCTGGCGCATCCGGCTCATACCCGGCTTGTTGGTTGGGGGCCAATCACCGGCGCCCCCCGCCGTGCCCGGCAACCTCAGGGCTTATCGATCAGGAGCCAGACACGGCCTTGGGCGGGCACTTTGACGTCGATGCGCGCCGTGTAATCGCGATCCAGCCAAACCCGCTTGGCGCGCTCCCCGTTTTGGCGAACCATCGCGGTCTTGTCGAGGCCCGTATAATAAAGCGGCAATTCCACGGTGCGTTCCACATCCCGGGGCAACGGGTTGAAGAGCATCGCCAGGCCGCAGTGCTTGAGATTCGGGTTGACGTGGATGTAGCCGTCCAAGTCCCGTCCGTCGGCGCGGCGCCAGTGGATGACATCGGATTCCAAGATATCCCGGTAGAGCTTGAACCAACTGACCCACTTCTTCAGCAGCTCGCGCGTGGGCTCGCTGTCGTACAAACGCGGGCCGCGGAAACAGGCCTGCACCCCGGCGCCGAAGTTGTTCACCAGATGGGCCTCGTAGTCGGGGAGGTGGTCACGCAGCGGTTCGAGCGTGGCGGCTGCGCCGCCGCCGTGGTATTCCGTGAGCGGCACAAACATCCACCCCATGGTGGGGGTCTTCTCCCACGTGCCGTCGTAGATGTTCTGGCGGCCATGAAGGATCTGCTGGGCGCGCGGCAACGACCAGTTATCTTCCCGGTAGCCCATGCCAGTCTTGCTGGATCCTGTGAGGAAGTAGTAATCCGGGGCGTTGACGTAGATGCCCCGCTCCCGGCACCACCGATAGAGATCGCCGCTGGTCCGCCATTGGGTCCACTGGGAGTCCTCCAAGCCGCGGTGTCCCGGGTGGTTGGTGGAGGCGCAGAGGTCGCCCGGATAGGGGCCGTCATGTTCGAGCAAGTCCAACCCGGTGGCCTCCATGAAACGTTTGATGTTGGCAAGGTAGTTCGTAGCCCAGACGCTGCCCATGCAGGGGGCGTTCCCGAAGATGGCGCCGCCGGTCTTGCCAGTCTTGGGGTTGATGACGTCGTTGGCGTCGTCGATGCGCCGGCTGCTGAAGAGGGAATACGCCCCGACTTCGATGCCCTTGGAATGGGCGTAATCGACGTCGGCTTTGATGCGGGCGAGGTACTCGGGGTTGATGTTCTCCATCTCCAGGCCGCTGCCGAAGGTGTAGATGATCATCTCGAAGCCCACGTCCGCACATTGATCCACCGCGTTGCGGAAGGTCTTCGTGTCCGCGTTGCGGACGTGCATCATGATCGGGTTCTCCGTAAGCCAGGGGGCGAGCACCCGCTGCGCGCGGCGCAGGGCCAGGCCCTGGCGTTCGCGCGTGTCGCTGTCCTGCACCACCACCCAGACGCGGAACGACGCGAGACTCTGCCCGGGTTCGAGCCGCATGCCCGGTCCGGCCGGGGGACGGCACGCGAGCAGCGCGGGGGTCTTGCGCTCATAATGGACCTGCGTGAGGTATTGCGGGTCAGGGAGCCATTGGGCCACCCGGTTGGCAGTGGTGGGGTCCATGCCGCCGAAGCTGTAGTCGCTGATGACCGAGACAGCGGGCAGGCGCCACCGGCCGGATTCGCGAGCATCCACGGCGGATTCCCCTTCGACCAAGGCTAGCAGTTCCGTCGTCAGCCCGTCGATGGTCACGGCGCGCTGGGACAGGTTGCTGACCGTCAGCCACTTGCCCATCACCGGCAGGCCGTCATACAGCTCATAGTGAACCGTCACGGCGAGGCCGCGCGTTGTTTCGGTCGCACCGCGGTAGGTGAAGTCCGCGGCGACGCCCGGAGGCGGCCAGGGGAGGTTGGCGGCGTGGCGCTTCTGCTTCCAACCCAGCGTGGCCTCCGCGCGGCCGAGGCGGACACTCTCCAATTGAAGCGCCTCCACGTCGTTGGTCAGCCGAGCCGCCCATTCGGGCAGGAGAAAGGCGTAGTTCGGCTGGCCCAGCAACCCGCCCCGTTCACGGCC
>CAYYMW010000040.1:0-25302 GCA_964472515.1 uncultured Verrucomicrobiota bacterium | reverse complement strand
GGTTGAACTCGACGGCATACGTGTTGGTCTGATCGGGTTGTTCCCAAGTGGGGATGACATCGTCCCCGAGATGGACCACCTGGCTTCCTTTGATCTCGAGGCTGGCGATCTTCGCCTCGGCAAGCGCGAGGGAACTCTCGCCGCCCGAGGTCAACGCGCTCACGGCGTACCACAGGTTGGTCACGCGCGTCACCGGATCGAGCCAGGCTGTTTCGAGGGCGGAGACCGTCACGTCCGGCACACTGCCGAAGCTCCGTCCATCCGGGCTTCGGCGGATGGCATAGCCGGTGACGTTGGTCAGGGAGGAGGCCTGCCAGCGCAACAGGAGGCCCTGTCCAGTGGGGATGACCTGGAGGCCCTCGGGGGCCGGGGCATTACCCTCCGCGTGCAGGGCGGTGACCGAATCGATGTCCGAGCCCGGCGTGTTGACGTGGAGAGATTCGGTGGCAATGTCCACCAGCCGGACGTACCGGGCCGACGCCAGCCCGCTGGGGCTGATGTCCAGCAACGAGAGCGCGCGGCCGGTCCCGATCTCCACAAAGGACTCGAGGTTGGTGCTGTTCGAGACCAAGACCCGGTGGCTCTCGTCCGCCCCGCCATTGACGGCTCCGATTTCGCGGATCGCCAGGTCGGGCCCCGGACCATCCACGACCGGCGTCGTTTCGCCCATGTCCAGCACCAGTTCGGCGCCGGGACCGCCCATGCAGACATAGAGTCCGTCGGGCGCCCCCAAGGCCTTGGTGGGGTCGGTGAAATCGTTGCCGACATTGCCGGGGAGGATGGTGCTGGAGACCACCGCCTTGGCATGGGGATCGGCTTGCAGAGTCCCTTGGGCGGACACCCACAGGGCCGCAGCGATCACAGTCGAAACAGCAAGGCGCGAAGCAGTCAGAGAGGGGATGCTGGCATTCATATCACGATGCTTCTTCTTTCGCACTGTCGGTGGCAAAGGTCAAGTGGTGCCCTGGCGCCGGGCCGTCAGCGGGTTTCGGGAAAAGCAGCCCGCAAAGCCTCCGCCTCCGCTGCCGTCAACCGTGCGACACTGCCATGCCGGGCATCCGGCGGCAGGCTCGTTGCCTCCTCGATGGCCCATTGCGTCAGGTCCATGGAGGTCGAGACGCCGTACCCATTGGTCATGCAATAATCATAGAGCAGGAGCCAACCGGGTTTGAGCGGGTCCGGCATGACACTCGGGCCTTCAGTGATGACGGGAACGATCTGCCCCTGGTTCAGCGGGCCTTCGAAGATCGTGTACGGTCCTTCCAAGCGCTTGGCGGTGGCCAGGCGGATGGCCCGCCGTTCCCCGGTCTTGGCTCCGAATTCCTCCTCCTTGTGGAACAGAAACCAGGTCCCGTCGCAGTTCAGCAAGGTCCCGTCGATCACGGAATAAGGGGGGGCGAAAAGGGCTTTGGCGGGGGTAAAGGTCCGCCAATCCTTGGTGCGCGCCAGCCAGAGCCGGCTGCGCTTCCAGCCCGCATCCTCGAAGGAGGATGACCAGACCATGACGTAGTCGCCGGAAGCCGGATCGACGATCCACTCCGGCGCCCAGATGTTGCGGGCCGGGCGGCCGGTTTCGTCGGTGACCCCCCGCATCGGCGTGAGGGAGCGCGCGTCCTGCCAGTGGATGAGGTCCTTCGAGGTTGCATAGAGACAGGTGGGACCGGCCTCCCGGCCGGGCCTCGGTCCGGGGCCGCCTCCGGTGGCGGTCAGGTGCCATCGACCGTCCGCTCCACGCCCGACAAAGGGATCCCGCAACCACTGTTTCCAGACCGGACGGTTTCCCTGCAAGGGCACCCAATGCCGGCCATCTTCCGAGAGCGCCAGGTGCAGTTGCTCTTCTTTCATCGGGTTGGGCAGCGGCACGGTGCGGGTCTGGCCGTTGGCATCGATCTCGACCCGCCCTTCGTAGCGTTGGCGGAAGTAGGCCAGCACCCAGACCGGCTTTTCACTGCTGACAGCGGGCGGGCGGGCCGCGCTCTTGGCGGCATCCTGCGCGCGTGCGGCGGCAGGCAAGTCCGGCAACAGCAGGGCGGCGAGAAGACAAGCTCGGAGGCGGGTGCCGCGCAGGCATTGGAGTGAGGCGGTATTCATGTTCGATGCAAGGGGCCGGAGCCACAGTTGGTTGCCGCGGAGTCCTGACGGCGCCAGTGTGGTTGCGCGCCGGCAATCCGGTCCACGCACCGCAGGATAGACCTCCGACCGGTCCTGTCACGAAGATCCCCATCCCCGGACCGCCGGAGGTTCTTCTCCAAAGCCGGTTCTGGCCTTGACAGTGCTGATCGGATTTGTTCGATTATGTGCGTTCTAGCGCGTTTATGTGCGACGCCGACCATCCGGGCGCAATGCCAGCCGGACCCGCCACCGGGCCGTTGCCCGCGTTCCCTCCCTCCCGCACGCCGGAGGGTTCCTGCGCCGGATGCACCTCCCAGGACCACGTTTGAAGAGAGCTTCCCCATCAACCGAGAAGACACCGCCAGCCAACGGGCACCGCCTGATGGAGGCCACGCGGCACCGCCGGATCGAACAACTCCTGGAGGAGCAGGGGGAATGTTCGGTGAGCGGGTTCGCCGAGCAGCTCGGGGTGAGCGAGATGACCATCCGGCGCGACCTGCAGGCGCTTGCGGCCGCGGGGCGGATCGTGCGGTCGCACGGGGGGGCGGCGGCGGTGGACGAGGTGCTGTTCCGGTTCGAGTTTCAGAACCGGTCCAAACAACAGGAGGCGGCGAAGCGCCAGATCGCCCGGACGGCGGCGGCAATGATCCGGGATGGGGACTCGGTGATGCTCGATTCCGGCACGACGACCCTGGCGCTGGCGTTGGAATTGCGTCATCGCAAGCGCTTGACCCTGATCACCCCGTCGCTGGCCATTGCTTCGGCGCTGCAACAGGCCGCCAGCGTGCAGGTGCTGCTGCTGGGCGGATTTGTCCGCCGTGACTCCCCCGATCTGGTGGGCATCATCACCGAAACCAACCTCGAGCACCTCAAGGCGGACTGGGCGTTCATCGGGGCCGACGGGATCGACCTGCAAGGCAACATCTACAACGCCTCGATCGAGGTGTGCCGCATGCTCACGAAGATGGTGGCCAGCGCCAAGGCGGCCTACATCGTATCGGATCACTCGAAACTCGGACGGACGGCCTTGATGCGCTTCGGCAACATTGCCGACTGTGCGGGTCTCATCACTGATCCAAGTGCTTCTCCCAAGCACCTGCAGTCGCTGCAGAAGGCGGGCGTCCGGGTGATCCTGGCGCCTGCCGAGGGAGACTCTTCCACCTCGAAAACGGCCAAAGGAGCCGCAACTTCGCTTACCCATGAATGATGGTTTCGTCCCTCGCTGGCTTCGCCGCCTGGCCGTCCTGGCTGGGATGGCTGGATGCGGCACGCTGTTTCTTGCTGCTCAGACCGCCGATCCGGAGATCAACAGGCTCCGCGAGGAGGTTGCCGGCAGAGGCTGGCTCCTCTATTCCGCGTGGACCGACGCCGGCAACTACGACCTCTTCCTGAGTCGGCCGGACGGTTCGGCCAAGCGGAACGTCACGCAGACCCCGGGCCAGCACGAGTTCGGCGGGCACTTCTCGCCGGACGGCAAACGGATGCTCTATCGGCAGATGGCCAAGGCCCCCGGCGCCAAGCCGGGCGAGGTCATCAACCACGATCTCTGGGGTGCGGCCGGCGTGCTGGTGATTGCCAACGCGGATGGCTCCCAGCCACAGCCGCAGGGAAAGGAGGGCGAATTCCCCTGGGCTTGCTGGAGCCCGGACGCCAAACAGATCTGCTGCCTCTACAAGCGCGAGGGCAAGATCCGCATCCTCGATCTCGAGTCGAAGAAGCTGGTGCGAGAGTTGCCCCGGCAGGGAATTTTCCAGCAAATGTTCTGGTCGGCGGATGGGAAGCGGCTGTGCGGCACCGCGAATCTGAACGGGCAGGATTGGAACATCCTGAGCGTGGAGCTCGAGTCGGGCAAGGCGACGCAAGTGTCACGCAACCTTTGCTGCACGCCGGATTGGTTCCAAGCCGATCCGGAGCGGGTCATCTACTCCAACCGGATCCCGGGCTTGAGCAGCGACTACGGCGTGACCTTCCTCATGCAGGCCAGCGCCGATGGCAAGAGCCGCAAACTGATCTACGGCGAGGCCGGCCGGCATGTCTATTACGGTTGCACCTCGCCGGATGACAAGTATGTGGTCTTTGCCGTGCCGGTGTCCGATGGCGGCACCGATGCCGAAATGGCGCTGATACGGATGGCCGACGCGCCCATCGTGGTGCCCGCCGATTTCAAGCAGATGCGGGAACTGGCTCCCGAGGCGAAGGCGGGGCCGGTGCTGCGCCTGGGACAACCGGGTTTCGAGCCGCACTGGACCTACGCCGAACTGGGAGGCAAGTAGATGGCCGAACCGCCCTTGTCTACCCAGCAGGTTCAGGAGGCGTCGCTGCCTGCCCGAGCGCCCTATCCGGCCCGGCCCGGGCCGCTGCGGGGTATCCTGACGGTGCTTGCGGTGGCAGCCGTGATCTGGCTGCTGGCCAGGCGGGGTCAGACCGGCGTGGACGACCAGGTGACCAAGCTGGGGCGCCTCGAGGTGACCGCCCGGTTGCTGGAACGTCCGGAGAGCTTTCCGCAGCTGGGCGCGTACCGGTACACCTACGTTCTGAAATACAAGGTCCTCAAGGTCCACCGGCAGGACAAGGACGGGAAGCACCCGTTGCAGGCCGGCGACGAGATCTTCGTCGGCCACTACAAGCCTTGGTTGCCGCGCTCGGGCATCAAGGACCCGGACTGGGGCGACACGCCTCTCGGCGGGAAACTGGACACCTTCACGGCGGGTGAGGCGCACCGCTTGGCGCTGGACTACGATCTGGCTGACCTGGCGCCAAGCGGGGCCCTCGATTACTGCTTTCCCGCCGGCACCAACCGCTTCTTCGCCCTCTGGGCCAACCCCACCAGCTACTAGGCGCGCGGCATGGTCTTCACCACCCACATTTTCGTCTTCTACTTCCTGCCGCTGTTCCTGCTGATCTATTTCAATCTGCCGTACCGGTGGCGCAACGCCTGGATCACAGCCGCCAGCTATGTCTTCTACGGGTGGTGGGAGCCGTGGTTTGTCTGCCTGATGATGTTTACCACGGTGATGGACTTCCTCTGGGGGCGGTTCATCACGCGGCCTGGCGCCACACGTGCGCAGCAGCGGTTCGCCGTGGCCGCCTGCGTGGTCACCAACCTCAGTTTCCTGGGCTTCTTCAAATACTACATGTTCTCAGCGGAGACGCTGAACCAGTTGCTGGCCGCCGTGGGGGCGGAGCCGTTCCGCGTGCTGCGCGTGGTGCTCCCGATCGGCATCTCCTTTTACACCTTCCATTCGCTCACCTACATCATCGACCTCTATCGGGGCCACGCCACGCCGGCCAAGTCGTTCACGGACTTCTCGGCGTTCGTGGCCCTGTTTCCGGATTTGGTGGCCGGACCGATCATCCGCTACAAGACGCTGGCCGAGCAGTTGTTCTTCCGCGAGCATACGGTCAGCCGTTTTGCGTCGGGCATCGCCATCTTCATTCTCGGTTTCGCCAAGAAGATCCTGCTCGCCAACCCGTGCGGGCAGGTGGCGGACGCGGTCTTCAACGCCGCCGCGCCGGGGGTGCTGGACGCCTGGGTGGGAGTGGTTGCGTACGCCTTCCAGATCTACTTCGACTTCTGCGGGTATTCCGACATGGCGGTCGGGCTCGGGCGCATGTTGGGATTTGAGTTCCTGAAGAACTTCGACGCGCCCTATCGCGCCGAGAGCATCACGGACCTGTGGCGGCGCTGGCATATTTCGCTCTCGAGCGTGCTGCGGGACTATCTCTACTTCTCCCTGGGCGGGAACCGGCTGGGCGAGACGCGCACCTACTTCAACCTGGCGGTGGTGATGCTCCTGGGCGGCTTGTGGCACGGGGCCAAATGGAACTTTATCGTGTGGGGCGCTTATCATGGCGGGCTGCTGGCGTATGAGCGCTGGCGTGGCAAACGGAGTTCCTACGGCCATTTTCCGGCGGGCGTGCGGATGGGCATCACCTTCGTGCTGATGTTGTTTTCGTGGGTGCTCTTCCGGGCGGATAACCTCACGGCTGCCATGAGCTACTATGGTGCGCTCTTTGGCCTCGCGCCTGTCCGTGCCGCCTCCGCCTTGCTGGGCGCGGAACTCTACACGCCGCTGAACCTGGTGGTGATGGGAGTGTGTGCGCTGCTGGTGTTTCAACGGGTGCAGGCGCACGACTGGTCCCAGCAGCCGCAGACGTGGGGACGAGTCGCGGTCCTCGTGCCCGCGTTTGTGTTCGCCTTGCTGGTGATGTTCTCGCAGGCCTTCAACCCGTTCCTCTATTTCCAATTCTGAGCGGCCATGGCTGACCCCACCCAAAGTCTGGTGTTGCCGGCGGAAGCCCCGCAGCGGGGGGCGAATGCTTCCGGGGGGCTGCCGCGCGCCCGCGCGCCAAGACGCAGCGAAGTGGCCTTGATCATCCTGTTCCTGGCCCTCATTGGCGCGGTGCCGCTCAGCCAGACCTGCCTTGAGTTGGCCCGCGGCGAGCGGGTGCAGTTCACCGATGTGTTTCGATTGCGGCCCACCGCAAAGAACCTCCGCGAGTACGAAGCGACGTTGAAGGAGAAATCGTGGGTCCAGCAGCAGTTGCGGCCATGGGCGCAGAGGTTTTTGTTCGCGTCGCTGAAAGACACCGGGGCCAAGGGCGTCCTCGGCCCGGACGGCTGGCTCTTCTACCGACCGGACGTGCGGTACCTGGTGGAACCTGACCGCGCCGAAGTGGATCGGACGGATGCCACGTGGGCCCGGCCCGCCAACGGCACGACCCAGCGGGAAAGTGTGCTGCAGGCGATCACGGCGTATCGCGACCAACTCCAGGAGCGGGGCATCGCCCTGGTGGTGATGCCGGTGCCGGGCAAGCCCAGCGTCTATCCTGACCACCTGAGCGCCCGGGCCGTCGCAGGCCGTCAGGAATTCCAATCGCCCACCCGGGAGCTGCTCACGGCCCTCCAGGCACGCGGGGTGGCGACGGTGGACTTGTTCCCAGTCTTTGGCGAGGCGCGCCGGGAAACTGCCGCGTCTGCGCCGCTCTACCTGGCGCACGACACGCACTGGACACCCGCCGGGGCGCAACTGGCGGCGCGAACGGTCGCCGGGCGGCTGCGCCAATTGGGCGTCGCCCCCCAGGCAACCCGGGAATTCACCGTTCAGCCCAGACTGGTGCACCGCTGGGGTGACGTGCTCGAAATGATGCAGATTCCGGGACTGCGCAGGACCTTCGGGGCTGAGGAAGTCCCTTGCCAACAGGTGGTGGACCCGACCTTGGGGCCGCTCGTGCCCACCGCCTCGGATCGACCGGGCGCGTATCGGTTCCCGGGCCAGAAGGCGTCGGTCCTGGTGCTGGGGGACAGTTTCTCGCGCATCTACCAATTCGCGGAGCCGCAATCGCTCGGCGAAGTGATGGGCGCGGTCGCTCTCACCAAGCCCGAGCAGGGGACCAAGCGGCTGCTGCCCGGCTCGGCCGGCTTCGTTTCGCATTTGGCGCTGGCGTTGCAGGCCCCGGTGGATGCCATCTACAGCGACGGCGGCGCCTCCACCGACGTGCGGCGCAAGTTGAGCACCAACCCCGAGCTCCTCGAAGGCAAGCGGGTGGTGGTTTGGGAGTTTGTCGAACGCGACATTGCGCTGGGACGCGAGGGGTGGGAGCCTGTGCCGTTGCCTGCGAAGCTGGATTGATATGAAACGCTTGCTTCAAGCACCAAACCGCCGTCAGTTCCTGCGCACCGTGACGGGAGCCGCGGCCGCCCCGCTGATCGTGCCTGCTTCCGTATTGGGGGGCGATGGCGCGGTCGCGCCGAGCGAGCGCATCACCATCGGCATGATCGGCGTGGGCAACCAGGGGCGTTCCCACGTCAAGGTGCTCACCGGCATTCCCCAGGCCCAGATCGTGGCCGTGTGCGACCCGGTGCGGGAGAACCGGCTCAAGGCGAAGCAACTCGTCGAGGACTGGGCGCAAGGCAAGCCGGGCGGCAGTGGGAAGGGTTGCGCAGACCATGTGGATTTCCGCGAGTTGCTGGCCCGAAAGGACATCGACGCCGTGTTCATCGCATCGCCCGAGCACTGGCACGCGTGGCACACGATCGCCGCCGCCCGGGCGGGCAAGGACATCTATTGCGAGAAGGCCATGGCCAAGACCATTGCCGAGAGCCAGGCGATGGTGAAAGCGGTGCGCAAGCACCAGCGGATCTTCCAGTTGGGCACCCAGCAGCGGTCATCGGCCCGGTTTCGGCTGGCCTGCGAACTGGCGCGCAACGGTTATCTCGGCAAGCTGCACACCATTCGCGTGGGGGATCCCAAGGGGTACGCGGGGCCGGCAGTCCGTACTGAACCGATCCCGGACGGCCTCGACTATGAGCTGTGGCTGGGGCCCGCCCCGGCGAGTCCCTATTTCAAGGAACGGCTGGAGAATCTCAAGGGCTGGATGCTGTGCTACGACTATACGGTCGGCTTCCTGTCCGGCTGGGGACAGCATGATGTCGATATCGCCCAATGGGGGAATGGGACGGATGACACCACGCCTCTGGAAGCCGAAGGACACGCCACGTTCCCCGCCGAGGGGATGAACACCGCGGCCGCGACATGGCATGTGGAGTTCCGTTACGCCAACGGGGTGAAACTGGTGTTCACCAGCGACGACGAGAATCCGCACGGGGTGAGGTTCGAGGGAGACCGGGGCTGGGTGTTCGTAAACCGTGAGAAGCTCGAAGCCCAGCCAGAGTCGTTGCTGAAAGTCACGTTTGGTGAGCGGGACACCCGCCTGTATGTGAGCGACCATCACCACCTGGACTTTCTCCGCAACGTCCGGACCCGGAAAGACCCCATTTGCCCGGTGGAAACGGGTCATCACACCTATGTGATCTGCAACCTGGGCGACGTGGCGGCGCGGTTGAAACGGAAGCTGCGCTGGGATCCGGTCAAGGAGCGCTTCCCGGACGACGCGGAGGCCAACGCCATGCTCGACCGGCCGAGGCGGGCACCGTGGCAGACGTTATGATCCATCGCGTCGATATCATCCTGTTCGCGCTGTATCTGGCGTGCAACCTGGGGTTGGGCATCTGGGTCGCGCGGCGCAAGGCGACGGACACGCGGAGCTACTTCCTCGCGGGCGAAGGGTTGCCCTGGTACGCCATCGGCGGCTCGATCATCGCCGCGAACATCAGCACCGAGCATTTCATCGGCATGATCGGCGTGGCGTACGCCGTGGGGTTCGTGGTGGCGCAGTGGGAATGGGGCAACTGGTTCACCTTTTCGGCGTTGATCTGGATCTTCCTGCCCTTCTACCTGCGCGGCGGCCTCTACACGATGCCCGAGTTTCTCGAGCGACGCTACAACTCCACCTGCCGCTATCTCTTTGCGGTCTGTTCGCTGGTGCTGTGGATCATCGCGCAGATGTCGGTGGTCATGCTGGCCGGCGGCAAGGCGATGAAGGGGATGTTTGGGGTCGATGAGACGGTGACGATTGTCTGCCTGGCGGTGCTGGCGGGCAGCTACACCATCTATGGCGGGCTGACCTCCGTGGCGTGGACCGATTTCCTCCAGTTCGTCGTGATGATGCTCGGCGGCCTGGTGGTGACCGTCATCGGCCTCGACAAGGTGGGCGGCTTGGACGACCTCATGCAATTCGCGCCGGAGAAGTTCAAGATCATCTATCCCATCACCGACAAGGATTACCCGTGGTTCGGGGTGTGGAGTTTGTTCATCTCCATTGGCATCTGGTACAACTGCACCAACCAATTCATCGTGCAGCGCTGCCTGGGCGCCCGCAGCGAATGGGACGCACGTATGGGCGTGGTGTTTGCCGGGTTCATGAAGATCCTCCTGCCGCTGTTGGTGGTGGTGCCGGGCATCGTGGCGTTCAAGCTTTATCCCGGACTTCCTGACAAAGATCAGGCGTTCCCCACGCTGGTGCGGGAGTTGGTGCCAGTGGGGCTGAGCGGCATTGTGATGGCGGGGCTTGCCAGCGGCATGTTGTCCCACATCAGTTCGGTGCTCAATTCCTGCAGCACGGTCTTCACCATGGACCTCTACAAACCCTTCCTCGGCAGGGAGAAGTCAGAGGCTCATCTGGTGCGGGTGGGGCGGTTCAGCGCGTTCGGCATCCTCGCCTTGGCGACCGGCCTCGCCATCTGGTTCACCCACCGCAAGCTGGGCGTGTTCGACCTCATCCAGAATGTCGGCGCGTGGGTGGCCGCGCCCATTGCGGCGGTCTTCCTGTTGGGGGTGTTGTGGCGGCGAACCACCGCGTTTGCTGCCAGCTTCGTGCTGTTCTTCGCGTTCCCCTACACCCTCCTGGTCGAACAAATCCTTTTCAAGCACGTCTCCTGGTTGATGCCGTTCGACAACTATTTGAACCGCACGTTTGTGGTGTGGTTCACCTCGATGGTGCTGCTGGTGGCGCTGTCCCTCATCACCGCCCCACCCGATCCGGAGAAACTCAAGGGGATCATCTGGTCGTGGCAGGCGGCGAAGCTCCCGGAGAGCGAGCGGGAGCGAAATCGCGGTCTGCGCAACCTCTTCCTCTGGTGGGTCCTGTTCATCGCGCTGATGGCCGCGCTCTACGCTTATATGCTGTGGTTCCAGTTCTGGGGCCCCGCCAGCACTTCGGCCGGCCATTGACGCCGCACGCTTTCCTATGAACTCACGTTTGTCACTTGCCAACCTGCTCGGGCCGGACGGCCCGTCCATCGCCTCGGCCATGCGCGCCGGCCAGGCTTTTCTCGACACGCGCACCCCCCGGCAACTCTTGGCGCAACTCGGCCAGACCATCTCCGAGGTGCCGCCGTTCACGCCAGTCAGCAAGGCGGCCCTGCAGGATTCCTACGGCGGAGATCAACCGGCACCGAGCGACGACCTCCTGGCCGGCCGGGGGCTGTTTTACCTCGGTGAGCAGCGACGGCTGTTCCTCGACTGCACGGCCGGCCACTACCAGATGCTCTGGGGCTACCACCATCCGGACTTGTGCGCCGCCATCGACGCGGCGAGCCGGGACGGCGTGATTTGGGACAATCACTCGAACATTCCCCAAGGGCCGGTGAAACGGCTGGCGCAACGGCTGGTCGAAGCTGGCAACGCCCCGGACGAACCGGACCGACTGGACACCGTGTTGCTCGGCGTCTGCACCGGCTCGGCAGCTTGCGCGGGCGCGCTGAAGATCCAGTTGAAGGTGTTCGAGCGGAACCACGGTTCCAAGACGGTGCCGGTCATTCTCTCGCTCAACGGCAACTACCACGGCACCGACATGGTGCCGCAATTCATGCGCGGCCTCTGGCCGGACATGCCACGCCCCTTCGAAATGGTGGGCCTGGAACCCAACTACCCCGCCGCGCTCGAGGCGGCGTTCCGCCGCTACGGCTCGCGCGTCGCCGGCTTCTGGGCGGAGCCGATCATGATGAACCGCGAGGCCATCGCCGTGGACCCGGAATACCTGCACCTGGCCCAACGGTGGTGCCGCGAGACCGGCGCGCTGCTGTGCATCGACGAGATTCAGACCGGGTTCTGGGCGCCGGAGGTGTTCGAGTACCGCCGCCTGGGGCTCCAGCCCGACCTGGTGATTGTCGGCAAGGGCATGACCGCCGGGTTCCACCCGCTTTCGGGGGTGCTGATGCGCGCGCGCCACGATGTGCTTGAACAATACGATGCCATCAGCACCAACGGCTCCGCCTCATTGCCCGCTTTCGTCGCCCTGTGCTCGCTGGAGTTGATCGCGGAACACGCCGGAGCCATCCGGGCGGCCGGCAGCCGCATTCACGAGGGCTTCTGCGCCCTGGCGGCGGAGTTTCCGGGCCTGCTCTTGAGCGCCCAAGGCCGGGGGCATCTCTCAGGCCTGAAGTTCCGCCGGGTCGAAGACGCCCGGCAGTTCCATCGTCAACTGCTCGAGGCGGGCGTTTGGACGCGCGTGCATGCCTACCATGAGGGGCACAGCACGATCCTGACGAAACTCGGCCTCCTGGCCGACCCCGAGGTGGTGGACCATCTCCTGGTCCGGTTCCGTGACCTGCTCCAAAGCACCCAGCGAACCGCCGTCCCGGCCACGAAAGGCAATCCATGAACGCCGCACGACGTCCCAAGATCGGCCTGCTCGCGCTGAGCCTGGAACTCTACGAAACGCTGGCTCCGGGGCTGCGCGCTTCCCGGGAGGCGTGGGTTCGCCACGCCCTGTTGCCCGCCTTGACCCCCATGGCGGAGGTGAGGTTCACGGAGGCGGTCTACCGGCGCGAGGATATCGAGCGGACGGTCAACGCCTGCGAACAGGAGGGGGTCGATGCGCTCCTGGTGGTCCTGCTCACTTATGCGCCCAGCCAACTCGCGTTGCCGGCCCTGCAGCGCACCCGCCTGCCCGTCGCGATCTGGAACACGCAGGAACTCGCCGCCGTGGATGCCGCGTTCACCGTGGCGGACATGATCGACAACCATGGCGTCCACGGCACGCAGGACCTTGCCAACGTGCTCGTCCGGGCCGGCGTGCGCTTTCATTACATCACCAGCCAGCCCGGCGAAGCGGCGGGTTTGGCCGAGCTCGGCGACTTCTTCGCCGCCGCGGCCGCCGTGCACCGGCTTTGCCAGGCCCGTGTGGGCCTCATCGGGTACCCGTTCCCCGGCATGGGCGATTTCGCGGTCGATACCACCCACCTGGCCTCCACCCTCGGCTGTTCGTGGACGAATCTCACGGTGGAGGACTACGTGAACCGGGCCGCCACCGCCCGCACCGAAGAGGTGGCGGGCCTCGTCGCGGAGTACCGCACCGCCTACGCCCTGGCCCCGGACGTCACCGAACCAGATCTCGCTGGCACGGCGCGAGCGGAGTTGGCGTTGCGCGGCATGGTGAAGGATCATCGGCTCGACGCGCTCACGTACCAATTCATGGCCTTCGGCGACGACGAGCGCACCTCCACGCTCCCCTTCGTGGCGGCCAGCCGGTTGATGGCGGAAGGCACCGGCTTCGGCGGAGAAGGCGACCTGATTGCCGCCGCCGCCACGGCCTTCGTCAACTGGCTTCAGCCCCCGGCCAGCTTCACGGAGATCTTCACCATCGACTTTGCCGGGAATGGCCTCTTCATGAGCCACATGGGTGAGGCCAACGTGGCGATGGCGCGGTGCGACCGCAAGGTGCCGTTGGTGGCGCGGCCCACGCCCATCACACGCACGCGCGACCGCCAGCTCGCCTTGGTGACCAGCTTCGAACCGGGCCCGGCTACCTTGATGGCCCTGACCCTCGGCCCCGCCGGACGCTGGCGCATCATCACGACTCCCGCCACCATCCTGGACTACGGCCCGCTGCCGGACTTCTGCGTGCCCCACTTTAAGCTGCGGCCCGCCGGCAAGGTCCGGGCCTTCCTCACAGCCTACGCCACCGCCGGCGGCCCCCACCACAACGCCGTTTGCTTCGGCGACGCCCGGCGGCGGTTGCGCCTGGCGGCAGGCTTCCTCGACGCGGATTATATCGAACTCTAGCCTATGTTGCTCGGCCTCGATCTCGGCACCACCAACGTCAAGGCGCTGGTCACTGACCGCGCGGGGCGTCCGCTGGCCCACGGCGCCGGCCCGGTGCCGTTGTACCGCCTCTCGAACGGCGGGGTGGAACAGGAGATCGAGGAAATCTGGAAGGCCACCCTCGCCGCCATCCGACAGGCGGTGGCGCAGGTGGACGCCACGGGGATTGAGGCCCTGGGCGTTTCCAGCCAGGGGGGCGCCATGCAGGTCATGGATCCCACGGGAGCGCCGCTGGGCCGCGTGATCAGTTGGCTCGACCAGCGTTGCCAGCCGTACGACCAGGCGCTGAATGCGGAGTTGGGTCGGGAGTGGTTTCTCCAGCGCATCCGGCACGGCGGCTCCTGGCTCTCCGTGGGCCAGTTGGAGCGCCTCCGGCATGAGCAACCCGGCTGGCTGCGGCCGCCCAACCGGATCGGCTACGTGGGCGACATCATCGTCTCGCGCCTCTGCGGTCACGCGGCCCAAGATGGCACTTCCGCCGCCCTCACGCTCCTCTACAACCCGCTCCAGCGAGTCTACGACCCCGATCTCTTGACGCGGCTGGGACTGGATGTCCGCCAGCTTCCGGAGCTCCTGCCCGCCCGCGCGACGGCCGGAGGCTTGCTGCCGGAGGTGGCGCGTGGAGCCGGTTTGCGCGCGGGGATCCCGGTTTCCCCGGCGGTTCATGACCAATATGCCTCGGCGCTGAGCACCGGGGCGGTCCACGCCGGCACCCTGATGGTGGGGACTGGCACCGCCTGGGTCCTGCTGGCCGTGGGGGACGTCGCGCCCGTGCCGGCCACGCCCGACGCGCTCGTCAGCCATCATGTCATCGACGGCCTCTGGGGGCAGATTCTCTCCATGGTCAACGGCGGTTCGGCGGTCACGTGGGCCTTGGAGACGATCGGCCTGGCGAAACTGGATCGCGAAGGTATCGACCAGCTCTTGGAGGCGTCCACTCCGGGCGCCAACGGGCTCTTGTTCTGGCCGTTCCTGACGCCTTACGGAGGATGTGGCCTGGCTCCAGGCACCCGGGGCCGGTTGGGCGGACTGCAACTGTCCCATCGCGGCCACGACGTGGTCCGTGCGGTAGTGGAGGGCCTCGCCTTCGAGTTGAACCGCCACCTCGACTTCCTCAGACGCCACGGCCAGGCGATCCGGCACCTGGTTCTTGGCGGTGGCGCGGGGGCCAGCCGGGTTACCCCCCAGATCATTGCCGATGTCACCGGCCTGCCGTTGCGGTGTTTTGCCGGGAGCGAGGCCAGCCTGGTCGGCGCGACGATCCTCGCCCGCGGCTTGCTGGAGCCCGCCGTGCCCCTGGCCGCCCTGGCGGAGGCCATGCTGGCCGAGTCGCGCGAGATTCAACCGGGCGCCGACGCGCCCCTCTACCAAGGCCGCTATCGCGAGTACCTGGCTTCCCTGCCCCTGGCCTGAGTCTTCCAGCCATGAACGAGCCTCTCTATTACGTGTGGAACTACACCGACGTCGACCGCGCCTGCTGGCAGGAGCACCTCGATCCCTGGCTGCCCCAGCGCCTGATCGACGCCCACACCCACGTGGCCGATCCCGCCCACCGGCTCGTGCCGATGACCGACGCCATGCGCCGCCAGTACTGGGTGAACGAACTCCTGGAGCCCATCGACGCCCCCGCGGCTGAACGCTGCTACCGCACCGTCTTCCCAGGGCGGGAGTCCTCCTGTCTGGCCTTCGGCATGCCCGACCTGGACTTCGACCTCGACGCCCAGAACACCTATCTTCAGCGGGAATGCCCCTCCCGCGGCTGGCACAGCCTGGCGGTGGTGCGACCGCAGTGGTCCCAAGAGAAGATCGCCGCGTTGCTGGATGCCCCCGGCGTGATCGGCCTCAAGCCCTATTACTCGTTGATCAGTGCGAACCGGGAAACGCGCGACGCCCATCTGGAGGCCAGCATTTTCGCCTACCTGCCGCCGCATCAGTTGGAGGTTGCCAACGCGCGCCACGCCTGGGTGACCCTCCACGTGCCCAAGGCGGCCCGGTTGGGCCACCCTGACAACGTGCGGGAGGTTCGCGAACTGCGCCACCGTTACCCGGACATCAGCCTGGTCATCGCCCACCTGGGGCGCTGTTACACGGAACCGCATGCGCTCGAGGCCCTGCCGCAATTCGCCGACGATCCCGGCCTCTATTTCGACACCTCGGCGGTGTTGAATCCCGTCTGCCATCGGATCGCCCTCGAGCATTTCGGCCCGCGCCGCGTCATCTATGGCTCGGACAACCCGATTCTCTACATGCGCGGCCGCCGGCAATACCACGGCCGCACCTATGTGAACCGGACCAGCCACCCCTTCCACTTCAACCGCGAGCGTGAGGCACCCGAGATCGAAGCGCGCTACACGCTCTTCATGTACGAAGACCTCCTGGCCATCAAACAGGCCTGCGGAGAGCTAGGCCTGACCGGGCGCGACGACATCAACGCTGTCTTCCACGATAACGCGGCCTGGTTGGTCCAACGCGCGCTATCCCGCAAGCAAGCACCACCCTCCTCCCCGGCATGAAAACCATTCGCTTTGGCATTATCGGCTGCGGCCTGATGGGGCGCGAATTCGCCAGCGCCAGCGCGCGCTGGTGCCACCTCGTCAATATGCCCGCGCGGCCCGAGCTCGTGGCTGTCTGCAACCGCAGCCCCGCTCCCTTCGACTGGTTTCGCCAGCACTTCCCCTCCGTCACGCAGTACACGCAGGACCACCGCGAGCTGCTGGCCAACCCGGCCGTCGAGGCGGTCTACATGGCGCTTCCGCACCATCTGCATCAGGACGTGTGCTGCGCCACGCTCGCGGCGGGGAAGCACCTGATGGCGGAAAAACCCCTCGGCATCGATCTCGCCGCCAACGCCGCCATCGGCGAAGCCGCCGCCCGCCACCCGGGACTCCTGGTCCGCTGCGCCTCGCAATGGGTCTTCTACCCGGCGGTCCAACGCATCGGCGACGCCCTCGAACGCGGCGCGTTCGGCCGGATCATCGAGGTCAACGCCGGCTTCTTGCATTCCAGCGATCTGGACCCGAACAAGCCGATCAACTGGAAGCGGATGATTGAGTCTAACGGCGAGTACGGAGTGATGGGCGACCTGGGCATGCATGTCTGCGCCCTGCCGTTCCGGGCGGGCTGGGCGCCGCGCAACGTCCGCGCCATTCTCTCCGACATCGTCCAGGAACGGCCCGACGGCCGGGGCGGTCGCGCTCCGTGCCGCACCTGGGACAACGCCACGCTCCTCTGCGAGACCGCCGATGCTGCGGGGGCGCCATTCCCGATGACCCTCAAGTTCCAGCGCATCGCGCCGGGCCAGAAGAACACCTGGTACCTGGAAATCCTCGGCACCAAGGCCTCGGCCCGTTTTTCCACCCGCGACCCCAAGCGGCTCGACTGGCTGGACTATGCGGGTGGCGAGCAGGTCTGGGGCGCGGCCGAGACCGGCCACGAAACAGCTTTCAAGACCATCACCGGTCCCATCTTCGAGTTCGGTTTTCCCGACGCGATCCTCCAGATGTGGGCCGCCTTTCTCCACGAACTCACCACCGGCCGCCCACTGAAGCGCTTTGCGGGTCTGGCCACCCTGTCCGAAACCGCGCTGAGCCACCGCCTCTTTACGGCCGCGCTGGCCTCGCAGCGGAACGCGTCCGTCGAACCGGTCTGAATTGCGTATGCTGTACCAACCCTTGCTCCTGTCGTTCCTTCTCGCGGCCGGATTGCAGGCCTCCCCCCTCGGCGATCCGCTGGATGACTTCAATGTCGTTTGGGATTCGCCGAGCGCGAACCACCACGGGTCCATGCCGCTCGGGAATGGCGACATCGCCCTCAATGCCTGGGTTACCGGCAACGGCGAACTCCAGTTCTACATCAGCAAGACCGACGCGTGGGACGACAACGCCCGCCTGCTCAAAGTCGGCAAGGTGCGGGTGCGACTGGAGCCCAACCCGTGGCCCCAAGGTACCAGCTTCCGCCAAACGCTGAACCTCCGGGACGCCACGTTGAAGGTGGAGGCCGGCGAAGGGGCCCGGAAAGCCACGGTTTCTCTATGGGTGGACGCTCACCGTCCCGTGATCCATGTCACCGCTGAATCCCCAACGCCGGTGCAGGCGATTGCCACCATCGACCTCTGGCGCACGAACCAGCAGGAATTGGCCGAACTGCAGATCAGCGATGTGATGATGAACCCCAAGCGGGCGGACAAGAAGGAGGGTCCCACCATCCTTGAGCCGGATACACTCCTGCCCCGCCAAGCCAACCGCATCGGGTGGTTCCACGAGAACCGCAAGTCCGTCGGTCCGCGGTTGCTCGCCGAAGTTCAGGGGCTCACCGGGTTTCCCCAGGCAGACCCGCTGCTGCACCGCATCTTCGGCGCGGTGGTTACCGCCCCTCGCGGCGAAAGTGTGGATGACCAACACCTCCGCTCGCCACAGGGGACCGCGCATCGGTTCGACGTCTATGTCCTGACCCGGCAACCCGCCACGCCGGAAAGCTGGTTGAGCGACCTGGACGCAACGGTGAAGGCGGTTGAAGCGAAGTCCTTCGCCAGCCGCCGCGCGGCGCACGTGAAATGGTGGAGCGAGTTTTGGGATCGCAGTTGGATTCGGGCCTCCGCCACCTCCGCCGCCCGCAGTACAACCGCCTCGATCGTGCCGGCCAATAACCACCCGGTTCGGCTGGGCATGGATCAAGGCGGCGGCAACCGCTATAGCGGGGAACTGGGTCGGGTAAGCGTCCTGAATCGGGCGTTATCGGAGGCTGAGATCACGGCGCTCGCCAGCGGTGACCGCAGCCAAGGCCTGCCGCATCAGGGCGTTGCGCTTTTCTCCGGTGCCAACCTCGCGCCTCAGGCGCTTCCCGGGTCGACCAATTGGGATTTTAGCGGCGGCTTCACCCTCGAAGCGTGGGTCAAGCCGGGCGAACTGGCTGCCACAGGCGCCCGCCTGGTGGACAAGATCACGCCGGGCGGCAGCGATGGGTTCCTGTTCGACACCTTCCCGGGCCACAGCCTGCGGCTCATCTGCGGGGACAGGCAACTCGAGGTCAAAGATGCCCTGACGGCGGGCCAGTGGACGCATGTCGCGGCAGTGGCCGACTCCGCGTCCGGCACTTGTCGTCTCTATGTGGGCGGCAGGCGGGTGGCGGGAGAGACGGGCGTGGTCGTGCGGGACGAGGCGGCGTACGTCAGCCAGATGTACCACCTGCAGCGCTTCATCACGGCGTGCGCGGGCCGGGGAGCGTTTCCCATCAAGTTCAACGGCACGCTCTTTACGGTACCGCCCGGCGAGACCGAGCGGGACCCGGATTACCGTCGCTGGGGGCCCGGTTACTGGTGGCAAAACACCCGCCTCCCCTACATCAGCCTCTGCACTTCCGGAGACTTCGATCTCCAGCAGCCGTTGTTCCGGATGTACGCCGACCAACTGCTGCCGCTCTGCAAATACCGCACCAAGCTCTACCTGGGCCACGAGGGCGCCTACTACCCTGAGTGCATCATGTTCTGGGGTGCGGTCTTTAGCGAAACCTACGGCTGGACGCCCTTCGCCGAGCGACAGGACAAACTTCAGGAAAGCGGCTGGCACAAGTGGGAATGGGTCGGCGGGCTCGAACTCTGCTGGATGATGCTCGATTACTACGAGCACACCCAGGACGCCAAGTTCCTTCGGCAAACCACCCTGCCTTTCACGCACGAGATTCTGACCTTCTTCGACCAGCATTACCCCACCAACGCGCAAGGCCAGTTGGTGATGCATCCCTCACAGGCGCTGGAAACCTGGTGGCGCTGTACCAACGCCATGCCCGAACTGGCCGGCTGCATCGCCGTTACCGAACGTCTGCTCACGCTTCCCGGTTCGCCTGGCAGCGCGGCCGAGCGCTCCTTCTGGCAGCGCCTCCGGGCCAAGCTGCCGCCCATTCCCCTCCGGGAGGTCAACGGCCGCAAGGCCCTGGCTCCCGCCGCTCTCTTCGCGGAAAAGCCCAACATCGAGAACCCGGAGCTTTATCCCGTGTTCCCGTTCCGGCTGTTTGCCTTCAACCGGCCCAACGCCGGCTGGGCGATCACCGCGCTGGAGAACCGTTGGGATCGTGGCAACAGCGGCTGGCGGCAGGACGACATCTTCATGGCCTACCTCGGCTTGACCGAGCAGGCCCGCCAATCCATCGTCGGCCGCGCGCGCAGTCACGATCCGGGCGAGCGTTTCCCCGCCTTCTGGGGACCCAACTATGACTGGACGCCCGATCAGGATCACGGCGGCGTGCTGATGAAGGCCGTGCAATCCATGCTGCTGCAGAGCGACGGCGAGAAGGTGTTCCTGTTGCCCGCCTGGCCCAAGGAATGGAACGTCGAGTTCAAGCTCCACGCCCCGCGCCGGACGGTGATCGAAGGCACCTACTCCAATGGCCGAATGGAGTCTCTGCGGGTAACGCCCCGCTCGCGCAAGCGGGACGTGATTGTCATCGGACCGTGAGGTCCTGCGGACGGCCGGTTTCGCGCTGGTCTGGCGGCCGCCGCCGACGGCCCCGCGCTCAGGCCTTGAGTCCCTTCAAGTCCAGTTCCAGCCGGCGGTTCTCTTTGAGCAACTCGTCCATGGTAAGGCGGGTCCGGCGCATCGTGGCTTCGCGGCTCAGGATGGTGGTCAGCGCGCCGTCCACTGCCCGGGGCACGGTAGTATTCTCGAAATGGCCTTCGGTTACCTGCCGGTAGAACGCCGCAATGTTGCGAACCGCCCCGGCCTCGTACAGATTGTTCACCTCGGCGGCGTAGGAGTCGTTTGGTCCTTGGAGCCGGACCTTCCCGCTGTATGCCACCTGCGCGTAACCCGTGGTGCCATGGATCAAGGCGCCGCATTCGAATGGGTACAGGTTGTTCAGGTGCCGCCCGCAGTGGTCCCATACTGTCCCGTCCGCAAACCCATAGCTGATGGCCAGGACGTCGTGGCTGTCGCTGTGCGGGTTGTCCCGGGCGATCTTTGAGAATCCCACCGCTACGTCCGGCCGCTTGCCCAACGCCCACAGCACCGTATCGATGGCGTGGATGCAGGCGTTGACATGATGACTGCCGCCCATCGTCACATCGTTGCACCAGATCAGCCGCTGCAGCCGGCTTTCGAGCGTCGCCGTCCGCGGCGGATCCTCCCACGCGCCGCCGAAATACCGGCTCGTGACCACCGCGGGCTTACCTATCTCGCCCGCACTGATCCGCTTCACAATCTCGATGTTTCCGGGGTCGGAGGGCACCTGGTAGTCGACCAGGAAGCACCGGTTTTGGGCCGTGGCCTTCCGGCTGGCGGCCAGGATCTCCAGCGCGCCCGGAACGTCCACCGCCACTGGCTTGGCCATGTAAACGTGCAGGCCCGCCTCGACTGCCGCACGGGCGTGCCCGGGGAAGAAGTACGGCGGCGTCTCCAACGCCACCGCTTCAACGCCGCTTTCCATCAGGCGTCGGTAACCCGACAGCGTGGAGAACCGGCGGGCCTTGTCCACCCCGAGCGCATCCCCGCACTTGTCGGCGACCTCCTGGAAATAGTCCGCCACCGCGTGCATCTCATACCCGCCGTGCTGCTGAAACAGCTTGGCGATCCAGGCGCCGCGCCCGCCGTTGCCGATGACGCCGAGCCTGATCTTGCGCTTGAACTCGCCGGGCTTCGCTTCCGCAGTCGGGCTTTCCGCCGCCCGGTTCGAAACCGCGCCCAGCGACGAGGCCGCGGCGGCGGCGGTCAAGGCTCCGCTGAGAAAGCGCCGCCGGTTCCAGGTGCTGGCGCGGGGTTGGCCGGGAATGGGGAGAGAATCGTTCATGGCAGGTTTTCTCTTGATTCGCTTACATGCATCCGGTGGCGGCGGGCAGGAGGAGCTCCTGCGGCTCCTTCGAACCGCGCTGCACGCCGAATATGGGAAGTGTTACCACGCCTGCGGTATGGCTGCAATCCAAGCGTCCTGCTCCGCCTAACAATTGCGCTTTTCTTGTCGTGCCCGCGTGCTAGGGTGCCAGCATGAAAGCAACTCTCCCGGAGTCTTCGCCGGCCCCCGAGCCTGGCGGCGTGCCGCTGCGTTGTCCCAAGACGGGTCGTCTGCTCGCGCCACGCCCGGGGCGCGCTTGGCCGTGGCGCTGGTGGTTCACCGGGATGGGGTTGGTGTCACTGCTCTGGTTCCTGGTGCGGGTCATCCCCAAGCCGAGCCGGGCCGCCTACCCCTGCCAGCGGGCGGCGGCACCGATGGCCTCGGGCTTTGTGCTCTGGCTGACCGGCGTGGTCGCGGCGCGGCTCGCGTGGCGCCATGGCCAGGCGCACGCGCGCCTGAACCGTTGGTGGCTGGCGGTGGGGTGCGGCGTAGTGGTCTTGGCCGCGGGCGCGCTCGCCTTGGCCACCTTCCCGCAGTGGACCGCCAAAGCCTCGCTCACCACGGGGCACGGCCCCCTGGGCGAGGGCAAGGGCATCTTCCCCGGGCGCGTGGCCTGGGTGCATGCCCCGGACGCCGTCCATTGGGACGGTTTCAGTTCACCCGAGTACTGGTGGCAGGACAAGCACACGGACCTCGCCACCGTTGAGGTCATGATGGCCAAGGCGGTGCGGAGCGTCGCGGGCACCGACACGGAAGCTGCCGCCTGGGAGGCCATCTTCCGGTACTTCAACCGCACCCACCAGCAGGAGGAGCGCGGATACCAGGCCGGGGAGAAAATCGCCATCAAGATCAACCTCACAGCCTGCAACGCCGGCAGTGGCGATGCCATGGTCAACCGCACCACGTACCAGAAGAACGCCAGCGTGATGAACACCATCGACAACTCGCCCCAGATGCTGCTGGCCCTGCTGCGCCAATTGGTTTACGTGGCGGGGGTGAAGCCCGAGGACATCGCGGTCGGCGACCCCACCGGCTTGTTCCCCAAGTTCATGTACGATTACCTCCACAAGGAGTTCCCCGCCGCGGTTTACTTCGATAACTACGGCAAGGCCGGCTCCGGCCGCACCCGCACAGAGTTCTCCACCACGCGCTTCGATTGGAGCACCCCCGCCGCCGTCGGCAAGCTGCAGGACTACGTGCCCGTCCCGTTTGCGAGCGCAACCTACGTCATCAATTTCGCCATTCTCAAGGGGCACTCGGCGGGCATCACGGTTTGTGCCAAGAACCATTACGGCTCCCTGCTCCGCTGCCCGAATGGCTACCTGCGCGACCAGGGCACTCTGAATTACTACAACCTGCACGACAGCCTGGCCGGTGGCAGCGCTGAGTTCACTCCCGGCACGGGCCATTACCGCGCGCTCGTAGACCTGATGGCTCATCCCCAACTGGGCGGCAAGACCCTCCTCTATCTCGTCGACGGTCTGTTCGCCGGTTACTACTGGGACTCCCACCCCTACAAGTGGAAGCAACCTCCCTTTGGCGACGGCGTGAACGGCAACTGGCCCGCCAGCCTCTTTGCCTCGCTCGATCCGGTGGCCATCGACTCCGTGGCCTACGACTTCCTCCTCAACGAGTGGCCCGCGGTGGTGACCAGCGGTGGGGGGAGCGCCGGCTCGCTCAAGGGCTCGGCGGAGGACTACCTGACCGAGGCGGCCTTGGCCAGCGATCCGCCTTCCCGGGCCTTCTACGACCCCGGCCGCACCGGTGCCAAGCTGGCCAGTCTGGGCACCCACGAGCACTGGAACAACGCCTCCGACCGGCAATACAGCCGCAACCGCGGCTCGGACAAGGGGATCGAGTTGGTGGCATTGACCGCCAGCCGCCCGGAGGCCCAGTTGACTCCCCAGTGGGCTGACGGCCACCTGCTGCTTTCCTGGCCCGCCGCTCTGGGTGGTTACGGCCTCCAAACGACCACCAGCCTGACGCCCCCCGTCGTCTGGCAACCGGCTTCCGCCGAACCGGTTTTCTATCAAGGCCGTAACGTGGTCACGAACACCCCCGCGACCGCCAGCGCTTTCTACCGCCTCGCCAAGTAACAGTGGGCCTGAGAGCCGCAGCCCGGGCGATGGCGGCCTAAGCCATCGGTGGCGATCCAGCGGCTGATTTCGCGCTCCGCACGTCGGAGCAAGGCTTCTGCGCGCTCCCCACGGACGCATCTATTCGATTGGTTACCAGTGCGTTGCGGCTCGTTGGGCGGCCCGAGGCGGGGGCGATTCACGGATAAGCGTGAGAAATGCCAAAAACTGCGAACGAAAAGCCAAGATTTGTTTGGCGCGCTCGTGGGAAAATCCATAAGTTGGTTATATCGTCATGCTAAATGCACTTTGCAACCAACCACCCTGACGATCCATGCCCTCATGAACTCCATCGAATCCATCCTCGAATCGCACCCCTTTTGGCAGGGGATTGATGCCGAGTACCTTCCGTTGCTGGCGGAATGCGTCACCGCGCGTCGTTACGAACCGGGTGAACTGATCTTCCAAGAGCATCACGATGCCGATCACCTGTATCTGCTTTGCGAAGGGCACGTCGCCTTGGAGACCTTTGTGCCGGGGAGCGGGGTCCTGACCGTCCAACGCCTGCATGCCGGAGAGGCGCTGGGTTGGTCTTGGATCTTCCCGCCCCACCAGTGGCAGTTCTCCGCCCGGTCGCTCGACGACGCGGAGGTGCTGGTCTTCGATGCCCGCGCCCTGCGTGCCGAGGCCGAGGTGAACCCGGAATTCGGACGTGAACTGATGAACCGCATGGCGGGCATGCTCATGCACCGCCTGCAGGGAACCCGGGAGAAGATCCAGGAACTTTGCCATGCAGGGCCGGTTCACCGCCTCACCCCTGTCCCCAGCCAGACGCCGACCCCAGAGTTGGCGATGGCGGCGCACTGATCGCCCGGAGGGTTCTCCCGCGCAGCGAACGGGCAGAAGTGGCTGGCGTTGTCCGCCAGTCACCTGCGTGGAGCGCTATTCACCGTCTCCGGCTGGGTTATTCACCGTTTGTTCACAATGCGGTCGCCAATGAGGTTTCCGTCTCGATCCACTCCGGACCCATGGCCGCTTCCGCGCACTGCCCAAGTGGTTGATGGCACGCAGGGGGGGGCAACCGCACGTTGGGAGCAGGCGCGAACGGCAACCGCCTCCGCGCCAAGTGAATGCCGCCCTGTACCTAACGTGGACAACTCTGGACACAACTGCCTTGTTAGAGGATGCCGGGGCGAGACTGAACAAGGCCTCCGCGCGAATTATTGTACGGCAGCGAGAATCCCGTCTGGGGATGGGACGAAACGGAGATTCCGCCTATCTGGCGAACACCACAGTCATGTGTAATCTACACATTATCAACAGACTAGAAGGCGATTCGGCCGCTGGCAACTGGGCTGTTGCACTGGGGCCGAAAACTGCTATACTCTGGCTTGTTCGTGGTAGGTTTGGCAGCCGGATTTCTCAAAAACGGGTGGTGGCATCCCGGTTGCTTAATAGCTTCTGTTCTCTCGGGTGAGAGAACGGCGGGTCTTGGCCAGGCGTTCCTAAACAATGCCAATTCCCGCCTCGATTTGGACGAACCGCCGGTTGTAGCGACCGGCGGTTCTCCTGTTTCTGGCCCCTTTCAACACGACCGGCCAGGCGCCAACCGGGTGCCCAATTCGCCGCCGCACTTCATGCGAAGCCCGTCTTGCCGCTGCCGCCCACCCGGAGTACCCTTCGTCCCAGGCTGAACCGTGAGCCGGACAACCCGCCAGGCAGGTGACATTGGCCACCTTGCCGGACGCGTGCCCCACGGCGGCCCGCGAACCATGACCAACTCACGCCAGCGCCGCGCCCGTTGGGCGGGCTTCTCCTGCCTCTGTCTCTGCGCCATGACCACCGCCCTC